>CAIQPH010000328.1 GCA_903873655.1 uncultured Holophagaceae bacterium | reverse complement strand
CCTTGGTGTTGCCTTTCAGGATGTCGGTACGCAGTCCATAGAAGAAGATGCGCTGCTTGTTCATCACATCGTCGTATTCGAGCAGGTGCTTGCGGATCTCGAAGTGGTGGGCTTCCACGCGCTTCTGGCTGCGCTCGATGGCGCGGGTGACCATGCCCGCCTCGATGGGCTCGTCGTCGTTCATGCCCATGGCGCCCATGAGATTCTTGATGCGGTCGCCCCCGAAGATCCGCATCAGGTCGTCCTCGAGGGACAGGTAGAAGCGGCTGGTGCCGGGATCGCCCTGGCGGCCGGCCCGGCCCCGGAGCTGATTGTCGATGCGGCGACTCTCATGGCGCTCCGTGCCCAGGATGTGCAGGCCACCGAGGGCTACGACTTCCTCATGCTCGGCCGTGGTCTGCCCCCGCATCTTCTCCACAAGAGTTGTGAATTCGGGCGTCTCGAACCCCTGGTCATCGTAGAGGGTGATGTTCTTCTTCTTGGCCTCGAGCCGCGCCAGGCCCTCGGGATTGCCACCGAGAATGATGTCCGTGCCCCGGCCCGCCATGTTCGTGGCGATGGTGACGGCGCCCTTGCGGCCGGCCTGGGCCACGATCTCCGCCTCCCGCTCATGGTGCTTGGCGTTCAGCACCACATGGGGGATGCGGGCGGCCTTCAGGGCGTCGGACAGGTCTTCGCTGCTCTCGATGCTGGCCGTGCCCACCAGCATGGGCTGGCCCTTCGTGTGCAGTTCCTTGATCTCTTCGACGATGGCCTTCTTCTTCCCCGCGCGGGTCGAGTAGACCGTATCCGCGAAATCCGTGCGGACCATGGGCATGTTCGTGGGCACCACAATCACATCCAGCTTGTAGATGGAATGCAGCTCCGTGGCTTCGGTCTCCGCGGTACCGGTCATGCCTGCCAGCCGTTTGTACATCCGGAAGAAGTTCTGGAAGGTGACGGTGGCAAGGGTCTGATTCTCGGCGTTGACCTCCACCCCCTCTTTGGCCTCGATGGCCTGGTGCAGGCCATTGGACCAGCGGCGTCCCGGCATGAGGCGGCCCGTGAATTCGTCCACGATGACCACTTCCATGCCCTTGCCATCCTCCTTGGGACGGACCATGTAGTCCACGTCGAGCCGGTAGAGGTTGTGGGCCAGGAGGGCCTGGTTGAGCCCATGCAGGGTCTCGATGCTGGTTGGATCGTAGAGGTTCGTCACGCTGAGCAGATGCTCAGCGTGGTGGATGCCATCATCCGTCAGCATCACCTGGCGGTCCTTCTCGTCCACCTTGTAGTGAACATCCCCCTTGAGCTTGGGGACGATGGCATCGATGCGGAAGTACTTGGAGGTGTCCTCCTCGCTGCTGCCCGCGATGATGAGCGGCGTGCGCGCCTCGTCGATGAGGATGCTATCCACCTCGTCCACGATGGCGTAGTTGAAGCCCCGTTGGGTGAAGTCCGCAAGATCCCACTTCATGTTGTCGCGGAGGTAGTCGAACCCCAGCTCATTGTTGGTGGCGTAGGTGATGTCGCAGGCATAGGCGTCGCGGCGCTGCTGGTCATCCAGGCCGTGCTGGATGATGCCGACGCTGAGGCCCAGCCAGGTATAGAGGCGGCCCATCCACTCGGCATCACGCCGGGCCAAGTAGTCGTTCACGGTGACCAGATGGGCCCCCTGACCCGCCAGGGCGTTCAGGTAGAGAGGGAGCGTGGCAGTGAGGGTCTTGCCTTCACCGGTCCGCATCTCGGCGACCTTGCCCTCGTGCAGCGCCATGCCGCCCACCAGCTGCACGTCGAAGTGGCGCATCTTGAGCACGCGCCTGCTGCCCTCGCGGGCCACCGCAAACGCTTCGGGCAGGATGTCCTCGAGCGTGGCGCCCTTCGCCAGTTTCTCCTTCAAATACGGCGTCTTGGCCTTCAGTGCTTCATCACTCAGGGCAGACATCTCAGGCTCGAACTCATTGATGGCCTGGACCCTGGCCCACAGGCGCTTCAGCTCTCGGTCGTTCTTGGAGCCGATGAGTTTCTTGAGGAAGGTGTCGAGCATGCAGCCGTCCAGTCACGTAAACCATCGATTGTAGCGCGATGAACCCCCGTTTCCCAGCGCGGGAAGCTGTCGCCAAGGCTTCGTGGTTGCCGAAGTTACCGCTGCTGGTCACACTGAAGGATTGGATTCTGGAGGAACCATGCCCCTCGAGCGCACTTTTGCCATCGTCAAGCCAGATGCCGTCAAGGACGGTCACATCGGCGAGATCATCACCACCATCGAACGGAGTGGTCTCAAACTCGTCGGACTCAAGCTGACCCGCCTGACACCGGCCATCTGCCAGGGCTTCTATCACGAACACGTGGGCAAGGGTTTTTACCCGGAGCTGGAGGCTTTCATGACCGAGGGTCCCGTGGCGCTCATGGCCCTGGAGGGCGAGAACGCCATCCTGCGCTGGCGCGACCTCATGGGCGCCACCAATCCCGCCAATGCTGCAGAAGGAACACTCCGCAAGCGCTTCGGCACCAACATTGGCCGCAATGCCACCCACGGCAGCGACAAACCCGAGAGCGCCAAGTTTGAAGTTGCCTACTTCTTCAATGCTTTCGAGCAGTTTTAACCCGGGCGAAGCCACTGCGAAAATCGGCGCCAACGGCGCCGATTTTCGTTTTAACGGAACAATACCGGGACCTCACCCTTCCAATATCGCTTGCAGAGCGGACAGGCAGAGTCGCCGAATGCCCGGGAGCAGGTCCGCACTCTGGAGACCCTTGTCGCTGTACCACTGACCCCCCGGAGGCGCCGGGGGAAGCAGATCCTCCGGCGCCTTGGTGCGCAGCAGGTGGCTCAGGTAGAGGCGCTGCTGGCCTTCGAGTCCCTCGAGACGCAGGAGCCATGGGGTCGGCAGCCGGCTGGTGCGTTCGTCGAACACCACAGGCAGGACGGAGTTGTCCACGAAGCGGAAGGGCATGCCCCAGGCTGCCTCGATCTGCGCGTTGAGCAGCGAGGTCGGCAGGAAGCCCGGCGACCAGGGGATCTGGGCGGGCATGAGAAGGCCCCGGTGGGGGCTATGGGGCGAGGGCACCAGCAGGACGAAGGGCGTCTGCTGGCCGTGGACCAGTACTCCCTCGATGAAGGTGGTGAGATGGACCCGGCCTTCTGCCATTAGGGCCTCCCTTCAAATTGGATGTGAGCCGCGACGCCGGCCAGCCGTGCCTCTGGCAGATGTCTGTACGTCTCGTGTATCGCCGTAGGCGATACCGAGAAGGCGACGGCCGTGGGGCGATGCGGGACATCATTCACCATTCGCGCAGCGAATTGGGCCGCATCGGCGCAGCCGATGGCGGGGGCAGAGCCCCGAGGGTCGTAGCCCCGAGCCAGGGCCGGCAACGCCGCCAGGGGTGCGGCTGGCCACGTCCCGGAGGGCAAGTGGCGGCGCCCTGCGCGATTCCGCGTCGAACTCCTCGCCGATAGTGCCGCTATCGCCATCGTCGTTCTCCTTGTCTCGCTTGGGCGGCGCCACTTGCGCGGCCGCACCCCAATCTGAAGGGAGGCCCTAGCGCCCCCCTGCCGTTTCCAGCTCCTGCATGATGCGGTCCCGGGCCACGGAGACCTCCCCGACGGCGGCCTCAGGCCTGAATTTGACGACCTGCTTGGTGCGCCGGTCGCGCAGTTCCACCATGCCCTCCTTCAGCCCCTTGGCGCCCACGGTGATGCGCAGTGGGAAACCCAGCAGATCGGCATCCTTGAACTTGGCGCCAGGACTCAGTCCTTCGCGATCGTCATGTAGCACTTCGAACCCCGCATCCTCAAGGTCCTTCTCGATCAGGCTGGCCACGCCCAAGACTTCCTTGCTGCCGGGATCCAGGCAGACCACATGCACCTGGTAGGGCGCGATGGGCCAGGGCCAGATGATGCCATCCGCATCGTAATTCTGCTCGACAGCCGCCGCCACGGTCCGAGTGATGCCGATGCCGTAGCAGCCCATGACCATTGGATTCTCTTTGCCCTGCTCGTCGAGGAATGTGCAGGACATGGCTTTTGAATACTTGATGCCGAGCTTGAAGACCTGGCCTACCTCGATGCCTCGGAATGCTTGGTACCGCCCCTTTCCACAACGCGTGCAGACGTCGTTTTCTGCGGCCATGCGGAGATCCGCGTAAGTGCAGCCTGGGAGGTCACGGGCGGGATCCAGACCGAAATGGTGGTAGTCCGTACGGTTGGCACCACAGGTGAAGTTGACGCCGCCTTCGAGGCTGCGATCCACCACCATCTGGACGTCCTTAAGGCCCACGGGACCCATGAATCCGGTCTTCGCCCCCGTGAAGACTTCCGCCTCGTCCAGGGGCAGCAACTCCATATCCGCCGCACCGATGAGGTTCTTCACCTTCACAGGGTTGATCTCATGGTCGCCCCGGAGGACAGCTCCGACCAGCCTGGTGCTGCCATCCGCGAAGGTGACCCGGTAGAGGAAGAATTTGCTGGTCTGCGTGATGGGCATGCCGTCATGCTCCGCATCCTTCATCCCCGCCGCCTGCTCCACCTGGCCCACGACACCCGGCGTGCAGAAATGGTCCTTGCGAAGCCCCATCGGGGCTTCGTTAACGCCAGCGCGAAGCGCCGGCGCCTCAGTCTTCTCGATGTTCGACGTGTAATCACACGCATCGCAGCTGAGGATGGCGTCCTCGCCGCTGCCTGCCAGCACATGGAATTCGTGGGTGAAGCTGCCGCCGATGGCGCCGCTGTCGGCCTCCACGGGCCGGAATTTCACGCCCAGGCGGGAGAAGATCCGGTTGTAGGCGTTGTACATGGCCCAGTAGCCGCGATCCGCGCAGGCGTCGTCCGCATGGAAGGAGTAGCCGTCCTTCATGGTGAATTCGCGGCCCCGCATGAGGCCGAAGCGGGGGCGGCGCTCATCGCGGAACTTGGTCTGCACCTGGAAGAGGTTCATGGGCAGCTGCTTGTAGCTGCGCACGTTTTTGCGGACGATGTCCGTGATCACTTCCTCGTGGGTGGGCCCCAGACAGAAGTTGTAGAACTCCCGCTCGTCAGGAGTCTCGCCCCGCCTGCGGCGCTCAGCGAGATCGGCCTTGGCCTTGCGGTCGCAGAACCGGAGCAGTTCATCGCCGTAGAACTTCCAGCGCCCGCTCTCCTGCCACAGCTCGGCGGGCAGCACGGCGGGCATCAGCAGTTCCTGGCAGCCATCCTTGGCCAGTTCCTCACGGACGATCGCCTCGAACTTGCGGATGCTCCGGAAGGCCAGGGGCAGGTAGCTGTAAATGCCCGAGGCGACTTTCTGGATCATGCCGGCCCGCATCATGAGCTGCTGGCTCACCACATCGGCGTCCCGGGGCACTTCCCGCAGGGTCTGGATCAGTAGCTTGGACTGCTTCATGGACGAGTATCCTCAAACCTTTGAGTCTACCCCAGGAGGCTCTGAACCAGTGCGCTCGCGGCTTTCCCGTCGATGGCGGGGCCGTGGGCAGCTTGCAGGGCCTTCATCACGAGACCCATGTCCTTCTTCGCCGTGGCCCCACTCTGGGCGATGGCGGCCCTCACGGCGGCCTCCAGAGCCGGGCCCTTGAGCAGGGCCGGAAGGTAGGGTTTCAGGAACTCGATCTCAGCCAGCTCCTGGGCTGCCCGGTCCATCTGACCCACCTTCTCGAATTGGGCCACGCTATCCTCCCGGGATTTCACCAGGCGCTTGAAGACAGCCACGGCATCCGCTTCCGAAAGGGTTCCCTGGGGCCCCAACCCCTTGGCCACGGCTTCGTTCTTGTAGGCGGCGAGAGCCATCCGGAGCACCTGGGTCCGGGAGGCATCCCTGGCCAGCATGGCGGTTTTCAGCTCGGCCTGCAGGCGCGTAAGCATGGACGTCTCCGGGGTGAAGGTCCATGGTGACGCGATGCACCCAATGCATGTATTAGAATTCTGGGGCCCTCAATGCCAGAAGTCATGGCTGACCCGGCGCCGGCCGAAAGGACCACCAGCCACTTCGCTTGGGGTCTTATGAACGTCGCCTTTATCAATCCCTTCATCGAGTCCACCCTCCGCAGCCTGGAGATGATGGCCACCATCACCGCCGAGAAGGTAGGTCTGTCCGTAAAGGAGGACCTCATCACCACCTACGACATCTCCGCCATCATCGGCATCACCGGGGACACGTCGGGCTCCATCATCCTCAGCTTCCCGACGGAACTGGCCTGCCGCATCGCCAGCAACATGCTTATGGAGGAGATCGCCACCATGGACAGGAGCGTGGAGGATGCCATCGGCGAGATCGGCAACATCGTGGTGGGCGACGCCCGGCGCCTGTTGATCCAGGACGGGTTCAGCCTGTCCATCTCCGTGCCCACCGTCGTCATCGGCAAGGGCCACAGGATCAGCCGCAGCGGCGACATCCCCTGCATCGCCATCCCCTTCAAGACTGATTTCGGCGAGTTCGAAGTGAATGTGGGGCTGAAGGAATAGGCTGCAGGCTTCAGGCTCCTGGCTTCTGTAAGAAAAGGGCGCCAAATGGCGCCCTTTTCTCATAGTTCCTGGAGCCTGGGGCCTGAGGCCCGTTTCAGGCCTTCTCGAACTTGATGACTTCCACAGGGCAACTGGCGGCGGCGGCCTCGATGGCAGCCTCCATATCCGAGCCGTTGCTGCCCGACAGGGGGCTCTGTTCGTCCCTGTTCTCGTTGTCCACGCCATCTTCGCGCACGGAGCCATTGACGTTGCAGCTGGTGTCAGTGACCTTGAACACTTCGGGGCACTCGGCCTCGCAGGCGTTGCACACGATGCAGCCTTCGTCGATCCAGACTTTGGTGATGGCCATGGTCGTCTCCTAGAGATTCAATTGGGGCCCGGCATGGGCGTACCTAACCAACCTAGCATCGCTGCCGCCCGGGACCAAGCATCGCCTCGCCTCCTGGGCCATGGGAGACTGGACTTGTGACGGAGGTCCGCCCATGAGGTTGCAAGAGGCAGGAGTGCTCGCCCGGATCCGGGCTCTGCTGCCCGGCGGGGCTGGCCTTCTGGACGACTGCGGCGCCCTGCCCCCCGCGCCCACGGGGCAGACCCTGCTGGTCAGCGCGGACCTCATGGAATCGGACCAGCACTTCCGCCTGGGCTGGCATCCCCCGGACCTGCTGGCCCGTAAGCTGCTGACGGTGAACCTGTCGGACCTCGACGCCTCCGGGGCCCAGCCCTTCGGTTTCACCCTCACCCTTGCCCTGGGCCCCGAGATCGACGGACCCTGGCTTGACACCTTCCTGGAGAGCCTGGCCCTAGCCTCCCGGCAGGCCCGAGTCCAAGTGCTCGGCGGCGATACCGTGGGCCGTCCCTCGGGCCTGGGCCTGGGCCTCACGGCCTTCGGATTCGCATCCAGGTGGCTGCGGCGCGATGGCCTGAGGGTCGGCGATCGGGTCTTCGTGGACCAGCGCCCGGGCGCGAGCCTGCGCGGCCTGCGGAAGCTGCAGGCAGGACAGCGCTGGGATCCTGCCCGGCCTGACCCCGACCTGGAGGCCCACCTGGACCCGAAGCCCAACCTCGGCCTGGGGTTGAGGTTGGCAGCCATCCCCGAGGTCCACGCCTGCCTCGATCTCTCCGATGGGCTCAGCCGTGATCTTCGCAATCTGGCGGAAGCCTCCGCGCTGAGCATCCTTGTGGACCCTGGACTGGACGCGGATGCCCTTCGCGGCGGTGAGGATTACGCGCGCTGCTTCGGAACCTCCCTACCGCAGGCGGAACTGGAACATCGGCTTGGCCAGGCCCTCATTCCCGTAGGCTTGGTCGTGGGCCCAGGATCGGCGCCCCTGCTCGTCTATGATGAAAGTGGAACGCGCGCCCTGCCGGACCTTGGATTCGACCACTTCGCCCATGACTGATCCCTCCGCGCCTTTCGTTCCCCCGCCCGTTCCGCCGGGACCACCCAAGGGCATCTGGAATCGCCTGAAGGCCCACATCCTGCATCCGGAACTGAGCCCCGAGCAGCTGGCCTGGAGCTTCTGTCTGGGGTTCTCTGTGGCCTGGAACCCACTCCTGGGCCTCCATACCGGCATGGTGTTCTTCTTCTGTCTGATCTTCCGGCGCCTGCACCGTCCCCTGATGATCATGGCCATGCTCATCAATAACCCCTGGACCATGGTTCCCATCGCCACCGCCAGCGTCTGGGTGGGGCGCGTGGTCCGCGGTACCACTCATAATCAGCATCTGGCTGATGTCCAATGGCATGAGATCGGCTGGAGGAGCTTCCTGACCTGGGATGGCTTCGAGGCCATGACCACTATGCTGCGTCCCGTCCTGAAGTCCTACCTCATCGGCGGTACCCTTTGCGCTCTGCTGGCCCTGCCCATTGGATACTTCTTCATGCTATGGCTGGCGAAGCGCCTGCGCCGCATCCATTGGCCCCATCTTCCCCACCTTCACCCGACGAAAACCACCCCCCACGACATCCCTCCCGGAGGCTGATCCCATGGACATGCGCTACTTGATGAAACAGGCCCAGCAGATGCAGGCCAAGCTGGCGGAGACCCAGGCCAACCTGCGCGTCGAAGGCACCGCCGGCGGGGAGCTGGTGAAAGTCACGCTCAATGGCTCCAAGGAGCTGATGGGCCTCTCCATCGGCAAGGACGCCATGGACCCGGAGGATCCTTCCATGCTTGAGGATCTGCTGTTGGCGGCCTTCCGCGATGCCGCCATCAAAGTCGACGAGACCATGAAGAAGCAGATGGGCGGCATGGGCGCGGGCCTCAACCTGCCGGGCCTGGGGCTATAGGAGCAAATTCATGAAGCTGCCGCCGCCGCTCGAGGCCGTGGTCGAAAGCCTCCAGAAGATGCCGGGCGTGGGCGCCAAGTCCGCCCAGCGCATGGCCCTACACCTGCTGAAGGAAGGGCCCGAGGCCATGACCCATTTGGCCAACCAACTCCATCAGGCCGCCGACAAGGTCGGCTTCTGCGGGGTGTGCGGCGCCTTCACGGACCAGCCCACCTGCCCCATCTGCCTAGATTCCCGCCGGGATCCAAGTTGCCTGGTCATCGTAGCCGAGGCCTCCAATGTGCTCAGTTTCGAGCGTAGCGGCCATTTCCGGGGCCGCTACCACGTGCTGGGAGGCCTGATCTCGCCCCTGCGCGGCGTGGGCCCGGACCAATTGCGGATTCGCGAGCTGCTGAAGCGCCTGGAGGACCACGCCATCCAGGAGGTCATCCTGGCCACCAATCCCACCGTGGACGGCGAAGCCACTGCCAGCTGGCTGGCCCGCATGCTCGAACCCATCGGCGTCCGCACCACCCGCATCGGCCTGGGCCTGCCGATCGGCAGCGACCTTGAGTACGCCGATGAACTCACCCTCGACAGGGCCATGGAAGGGCGACGGCTGGTGTAGGTTTGGGCCGGAGACCGGCCCGGTCAGTAGGTCACGCTCACATCGCCCCGGGCCCAGGTCTGGCAGGCGAGGCGCTGATCGGGGTTCGCCTTCAGCGCTTTCAGGACATGGGCCTCGGCGGTGCCCATTTCGCTGAGCTGGTCCGCACCTTCGGCGACCGTGACGATACAGGTGCCGCAGCGGGCATGCCCCCCGCAGCGGTGGGGCAGCGGGACCGCTGCCTTGGTGCTGGCGGCCAGGAGCGCCGTCTCACGGTCGCACTCTGCCTTGCCTGAGGTCTTGCCGTCGAAGGAGATGGTATGCATGGGCTACTCATAAGTCGTCAAATCAGAAGGGATAGAAATATTCTGTCCTCCACTCTATCAGAGGGACCCCCGTCTCAGATGACCTTTCGCGGTTGCCAGGAACCGTTCCCGTGCCAGTGCATGCTCCACGATGGGCTGGGGATAGTCGAGGCGAGCCCGCAGCGCTTTGGGCGCTTTCCATGGCTCGTGGATGTAGGTGGTAGGGCAGCATTCCAATTCAGGCAGCCAGCGCTTCACGTAGTTGCCGTCAGGATCGAATTTCAGACTCTGGGACACTGGGTTGAAGATCCGGAACCAGGGCTGGGCATCGCAGCCGCAGCCCGCGCTCCACTGCCAGCCCATGTTGTTCTGTGCCCAGTCCCCGTCGGTGAGCCACTGCTGGTAGTGGGCTTCGCCGTGTCGGTAGTCCAAGAGCAGGTGCTTGGTGAGGAAACTGGCTGCCACCATCCGGGCCCGGTTGTGGACGAAGCCTTCGGCCTTCAGCTGCCGGGCCGCAGCGTCCACCACGGGGTAGCCGGTGCGGCCTTCGGTCCAGGCCCGCCAGGCCAGTTCATCCGAGCGCCAGGGGAAGCCCTGGAACTCGCTGCGGAAAGGATGCTCCAACAGGTCCGGCCACTCCCACAATAGGTGATGACTGAACTCGCGCCACAGGAGTTCCCCAAGGTAGCGCCGCCGGGATTCACCCGATCCGGACCCGGCTGCGGCCTGCCAGACCGTCCGCACCGAAAGGGTGCCGAACTTCAGGTCGGCGCTCAGGCGCGAAGTGCCGGGCCGGTCCATGCGGTCCCGGTCCACGGCATAGTATGAGATGGGTCCTCCCAGGAAAGCCTGCAACCGCGCCTGCGCAGCCCTCTCTCCACCCAGCTGAAGGCCCGGATTGGGAACCAGGCCCAAGTCCTCAATGGTTGGAATGGGAATGGTATCCAACACCAGGGCCGCGGGGGGCGGTGGCAGCGAGCGGAGCGGGGCCCGGACCGGCCCCAGGTCCAGCCTTGCGCCGGCAGCCCGGGCGAAGGGCGTGAACATGCGGAACATCCGGCCCTGCCCATTCCGCACGGATCCCGGCGGCAGCAGGGTCTCGCCTTCGAATAGCTGGAACGCGACGCCATTGCGGCTCAGGGTCTCAACCACTCGGCGGTCCCGCTCCCGGCCGAAGGGTTCCACCCAACGGTGGGCTACCACCCGATCGGCGTTCCAACGTGCGGCCAGACGCGGGACCACATCGACGCTTCGTCCCGCCACCACCAGGAGACGGGAACCCAGTCCAGCCAGGCAGCCCTCCAGTTCCCTCAGCGACTGGAGAAGGAACTGCATGCGGTGGGGCAATCGCTGGGCCGCGGCGGGCTCGAAGAAATAGGGATCCAGCACGAAAATCGGGAGCACCTCGCCGCAAGCCGCGGCCTCAGCCAGGGGCCCGTGGTCGGCCACCCGCAGGTCCTTGCCCCGGAACCACACGATGCTGCGCATCCTGCGAGCCTAGCTGAGATCCAGATGACCGGAGGCTCCAATAATCTGGACGATCCGATCAGATGGCCTGCCCGCCCCGTTCGCCCGTGCGGATGCGGATGCATTCCTTGAGGTCCTGGACGAAAATCTTCCCGTCGCCCACCTCGCCGCCACCATGCCTGGCCGTGCGGATGATGGTGTCCACGGTGATGTCCTCGAAGGCATCGTTGCAGGCAATGGTGATCTGCACCTTGGGGATCAGGTTGGGCACCACCTTCTTGCCGCGCTGGATGACGATTTCCTGCTGGCGTCCATGGCCGCTGACCCGCAGCACCGTGATGCGCTCGATCTCGGCTTCGATCAGGGCCTCGCGGACCTCGTCGAGCTTTTCTTCGGGGATGATGGCGGTGATCAGCTTCATGAGTTCCCCTTAATTCAGGTTGTTCAGGCCGTAGGCCCGTTCGCCATGGAGGTCATGGTCGAGACCAGTCTTCTCCACGGCCTCGCTCACGCGGAGGCCGATGAATTTCTCCACCAGGTAGGCGATGAGGAGCGTCATGCAGACCGAGAAGGCGATGGTGGTACCCACTGCGAAGGCCTGCACCTTCAACTGGGAGAAGATGCCCCAGCCCGGGGCCTTGGCCGCGGCCTCGGTCCACCAGGAATCGCGGATGAAGAAGGTGAGCCCCAGGGCGCCGACGATGCCGCCGGTGCCATGAATGCCGAAGGCGTCCAGGGAATCATCGTAGCCCAGCCGGTTCTTCAGCAGGATCATGCCAAAGCAGCAGCAGGCGGCGATGATCCCGAGGGCGATGGCCCCGCCTACCTGCACGACTCCGGCCGCCGGCGTAATGACCACCAGACCCGCCAGGATCCCAGAGGCCATGCCGAGGCTGGTCGGCTTGTCGTCCCGGATTGTCTCGATGAGGACCCAGGTGAGCGCCCCGGTGGCAGCCGCGACCTGGGTGACAGTCAAGGCTCGAGCCGTCTCCAGGTTCGAGGCGATGGAAGAGCCTGCGTTGAAGCCGAACCAGCCCACCCAGAGCAGGCCCGCACCGATGAGGGTGAAGGTGAGGTTGTTGGGGGCCATGGCAGTCTTGGGATACCCATGCCGGGCCCCCAGGAACAGCGCCAAGGCAAGACCAGCCACGCCGGAGGAGATGTGGACGACGGTGCCGCCTGCGAAATCAATGGCCCCCTTGGCACCCAGGTTGAAGAAGTAGCCATCCGAGGCCCACACCCAGTGGCAGAGCGGGCAATAGACAAAGACCACCCAAAGCGTGATGAAGACCACCCAGCCACGGAAGGAGATCCGCTCAGCCACCGCCCCGGCGATCAGCGCCGGCGTGATGATGGCGAACTTGCCCTGGAACATGGCGAAGGCGTATTCCGGAACACCGGCCGGAAGGATGGTGTGGTCGATGCTGCGGAGGAGGAGCAGACCGCGACTCCAGCCGATGAGCCCGCCCAGCGCATTGGGTCCGAAGGCGAGGGCGTAGCCCAGCACTGCCCACAGGACGCCCACCACGGCCATGGCCGCGAAGGAGTGCATCATCGTGCCGAGCACGTTCTTGGTGCGGACCAGCCCCCCGTAGAACATCGCCAGACCCGGGACCATCAGCAGCACCAGGGTGGTGGAGGTCAGCATCCACGCGGTGGCCCCGGAATCATTCACCGGACCGGGACCCTGGGCCAGGAGCGGAAGCCCCGTGCCGAGGGCGGCCACACAACATAGCGTTCGCTTCCAGGTCATCGGATCCTCCGGCAGAACCTCTCGTGGATCCTCTGATTTTGTCGGAAAAATTAACGTTTCATATGTTTTGAATTAAAATATAAAAAAAACTGATGCCGATATAACTGGGCCGGCGAAGTGGCCTTGGCGTCACCCATTGGCACCACTGCCTAGCGCCGCCTGCCAAAGCCCCGTGGGATCAGGGTGCATCAGCCATTCGGACACCAGGTTGCGGCGTGTCCAGGCGCCCAGTTCCAGTTCCTGGTCCAACTGGCCGGACCCCCAGCCCGCATAGCCGAGGAAGAGCCGATACCGGGCCGCCGGGTCCCCCAGCAGGGCCTCGAGCAGATCCTTGCGGTGGCTCACGAAATGCGTGAGATCCACCACCGTGTCCTCTTCCTCGGGAAGGCCCCCCTGGACCAGCAGGATGCCGCGTTGGGGATCCACGGGACCACCCCGCCAGGCTGTAGCTTCGTCGGCTCCGCGATAGTTCATGCTGCCCTCCTCGCATACCTGGGCAAGCGAGATTGGGAGCGGCCGATTGAGGACCAGCCCCAGGGCTCCCTCTTCATCGTGTTCGACGATCAGCACGACGCTGTGCAGGAAATTGGGATCCAGGAGGGAGGGGCTGGCCACCAGGAGGCAGGGAGCTTCATAGGACATGATGCTGATGATGATAGCTCAGAGCGTCTAGCAAAACCCCACGACGCCGCGCGAGGGGTGCCGGGCGAGCGAGGCAAGGAACGTGAGTCAAAGCGTAGCGGGTACTACGTGCGACGAACGTGACGCTGCATCACGACGCCCACCGCCCCTCGCCCGGAGGGATGGAGCCAAGCGGGCGCCCCGCTGCGTGAGGTCCCTTGAACGATGTCCCGCATCGCCCTGCGGGCCCTTCCTTGCGGTGCATCCCGCATGGCTCCATCGCGGCATCATCGGGATTTGTTAGGCGCTCTTCGGGACCAAGTTAGGCTGGAAGGATGCGCGTGCCCCAGCCCTCCCACCTTGGATCCCTCCGCGAGGGCATCTCCCTCCTCCGTCGCCACCCGCTTCTGTCACTGGGTCTTGCCTTGCTGGCCACGGCTCTGGCCCAGCTGGGCCCGGCCCTGGAACTGGCTGCCGGTGCTGCTCCGAGTCTGGTTTTCCAGTCCATCTTCGGGTTCGCTGGCCTGCTCCCCTTGGAGATGTATTTCATCCCCCGCCTGCAGGCCCAGCTGGATGCGGAAGGCTTGAATACCCCATCGAACCCCGCAGCCAACTGGAGCGAGGCCTTCGATGCCCGCTGGCTGCGGGCCTTCCTTACCCGCCTTGGCCTCAGCCTGGCCATCGGCCTGGGCCTGTTGATGTTCCTGGTGCCAGGCATCGCCGTCCTCTTCCTGTTCGGCTGGGCGCCCATGCGGATGCTGCTCCGGGGCGAGGGCCTGCTGCCTGCCCTGCGGTGGAGCCAGACCGCCATGGCCCGCCACTGGCCCCGGATCGTCCAGGCCGTCCTTGCCATGATCCTGGTGGCCCTGGTCTACCAGATCAGTGCCAGCTGGGCCCTGGACCACCTCCTGCCCGCCACGGACCCCGACCTGGGACCGAGCGCTCTCCTCCGCCTGAAGCACCCCGCTTTCTGGGTCTTCAACCTGCTCGGCGGCGTCCTGAACCTTTGGCTCAGCTGCGCCCTGTTGACCCTGTTCCAGCGACTGGAAGCCGCGGTCAACAATTCCGTCCAGGTTTGAACTTGTCCTGCATGATCTGAAGCCCGTGACGGTGATTGCCTTTCACGCTTCGTCAATAAAATAGCCCGGATCCTCCAGCTCGACCAGTTCCCCCGCCTCCAGCCTACGACGTTGTTCAGGGCTCAGGGAGGTCTCCAGCCAGCGGGGATCGGTGCGGCTATTGATGAAGTGGGCCGAGGGCTCGGCATTATCGAAGTCCTCCCGGTGGCGCCAAAGGTGGACCCACCCTACATGGTTGATGCGGGCCCAGATCCTCACGTGCAGGGTCCCCCCGCCTCGCCTTCCTTGCGGAGGACGGCTATGGCGTGAGCCAGCAGAGGCCAGGCCAGCTGGATCTGCTCGAGCGCGGCCGCAGGGCGGCCTGACAGGTTCAGGATCACCGTACGCCCAGCGATACCGCAGACAGCGCGGCTGGCGAAGGCCAGGGGATGGCCGCCCCGGGCGCGGATCAGTTCGCAGATGCCCGGAGCCTCACGCTCGATGACGCGACGCGTGGCCTCGGGTGTCGTGTCCCTGGAACCGAACCCCGTGCCACCGCAGGTGAGCACCAGGGGGGCGCCGCTTGCCACCATCGCACGGAGATCCTGCTCCAGGAGGGCTGGATCATCCGGCATGAGGGCGGAGGTCACGGCCTTCACGCCCTGCCCTTTCAGCCAGGAGGCCAGCAAAGGCGTGGACTGGTCCTGGTATTCGCCCCTGGAGGCCCGGTCCGATAGCGTGATGAGGTGTACGGAATCCATGTCTGAGTCTCGGTCTGTTGGACTGCGTGCGGATACCCAAAGAATGCATCTGACAGGGACTCAGGGCATCTCCAGATCGTCATCTCCCAGGGCCTTATCCGTTTGGGCCTGGCGGTAGGAGAGGTAGCGTTCGCGCAGGCCGGGGTCACCGAGAGAAAGGATCGAGGCTGCCAGCAGGGCGGCGTTGATGGCGCCAGCCTTGCCGATGGCGAGGGTGCCGACAGGAATGCCGGCGGGCATCTGCACGGTCGATAGCAGTGCGTCCAAGCCACCTGTGGCCCAGCCCTCCATGGGGACACCGAGCACCGGGAGGTGGGTCTTGCTGGCGCAGACTCCAGCTAGGTGGGCCGCACCACCCGCGGCGGCGATGATCACCTTGAGGCCCCGTTCTTCGGCGCGCTGGCAGAATTCCACCACTTTTCCAGGGGTCCGATGCGCGCTGGCCACGTGAGCCTCGCAGGGCACACCCAGCGCCTTCAGTGTGAGCGCAGCGTGCTGCATCGTCTCCCAGTCGGATTTGGAGCCCATCAGGATGCCCACCAGGGGATTTGTCGTCATGGGTGCCTCAGGGGTCGCAACCTGGCCAGGAAAGCAGGCTCACAAAGGGTCATTCTAACGGACCTGGCGCCTTGAGTGGCTAAGAGCGTGTCTTAAAATTCCCACGAGTCGCGCTGGGAGCGCCGGGCGAGCATGGCGAGGACTAGGGCCCGCTGGCATGGTGGTTCCATGTTGAGGGCCCTGGACGACGCCAGGAGAAGCCCGCCGCCCCAGCCCAAGGGGACGGGGCCAGCCGCGTGCCCAGCGGCGTCACCGCGCTTGAACGATGTCCCGCATCGCCCTGCGCGCGATTCCTGGTTGGATCGCGCGGCTGGCCGCCGTCGCGACTCGCGGGAATTTTAAGACACGCTCTATGGCATCACCGCCGCACCCAACTCAGCGCCCACAGCAGGCCGAGGAGGGCCAGGGCGCCCTGCTCATCAGGATCCATGCGCTGGTTCCTCTGTTCGAGTTCCTCGGGGCCCGGGCCGCGCATGACGACGCGGTGGACATCCCAGGCAGGATCCTCCAGGAGCACCCAATCGGGGGCCGTGCGCCCCACCACGGCGGCCCCGATACGCGGCGCACCCTGCTTCCAGCGGACCTCCAGGGGCTCCCACTCCCCTGCGTTCATCAGCCGCCACCGTTCTTGAGAGGGCACCACTGCCATATCCATTACCGCATCACGATCCAGGAACCGCACGATGAGCCGCGCCTGGGGCGGCGCCACAGGCTCAGGCTTCCGGCAGCCAAACCCGGTGAGCAGCAGCACCACAGCAAGCAGCACCCGCATGGGCCCTCCGCCCCCATTCTGACGCTTTTCCCACCTGCGCAAAGGGCACCTTTGCGCAGCAGCGCCACCCACTATTTCCGATAGTACGCCCGGATCGCGTTCACCACCGCAGCGGCATACCGCTCCCGGAAATCAGGATCCTTCAGATTCGCGGCATCGTCCTCGTTGGTCAGGTTGGCCACCTCAATGAGGGCCTTGGTGGCGCCGGTGCTGTAACGGATGACCGCGGGCACCCACTTCCCCCCGCCCCGGTAGATCACGTTGCGGATGGGGCGGTTGGCGTGGATTGGGATGCGGTCTTTCCTCAAGGCCTGCAGCAGGGCCTCGGAGAACTGGCGGCTGCGGGCCTCGCCCTGCAACTTCTCCCTGCCGGTGAAGGATACCCGGGAGGAATGCCTCGCCTCGGTCACATGCCCAGTCTTGGAACCTCCAAGAGCGAAGGAAGTGGGTACGAGCGAGGCTCCTGGCACGTAGATCATCGAGCCCCGGGCCGAGGGATGCAGGCTGTCAGCGTGGAAGCTCAGGAACAGCGTCTTCTGTGCCTCCCCTTTTGCCTTCCGGAAGGAGGCGAAGAGATCGTTGGCCAGGACCCAGCGGAGATGGACACTCACCGCCGACGGGCTTTCACCATCCACGGCGAAGGGCGGTGTAGTGAGGATCTCGGCGGCCCGGCTGGGCGAACCGATCTCCTCGCGGCTCCTGAAACCGAGGCCTGGATAGCGGATGGTGCTGCTCACCTGGGCATCCGTTTCCTGTTCAAGAAGGCGGCGTACCCGCATGGCGATGTCATAGACGAAGTCCGACTCCCAGATGCCATTGGCCCGGGCTCCGGAATCCACGCCACCGTGGCCCGCGTCGAGGACGATCCGCACGCCTTTGAGTTTCGGACCCGCTTCCACCCGTGCGGTCCGTCGCACCTCGGCCCGGATCTCCCGTTCCTCGGCCAGCCCTGAACTGCCTTCGGATTGGAAGGGGTCCGCCAGAATGGTCACGGGGATCTTGATGAGCTGACCGGGCAGGATGCCGCGCACGTCCGCAATGCCGCTGCGCTGAGCGATTAGTACCGCCAGTTCATTCACACCCTTGGGATCCACCCGATCCGTGTAGCGGATCACCACGCTCGAGTACAGGGCTTCGCCCTTGCGCATGCGGTAGGCCGCGTACTTGCCCTGGGCGTCGTCGCCAAAGGACAGCAGATTGCGGTAGGCCGCTACGCGGGCCTCATCATCCAGGTCATCCTCGGGTCGGGTGCGCTCCGGCCGGTGGCCAGTGCCCCCCAGGTCCGCCGACAGCAGCCCGCGGGGAATGCGCCAAGTGTCACCCGCCTGCAGTTTCTCGGGCAGGTCGGGATTCTCAGCCATCACCTTGTCGTAGTTCTGCCCATGGCCCGTGAAGAGTGCCGCCAAGGTCCAGACCGATTCGACTTCAGGAAAGCGAATCTTATGCCGGACCTCTTCCGGTCCCCACTGGTCCTCCGGGAACAGCGCAGCCAGGGCCCAGCGCTTGCCTTCGGCGGTGAGGCTTTCAAAGGGCACCCAGGCAGCGGGATCCGCGCCTTTGGCCAGGAAGGCCTTTGAAAGGCCCGTCCCTTCTGCGCTGAGCCCCTTCCGGAACTGGAGTCGGAGAAGGATGGATCGGCCCTCGGGGGTGCGAACCTGGACCAGCACAGGGGCTGGATCCTGAGTTGCCGGCGCTGCAAGCGCCGCCGGCAGCAGCAGGAGGCTCAAGCCTGCTCGTGGGAATGGGCTCAGGCCTCCCAAGGGACCTCGTCGGTGGAAAGGGACTCGCCGGTGCGGCCCGCTCGTACCCAAGCGCACATGGATACCTGCAGACTCTCTGTCCCGCTCGACCGTTCATGCAGGAACCGCTTCAAGCGGCGTTCGAGATGCCCGGCGCCCTCCTCCAGCAGGAAGATGCGGTCATGCAGCCGTTCGTGGGGTGTCTTGCCGGTGCTGGGAGGCAATTTCAGGGCACCCATATCAAGTGTGGTGGCGTTCAAAGTGAACACCCACTCCAGGTCGCCGGAAAGGATGCGCAGCTTCACCTTGGCTGGACGCATACCGCGGCTGAGGGCCTCGAAGGCTTCGCGGCTTTCCGCGGGATTGCCCTTCCGGAGGGAGATCTCCTTCACTTCTCCGCGCTCCGAAACCAATTGGATGGCATCGTCCACGAAGCAGCCCGAACCGTCGCCAGCCTCTCCGCTGGCACCCCCTTCGGTCATGCTGCGCATCCAGAGCCAGAGCAGGAATTCCTCCCCTAGGAAGCGGCCCTGCTCCATGAGTTCAAGAGGCTTCACCTCAAACCTCCTCGAGTTCGAGATCCAGCGGATCCAGGGCCAGCAGCGATTCCACGGAGAGATCTGGACAGAGCCGACCCGACAGCAGCAACGGCCCCAGGGGATGGATTTCGCAACCAAAGGACTTGATGAACAGGCTCGTGAGGATGCCCTGAGCCTTGCTCGACGAGGCCGTGGTCCAGAGGATCCCGCCCTTCAAATCCCAGGCCACCTCGAGGATCCTGGGCGAGGGCAGCACCTTGCGCAGCAGTTCGACTTTCACTTCGTCCGCCAGGGAGATGCGGGCCTCCTTGCCAATGAAGGCTAGGTCCTTGTCCTTCTGCAGAGCCTGGAGCCGGAGGTCCACATGGGCCTTCAGGAGCGTGGGCGGCACCCGGCGGGTGTCGATGCGCAGGCCGAAGACCGCGAACCGTTCCTGGCTGACCCAGTGCTCGTCCGGCGGCGTGATGAGCGGATTGCGCCAGTCGCACCAGCCCACGCGCTCTTCCTCCAGCCCATCCTGGAAGGGCCGGAACTGGTCCTGCTCCAGGCCCGCCTGGAGATCCTTTCCATCGGGCACGGGGCCCATGACCAGAAAGCGTTTGAGGGACACAGCCCCCTGCAGGATGCTCATGAGGCGCCGCCTCCAAAATACCTGAATAACCGTCCCCAGATCCCGTGCGTCTGAGGAGT
Organism: uncultured Holophagaceae bacterium; assembly: GCA_903873655.1. Taxonomy (GTDB): domain Bacteria; phylum Acidobacteriota; class Holophagae; order Holophagales; family Holophagaceae; genus Geothrix. Next base: position 12,239 of record CAIQPH010000328.1, on the reverse strand, counting down.
TGGTTCAGGATGCACTGAATTGAGGACTTCCTCCCCGGACGGCAAGGGCAGACCCGGATCGTCGAAGGTCAGAAGCACACCGGTGATATTGTCACGGCCACCGTGGGTAAGGGCTTCGCCGAGCAGCAACTCGAGGCTGGCCTTGGGATCAAGACCCTGGTTCAGCACATTCTGGAGGGTGGCATCGGCCACTTCGCCATGCAGCCCATCCGAGCAGAAGAGCAGCCGGTCGCCCCTGCGCAGCAGGAGGCGTGACAGGACCACATTCAAGGGCTGCGGTGAACCCAGAGCCTGAGTGATCATGTTGCGCTGGGGATGCGAACGGGCCTGTTCCAGCGTGAGGGTTCCCTGGGTCACCAGATCATTCACGAGGGTCTGGTCCACGGTAACTTGGTGAAGTGCTCCCTGTCTCAGCAGATAGGCCCTGGAATCCCCGATCTGGGCCAGGTAGGCGCAGGCATTCCAGATGACAGCTGCGGTCAGGGTGGAGCCCATGCCCCTCACCGTGCGATCGTCATCGGAATAGCGGCGCACCGCCTCACTGGCTTCCTCAACAGCGGCCTCCATGACCTTGAGGAGTTCTGCCTCTCCACCCCTGGGAGACGCCGGGTGGCCCCAGTTGCCAAAAAGGGACAATGCGAGTGCAGCCAGGCCCTCTCTGCTGGCGATTTCACCGGCCGCAGCCCCTCCCATACCATCCGCCACAGCCACCAGGAGACCGCAGTCCCCCACCTTCAGCGACTCGGCCGGGCCGTTGATGATGGGCTCTTCGCCATCCAGCGCGCTGAGCAGGTAGGCGTCTTCATTGTTCTTCCGGACTTTGCCCGGGTGGGTGATGGCAGCGTAATCGAGGAGCATGGCTAGGGATGGCCCAAGTGGGGCTGGGTTGCAGTGACGTACGAGAGGCCCTTTCCGTTCATCATAGCGGGGGGAGGTTCGAATCCATGACTGAAAGGCCCTTCGAGATGGATCTGGTCCCGTGGCTCCACCTAGGTTCAAGCAGGTGGCGTTGATGGGCCCGCTGGCGATCCTTGGCCCGGGAGTTCTGGGATTATCCACGGCCCAGTGGGCTGCGGAATGTGGACTGGAAACCTGGCTGCTCGGGCGGGACCAGGAACATGCCGAAGCGGGGGCGCACGAAATTCACCGGCGCTGGGACCGGTCCTGCGCCAAGGGCCAGATGGACCCTGAGGCGAGGGATCGCGCCCTCGGCAGGCTCCAGGCCGCCCCGTTCTCTGCCGCAGCCCTGGAGGGCATTTCTGTTCTGTTGGAGGCCCTTCCAGAGGACCCCGACCTCAAAACTCCTGCACTGGCCTTGGCTGGCCGCTGGGGAACTCCTGATCTGCTTCTCCTGTCCGGAACCTCTTCACTTCCGATAGCGGATCTCGCCACCAGGTCAGGACTTGTGGGGCGCCTGGTGGGGTTCCATCTGTTCGTGCCGGTAGCCAAGATGGCGGTCGTGGAGATGGCCATTGCTTCAGGCACAGGGGCAAGCTGGGTGGAGCGGGCGAGAGGCCTGGCCTTCACCCTTCACAAGCGGGTCGTACAGGTTCGCGATCAACCGGGCTTTGCGGCGGCCAGAATGGCCCTTGCGCAGGGCCTGGAGGCCATGCGGCTGCTGGAGACGGGGGTGGCGACGGCAGAGGACCTGGACGCCCTCATGACCCTGGGCTATGGACACCCGATTGGACCGCTCGAACTGTCTGACCGGGTGGGTCTGGATCTGCGACTCCGCATCGCTGAAGGATTGACGGCCTTGGGGGAGGAGCGATTCCGTCCACCGGCCCTGCTCCAGGCGAAGGTGGACGGACGGTTCACCGGCTTGAAGGCTGGCCAGGGATTCCATGCCTGGAATTCCCTCGGGAGACGGGCATGACGACTACGACGCTCATCCTCGGGGGCCTCATAACAATCTTCGTGATCTATGTCGCATATCAGATCGGCAAGGTGCTGCTGCGGGTCTTCATCGGCCTTTCCGTGCTGGCTCTGCTAAGCTGGGGGCTCTGGAAACTCTTCCATTCCTGATTCCCTGTTTACCCGAGGAGCAAGCATGGCCGCCATTTCCTGCACCCACTGCGGCGCCGACCTCACCGCCCCCCAGAGCGTGCGCATCGCCGAATACCAGTTCGGTCGCCTGGAGAAGGTCGATGAGGATCCCGGCTTCAAATACCATTTCGAGCAGGCTGACAACTTCACCATCCTCTGCAACAGCTGCAAGCGCCTGGTGCGCACCCTGCCCATGCCCCGCTAGGCCCCTCTCCTTGCTACAAAGGAAACGGCCCCTCTCGGGGCCGTTTCCTTTGGGCTGGTTCTGCTATTGACGCAGGATTCGCGGGGTGATGAAAATCAGCAACTCGATGTTCGATTCCTGCTTGGTGTTGTTCCGGAACAGGAATCCGATGAGCGGCAGGTTCTTGAGGAAGGGAACACCGGTGGACTGCAGGGTGGAGTTGGTGATGTAGACACCACCCAGCACGGCGGTTCCGCCATCCCTCACCAGCACCTGAGTCTCGATGGACTTGCGATCGATGGTGGGCGTGCCCTGAACCGTCTGTGTGAAGTCGGCTGCCGCCTTCTCCACCTTCAGATCCATGATGATGGTGCCCTCGTTGGTGATCTGGGGCGTGACATCCAGCTGCAGATTCGCATCGATGAAGGCCACCGTGATCGCACCACCGGCCGCGCCACCCTGCTGGGTCGGGTAGGGGATCTTCTGTCCGCTGAGAATAGTGGCCTTCTTGTTGTTCTGGGTCACGAGCTTGGGCGAGGACACGATCTTGATGGTGCCGTCGGATTCCATGGCCTGCAGGACCGCGTTGATGCTGAACCTGTTGCTGATGAAGGAAAGCCAGAGCTCACCCGCAGGATTTGCGATGCTGGTCGAGCCGTCCTTGCCCGGAGACCATGCCACCGCAGCCGACTGACCAGAGACTGGGCGGTTGAGACCTTGCACACCATTCCAGAAGGGCGCCGTACTGCCGACCCACGGTGTGCTGGTGGAGGTAGTGCCGGTGCTCGTGATGGCAGCGGTGCCGCTATTGGCCTGTGGCCACTTGATGCCGAACTGTTGCTGCCAATTCTTGTTGGCTTCCACGATCCGGGCTTCGATCTGGACCTGCTGAATCTGGACATCCAAGGTTTGGATCAGGTCATCGATGACCCCGATTCGGCGGGGCAGATCCGTGATGATCAGGGTGTTGGTGCGGTCGTCCAGGATGACGGAGCCGCGCTTGGTGAGAACGTCCTTCAGGACCTTCTGAACTTCAGAAACCTTCGCGTAGGAAAGGGGACGGGTGATGGTCTGGAGTTCGCCTGCCAGAGCCCTCGTCTCCTCCAGCTTCTTCCGATCCTCCGCTTCTTTCTGAAGCTTTTCAGTCTTCGCAACGCGAAGGACACCATTCTGGATCTCTTTGCCAAGCCCGGCGTTCTTCAGCACCACATCCAGGACCTGATCCCATGGCGTGTCGGTGAACTTGAACCCGAAGTTGCCCTGCACATCGGGATCCATCACCAGATTGAGTTTGCCGGTGTCTGCGAGGATCCGCAGGAAATCCCGGATCTCGGTGTTCTGGAGGTCGATGGTGATCTTCGATCCAGTGTAGGTGGCGAGGCTTTCTCCCAGCGTCCGGCCACTTGCACGGCCAGAGGCGGGTGGAGAGGATCTCTCTGGTTCGGGAGTCTGTATCGCTTCAGGCGCCGCCATGGTCATGACGGTGGAAACCGCAAGCTGCGGCAGAGACTGGAAGGAACTCCCGACCGCCGGAAGGGCGGCCAGTGGTTTGACGGGGACTGGTGGAAGCACTGGTTGAAGCACTGCCGGAAGCGCGGTCTGGGCCACCACTGGGGGAACTGGCGGATCAATCCGGACAGGAGTTATTGAAGCGACATCCAAGACTGGAGAAGGTGGGACCACCTGAGGCCTGAGGGTTCCATCAAACCGTGCCTGGACGCGTCCTTCCCCTGGTGTGAGGAGAAGTTGGACACCATCCCCGCTGGAGCCGACCACGACCTGTGTCCCGGGAATGACCTCCAGGACCAGACGGGTCACGGGCTTGGGCGCCGCGGCAAATTGTGCTAGCCGGGCCTTCTGAATAAGGGGATGTGCCAATTGGGCAAGGTCCTTGCGCGTGACCGCGGTGCCTCGGTCGACCCCAGGGAGGTCGATGACGATGCGGTGGGGGTTGGACAGGACCTGGACGCCAGGCTGCGCAACCATCCCAGGCACGCAGAGGAATACTTTGACTCCGCTCCCGGTTGATTCCATGGAAGTTGAAAGCAACGTGACCTTTGGGGCCAGGGCTTCCTGGAAAGGCGCTGCATGGAGGGACCCCGTTTGGATCCCCGCCAGGACCACGCCCCCTGCGACCAGCAAGGAACTCAGGCGAGCATTCATCGTTTACCCTCCTCACGCTTGAACGTCTTCGTGATGGTTCGGAATATGGAACGGTTGGTTGTGTTCATTTCCCACTGGTGGAAAGTTACGGCCTTGTCTGTGATGGCAGTGATCTCCGCATCCTTGAAGCGGTGCCCGACTGGTAGCCAACGGACATTGCCGCGGCTGTCGGAAACGATAGCGAAATTCTTGCCATCCTTCCTGATCATGCCTTTCACTGCAATGTCATCAAGTATGTCAAGGGCATCCACGGGGCGTTCGTCTCTCGGTGCAGAAAAGGGATCCCTCTGCATCGAGGGTTTGTAAGGCGTGGCCTTGATGATGGCCACGTCTTCCACTCCGGGTGTGGCAGCGGTTGGCGATGAAGCCTGGGCCGGTTGGCTAGGAGCCTGCGCGAAAAGCGCGCTTCCAGTTAGCAGGAGGATTGCAAAGCGTGTTTGGGTCATGGCGATTCCTCAATCCTCTTTGGCAGCCGCCTTGGGGGCGGGGGCAGCCGGCTTCGGCTCAGGGTTGACCGGAGGAGGCTCGGGATTGTAGATGAAGGCGCTGACGATGCACTTGACCGAGGCGGGATACACGCTGCGGTTGTCCGACTTCCGCGTGAATTCAATGTTCGAGATGTTGATGATCTTGTCGTAGCCGGAAACCAGTGAAGCGAACTGGCCAAAAGAATGGAACCCCACCCGGAATTCGAATTCCACGGGTTTTTCGGTGTAATAGGTGTCCTTCCGTTCAGGCTTGAGCGAGAACGAAACCTGGTCGATGCCCGCATCGTCTGCGATTTTCTTGATCCGATAGGGGATCTCACCGTAGTCGGTCTCAGAGGGCATGATCTTGATCAGCTGCTCGATGCGCTTGTCCTGCTTGGCCACTTCCTCCTTGAGTTTTTCATAGCTGGCCTTCAGGAGCTTGCCCTTGTCGACCTGATCCTGGAGGTTCTTGACATCCGCACGGACGCCCTCAAGGTCAGATCGTTTGCCGCCAAGGAGGAAGTAGACCAGCCCAGCCAGGACGATGCCAGCCAGCGCGCCTATTCCGATCTGTTTCTGAAGTTGAGGGTTCATGGCCTACCTCAGACGGCGTTCTGGAGTTCGAAGGAGATGGTGAATGCAAATGCGCCAGAGGCAACCCGGTTCGCACCCGGATAATTGATTTTCTTGAACCAGCGGGTGCGGGACTGGAGGTTCCCGTAGAAGGCATTGATGGATTCGAAGTTCCGAGCCTCTCCTTCAATCGTGATGGTCATGCCCTTCTGGGAGACCTTCCCGAACCAGACATCATCGGGCAGGCTGTTCGCCAACTCCTCCAGGAAATGCACCGGCAGGGCCTGCTGGCGCTTGAGGGTGGTCATCACCTCTTCCTTTTTCTGGAGTGTCTCTTTCTTCTCGCGGAATTTTTTCTCAAGGGCGATGTAGGGCTCGTATTGCTTCCTGTCTACTTCCAGCTCAGCCTTCTTCTTCTCCGCCCTCGTGAATTCGCTGTTCAGCCAAAGGTAGTAGGCACCACCAAAGGCCGCGAAGATGAGGCCCACCACCACACCCGCGATGGGCAGGCTGGAGCGGCTGCCGCCTTCGCCCGTATAGACCTGGACGGGCTCAGCCGGGGCGGCCTTCTCTCCGCCCTTCTTGGCTCCTGCCTGGGCCAGTACGTCCCCGAGTAGGTTGATCTTGATCATCGGTCCCCCACCTGGCGCAGGGCCAGTCCAACGACCACGGCTGCGCCGCCGCCGATCTCACGGACAGTTACGGGATCCTCGGTGCGGCCGTCAACCTCGATGAGCTGGAAGGGATTGAAGCGATCCACGGATACGCGCAGGCGTTCGCTCAGCACCTCCAGCAGACCGTGGATCATGGACCCGCCCCCACATACCAGCACGCGATCCAGGCGATCGACCTTGAAACTGCTCTTGAAAAAATCCAGGGTCCGGGAAAGTTCATCCGCGAATGCATCTGATACGGCATTGACGGAAGGCTGGATCTCTTCCGGTTCCCGGCCTTCCGCGGCCTGGTTCCGCTTCAGGAGTTCTGCCGCTTCACGGCTGACGCCCCAATCTTCCTTCAATTTTTCAGAATATCGGCTGCTCCCCCAGGCCATGTCGCGCCAGAACACGGACTTGCCTCCGACCATCATGGTGAGGTTGGTGAAGGTGGCACCTAGGTTCACCAAAGCAACCACTTCATCCCGTCCTCCACCCATGTCATTGATCTCATAGGCGTTCTGGACTGCGAAAACATCGACATCCACAACTTTGGGGCTGCATCCTGCCTGGGCGACGCAGCTGACGTAGGCCTCCAACTTATCCTTGCGGCAGGCCACCAGGACGACATCCATGTTCCCTTCGCTGGCCCGCTCCTCGATGAGGTAGTAATCCAAGGCGTAGGAATCCAGCCCCTGGCCGGCCGGGAAGAAGCTCTCCGCCTCCCAGCGCACGGATTCCGCCAATTCAGCCTGACTCATCAGGGGGAATGTCACTTTTTTGACCATCACCTGCTGGCCAGATAGGGAAATAGCCACTTCCTTGGCCTTGATGTTCTGCTCCGCAAGGACCTGGCGGATAGCTGACGCAACCGCGTTGCTGTCCATGATGTCCCCGTCCACGATGGCGTCTGACGGCAGGGCTACCTGCCCCAGCTTCTGAAGCCTGTAGCGGATGTTGCTTCCCTTCCCTATCTGCTGGAGTTCGCAGACCTTCACGGAACTGGAACCAATATCCAAGCCGACAAGACTTTTGGTTTTGCTTCCGAAAAGACCCACCGGACGCCTCACTTGGAGAAATTAGGTAATGGAAAGGTAACTGCTTGGATAGATTAGGTCAAGGCTCATAAGAGTTGCATTATTTTTCATCGGGTTCCAACCCGACCAGGATAACCGTTATGTTGTCTTCGCCCCCATGTTCTCTCGCTGCATTAATTAATGATTCCACAGCAAGATTAAGATCATCAGTCTGCTTCACGATGTCCCAGATCTGTTTATCGCCGATCATCCCTGAAAGTCCATCGGAGCATAGCAAGAGTCGCTCCGATTTGGAAAGCTCCAGATTCTGAACCTCCACATCCAGGTCACCGCCATTGCCCAGGGCCTGGGTGATTACGTTCCGGAAGGGATGCACCCTGGCTTCGGACGGCGTGAGAATGCCATTGGCCACCTGCTCGGCCACCCAGCTGTGATCGCGGGTCACCTGGCGGATGCCATCCGGGCCAAGAACGTAGGCCCGGCTGTCTCCCACATGGGCCAAGGTGAGTTTCGGCCCGTGGAAGAGGCCGACGACCACCGTGGAGCCCATGGTTTCCCGTTCAGGATTGCGCCGTATGTCCTCGGCAATGGCCTGATCAGATAGCAGCAGCGCCACCTTCAGGCGATTCCCGTCGTAGGAAAGAGACGGGTCGTACTCCACAGGCCAGGTGCGATCCTTCTCCAGGGTTTCGCCCACGAACCGCGCCACGGTCTCCACCACGATCTGACTGGCGACTTCACCGGCGGCATGGCCGCCGAGGCCATCAGCCACCATGAAAAGGCCGAGGCCGGAATCCACCAGGAAACTGTCTTCATTGTGCTTCCGGACACAACCCACATCAGTGTTGCCCGCTGCATGGATCCCCATGGTCAACCCTTTCCCTTCAACCGACCCCATAGGTTCAACATCTGATCTTTAAGGCCCTCGGGCGGGCTGGGGGCACTCCCTTTTTTTGCGGATGGAGCTTGGCCTTTAGGCCCCTTGGATTCCTTCGCTGGAGCGGCGCGCAATTTGGGGTGATTCGGCGAAATCTCCTGGGCAATCTGGAGATGCCGCTGGGCCCTGGCCACCAGGCCCAGCGTCTGGAAATGACCCGCCAACCGGAGATGACTCTCCACGTCGCGGGGAGCCAACCGGACGGTGGTTTCCAGGGCCTTCACCACGGCCCTGAGATCGCCACCCTCCTTCTCAAGGATGGCAGCCAGCAGGGCGTGGTACTTCGCTTTTTCGTCATCCAGCCGGATGGCATAATGAATAAGCGCGCGAGCCTGATCGATCTTCCCTTCGTCGAAAGCGGTCTTCGCCATCTCCGCCCAATCTTCTGGAGTCCGCTCCTGGGCAGACTCAATTTCCCGGTCCACAGAGGCAGGCTGGGCCTTCTGCATCTGTTGCTGCAGGAGGAGTCGCTTCGCCGGATCCTTCAGCGTGCTGAAGGCCTCCGCCAACTCGCGGAATTTCGTTTCCGCCTCTTTCTTCTCCTCACCAGTGAAACGATCCGGATGCCAGCGCTTGGCGAGCCGGTGGTAGGCGGCCTTGATGTCCTCAGCCGTGGCTTCTGGAGGAATTTCTAAAACATTGAAGGGGTTCATGAGGTTCCAGATGAGGACCCACGACCAGGATATCGAAGGGAACGGAAGGACGTGGCTTGAGCAAAGGGATGGTAGCCTATTTCCATCCTCCGCGCAGGTCCGATGCTTTCAAACGGGGTCGATTCTCATCAGGAGATCATCCCGCGTTCCCGGGCCAGGACTGGAAGGGGCTCTAGAGCATGTCTTAAAATTCCCCCAGGCCGCGCTGGGAGCGTCGGGCGGTGGCAGGCAAGGAAGGTGAGGTGAGCTTAGCGGGTTCTACGCGACACGAACCTGACGCAGCCTGGTGCCGCCCGCCGCCCCAGCCCAGAGGGACGAGCCCGGCCGGGCGCCCCACTGCGTCGGGCCCCTTGAACAACGAACCACGTTGCCCTGCGGGCCCCTTCTTCTCGGTATCGCCTGCGGCGATACGCGAGACAAACTGATATCTGAGGTGCATCCCGGCGGGGCTCGTCGCGGCCTGGGGGAATTTTAAGACACGCTCTATGCTCGATGGCACAGTAGAAGGCTCTGGAGGCGCAGGCATGGCAGCTGGCACGGCGATGGATTGGCGCGAAGGCCTGGATGCCGGCGTTCTGTCCTCCGAATCCCTTGTCAGGGACTCCTTCCGTCGCATTCACGCCTTGGATGGCCGCCTTCACTGCATCCTGGCCATGGATGAGGAGCGGAGCCTCCAGGTTGCCCGGGAAGCGGACGCCCGCCTACGGGCCGGGGACCGCTCCCCGGTGCTCGGCCTGCCCGTGGTACTGAAGGACAATCTGCACTGGTCGGGCCTGCAGGTCTCCTGTGGCTCCCGGAGCCTGGATGGATACCGGGCCCCCTATGACGCCACGGTCGTCGGGCGGCTTCTCGCGGCAGGCGCGGTCCCGGTGGGCAAGGCCAACCTGGACGAGTTCGCCATGGGATCCAGCGGCGAGTTCAGTGCCTTCGCGCCAGCCTGCAATCCCTGGGACCTGGCCCGGGTCCCCGGCGGGAGCAGCAGCGGCTCAGTCGTGGCTGTGGCCGCAGGTTACGCGCCGCTGGCCCTGGGCAGTGATACTGGCGGTTCCGTCCGCCTGCCTGCCAGCTTTTGCAATGTGACCGCCCTGCGGCCAACCTACGGGGTACTGAGTCGGCACGGCCTCACGGCCATGGCCTCAAGTCTTGACCAGGTGGGCCCCATTGCCGTCTCTGCAGCTGATATTGCCCTGGCCTTCGGCGTCATGGCCGGCCGGGATCCCATGGACAGCACGTCGGTGGACCTTCCGGGCGTGGAACGCCTGGCCAGACTCCAACCTCGAAGCCTCAAAGGGCTTCGCATCGGTCTTCCGCAGGAGTATTTCACCGACGGCCTGGAACCAGGTGTCGAAGGCCTCCTTGAGGCGGCGATCCAGGTGTTCACCGAGCAGGGAGCGGAGGTCCAGGAAGTCAGCCTGCCCCATACCAGGTACGCCATCGACACTTACTACCTGCTCTGCACCAGCGAAGTCTCCAGCAACCTCAGCCGCTTCGATGGGGTGCGCTATGGCCCCCGGGCCAAGCGTGAAACCCTGACGGAGATGCTCTCCGAGACCAGGGACCAGGGACTGGGTTCCGAAGTCAAGCGCCGGATCCTGCTGGGTGCCTTCTGTCTTTCCAAAGGCTACTATGACGCCTTCTACCTGAAGGCCCTGCGAGCCCGGACCCTCATCACCAGTGACTTCGACCGGGTTTTCGAGTCGGTGGACCTCCTCGCAACGCCCGTTGCCACCGGCACCGCCTTTCCGTTCGGAGCCAAGATGGAGGATCCGTTGGCCATGTATCTGGCCGATGTGTTCACGGTGACGGCCCCGCTTGCTGGACTTCCCTGCCTTTCCATGCCGGCGGGGTTCGTCGCCGGACTGCCGGTCGGCATCCAGCTCATCGGACCCCCCTGCTCCGATGTCATGCTGCTCGAGACGGCGCATGCCTTCCAGTCGCTCACCAGCCATCACCTCCAGACCCCACCCTTTTCCCAGATAGGAGCGAGTCATGGCCTTTGATGTTGTCATGCCCCAGATGGGCGAGAGCATCGCTGAAGCCACTGTGTTGAAGTGGCATAGGCAGGTGGGCGACCTGATCGCCAAGGACGACACCCTCTACGAGATCAGCACAGACAAGGTGGACGCCGAGATTCCAGCACCTGCCGCAGGCACTCTCCTGGCGATCCTCGTGGAAGTGAATGCCACCGTTCCTGTGGGCACCGTGGTCGCCCGCATCGGTGATGCCTCCGAGCAACCAGCGGGCTCTGCCCCTCCAGAAGCCGTCTCTGCCCTCCCAGACCCAGGGGCAATCCCGGTTTCCCTGGCCAGTCCCACCGCTGAGGCAAACGACAATAGCCTGGAAGCCCGGCTCAGGACCAAGAGCAGCCCCCTGGTCCGCGAGATGGCCAGGCAGCATGGCGTGGACCTCGCAGGAGTCCCTGGCACGGGTCAGGCCGGTCGGGTCACCAAGGAGGATCTGGAAGGCCTCCTTGCCCGGACCCCGGCCGCAGCCCCACCGCCCGCCAGCCCTGCGCCGACCCTGCCGGCCGTGCACGATCCCTCTGCACCGACCCTGGGGCTCACTCCAGCCTTGTCCATGCCCCCGGTGCAGGCCAAACCTGCGTTCGCCACAGGCGAGCGGGTGAAGGTGGAGCCCATGAGCCGCATGCGGAAGATCATCGCGGACAACATGGTGGCCAGCCGCCGGACCTCGGCGCACGTCTACACGGTTTTCGAGATCGACATGACCCATGTCGCCCAGTTGCGCAACAAGCACAAGCAGGCTTTCGAGGCTCAGTTCGGCTCCAAGCTCAGCTTCATGCCCTTCGTGATGATGGCCGCCTGCAAGGCGCTCCGGGCCTACCCCGTCGCCAACGCCTCGGTGGACGGCGACAACGTCGTCTATAAGCAGGATATCAACCTGGGCATCGCCGTGAGCCTGGACTGGGGCCTCATCGTGCCCGTGGTGAAGAACGCCGACATGATGAACCTGGGGGGCCTGGCCCGGAGCCTCAACGACTTGGCTGAGCGCGCCCGCACCAAGCAGCTCAAGCCCGACGAAATCGGCGGTGGCACGTTTACCATCACCAATCCCGGGGTCTATGGCGACACGTTCGGCCTGCCCATCATCAACCAGCCCCAGGTGGCCATCCAGGGCGTCGGCGCCATCGTGAAACGCCCGGTCGTGATCACGGGTCCCGATGGGACCGATTTCATCGCGATCCGCCAGATGATGTTCAGCAGCCTCGGGTTCGACCACCGGATCATCGACGGTGCGACTGGGGACCTCTTCATGGCCTGCGTGAAAAGGGAACTGGAGACCTCCACTTTCGGCCTGGAGTAGTCGCTGATCCTCCGCGGCTGAGCGCGCTTCGCCTGCGCACGCCGCATCTGGCAGCCCCGAACGCGAGCCCCCCTGGGGCTCGCTCCCGTTCAGCCTTCGGCTTCACTGAGGGGGGCCCCCCATCGATGGTGCGACTGGGGACCTCCTCACGCGGCGCTTCCTGCGCTGCGCCCTTCGGGGCACACCTCCGGTGCGCTGG
>CAIQPH010000327.1 GCA_903873655.1 uncultured Holophagaceae bacterium | reverse complement strand
GCCAATGCGCCTAGGTCCTCAGAAAACCAACTCCAGAATGTGATTCCAGTCGGTCAGAAATCCAGGTTCTCGGTGATGCGGGTGCCGTCCTGCTTGAAGGCTTTGAGGTAGCGGGCGATGCGGGCTTCGGCCGCGGCGAGTTCCTCCAGGCCGAGGTCGATGTTCAGCAGGTCGACGTACCAGGGGGGCTTCACGTCGCTCTCGACGTAGGCGCGGACGATGGCTTTGGCGATCGGCAGGGTGGTGTTCTTGGAGTCGTCGTGGACGTCCTTGTTGCGGGCCTGGCGGAGCTTGGCGTACTCCTCCTCGAGCAGACGCGAGAAGATGGCCAGAGTGAAGCCGTCTCCGGCGGCGCAGCCGGTGGCGGCATCGGTGAGGACGGCGCCCTTGTGGATCCACTCCCAGAGGATGGACATCCGGATCTCGCCGGTGGCCATGTCCTCCATGAGGTAGAGCACGTCGTCGTTGCCGAAGAAGTCGGCGGGCTTCAGGGCGGCGGCCTGGAAACCCCGGAGGAACGCATTGCCGTACTGCAGGGCCACAGAGAGTAGGTCCCGAGCGCCCTCAATGGTACGGGGCGCAGGCTCCAACTGCATCAGCCCAGCCGCGTCTTCAGGCGTGTGGGTGAGTACCGGGAAGGTTCGGCCCAGCTGATTGGCCTGGCCCACTTTCTCCCAGACGGGGCGGACGATATGAACCATCTTCCAGTGGGCCACCCACTTGCCGGAGGCACCCTCGCGCTGCTCGCGCTCGGCGCCGGCCACGGCCTTCGCCATGCTCGCAGCCACGCCCGCCTCGGAACCCACGGGGATATTGGGCTCCATGCCACCCTGCCAGAGGGCGCAGCGGCCGTTCCGATCCGGCGTGTTCATGGCGCGGCGCACACGGTCCTCGTAGGTCCGCATGTAGCCATAGGTCATCACGATGGAAGAGATGTTGGGATTCACGAAGGCCGGGTCCCAGGCTAGGGCGTCCGAGACGCTGTTGATATAGTCCCAGCGGCCCGTGTTGAAGCCCACGAAGTGCGGGGAAAGGGCGGCGCGGATCTCCATGAGTTGGAAGGACTGCTCGATCTGCTCCACCAGCACGTAGGTCTTGATGGTGCCCACCGGCAGGCCCAGGTGGGCCTCCATCGCGAGGAGCATCGTGTTCCAGAAGGCCGCTTCCTCCGCCGTCTGGATCTTGGGCAGGTAGAGGACGAGGCTGCGGCCAGCGGCCTGGAGCTTCGCGTGGTTGTTCACCATGAAGAGCACCAGATCCGCGATGGAGGCGGAGAACCCGTGGCCATTCAGGCGGATGTGGCGGTCATCCAGGTGGAGGCCCCGGCACCGGTAGAGCACAGTCGTGAAGTCGAGTTGCTGGCGCCAGTCAGCGATGATCGGACAACCGAGGAAGCCCTGAGCCCACTGGTTCATCTCGCGGGAGACCTCTTCCGTCACTTCCAGGAACAGGGGATCCCGGGCGATGGCGAGCTTGAGGTTCCGGTGATTGTCCAGGGACATGGTATCCACCTGGCCCAGGGCGTCCTCCCCATCGAACATCCAGCCATCGGCGCCGGAGAGCAGGGCGTAGGCCACATTGCGGATGCCGGAGCGCACGTCGGAGCGCGGCTTGGTGGCTGGTCCCGTGCCCTGAATCCACTGGCGCTGCAGGTCCGGCGGGATCACCGCGCCGTCAAAGTTGCCAGACCGCGCGTCCGCGACGGTGATCTGCGTTCCTGCGATCACTGAAGCGGGATCGAGAAAACCGAGCCGCTCGCCGCGCTCATGGCGCCGTTTCCGCCGGGCCGTGCGCTGGGCCATCAATTCAAGGCGGTACTCGTTGAGCGGCGCCAGCGCCTCCAGGGCACGGAGGGCCTCCGGCGTGTACACATCGGAATAGTTGGTGAGAACAGTATTCCGGAAGGTCAAAGTCGAAGCCATCTGCAAACTCCTGCGATACAATGGGTTAAATAATAGCAAACCATTTGCTCGTCAATTTGTTAGGATCTTGCAGGATTCCTCACAGTCGAGAGTTGGCCATGGCACAGAATCTGCTCATCGAAGGCCTGAGGCAAGTGGTAGGAGAGGCGAATGTCCTCGACTCGCCTGTCCATCTTCAGCTCTATCAGTACGACGCCTACCTTGAGGAACGGCGCCCCGACGCGGTGGTCTTCGTCCACTCCACCGAGGAGGTGGCCGGCATCGTCAGGGTCTGCAACCAGCATGGGGCCCCCTTCGTGCCCCGGGGTGGCGGCACGAACCTGAGCGGGGGCACGATCCCCTTCAGGGGGGGTGTGGTCATCGAGATGATCCGGATGAACCGGTTGCTGGAAGTGGATACGGCGAACCTGAGGGCCCGCGTCCAGCCGGGCATGTTCAACCTGGAACTGGGTAACGCCTTGGCGCCCCTGGGTTTCCAGTATCTCCCCGACCCTGCCAGCCAGAAGGCCGCGACCCTGGGAGGCAATGTCGCCGAAAACTCCGGTGGCCCCCACTGCTTCAAATACGGGGTGACGACGAACCACGTGGTGGGTATGACCGTAGTGATGCCGGATGGTGAGATTGCCGAGTTCGGCGGCCTGGCGCCGGACACTACCGGCTACGATCTCACGGGCGTTTTTGTCGGCAGCGAAGGGACCTTCGGCGTGTGCACGGAGGTTGTGGTGCGGATCGTGCGCCTGGCCGAGGGCGTGAAGACGATGCTCGCCATCTACGACAGCATTGAGCGCGGCAGCGAGACGGTGTCCGCCATCGTGGCGGCCGGGATGATTCCGGCAACGCTGGAGATGATGGACCAGCTCGTCATCCAGGCCGTGGAGCAGTCCATCCACTGCGGGCTGCCGCTGGACTGTGCCACGGTGCTCATCATCGAGGTGGATGGGTTGAAGGATGACCTCGAGGCCCAGACCGAGGCGATCGTCCGCCTCTGCAAGGAACACGGCGCGCGGGAGGTGCGAGTCGCCAAGGATGATGCGGAGCGGGCCTTGCTATGGGCTGGGCGGCGCGGGGCCTTCGGTGCCGTGGCGCGCCTGACCCCCAGCTACCTGGTCTGCGATGGCACGGTGCCCCGGACGGCGCTGCCCGCGGTGCTGAAGAAGGTCGCTGAGGTCGGAGAAAAGTACGACCTAAAGATCCCCAACGTCTTCCACGCCGGGGACGGGAACCTGCACCCGCTGATCCTGTTCGACTGGAGGAATGCCGAGCAGAAAGCGCGAGTCATGAAGGCGGGCATGGAGATCCTTGCGCTCTGTGTCGAGCTGGGCGGGACCATCAGCGGCGAGCACGGCGTCGGCCTTGAGAAAATGGACTCGATGCGCCTAGTGCTCTCTGAGGCGGACATCCGCAGCCAGCTCCGGGTGAAGCGCGCCTTCGATCCGAAGGATCTGGCCAATCCTGGAAAGATCTTCCCCGCACCTCAGGAGGTGGCCTGTGTCCCATGATCTCGCTTCCCTCCGGCGGCAGCTGGAGGACCTCGTCGGGAACAGCCATGTGGATGCGGGCCCGGAAACCACGGCGGCCTTCGCCGTGGATGGCATGATCCCAGCGTTGACGGTCCGACCCGGAACCCAGGATGAGGTGGCTGCAGTGGTTGCCGCCTGTGCCGCGAGCGGAGCCGCCCTGGTCCCCTGGGGCGGGGGGACGGCCATGGGCATGGGGAATTGTCCAGTACGGGTGGATGTCGTGGTCCACCTCGACCGCCTGAACCGGGTTGTGGAATTCGACCCGGACAATCTCTGTGTGACGGTGGAAGCCGGTATGCCCCTCGCCCGGCTGCAGGAAATGATCGCGGAGAAGAAGCTGCTCCTGCCCTTGGATCCGCCGGACGGGGCTAGGGTGACCGTTGGGGGGCTGGTTGCCGCCAACCTCAGCGGACCGCGTCGGCTCCTGCATGGAACGGCCCGGGATTGGGTCCTGGGAATCCGGGTGGTGCTACCGGACGGTGAGCGAATCCGGTGCGGTGGCCGGGTCATCAAGAATGTCTCGGGCTACGACATGAACAAGCTCTTCATCCGGAGCTTCGGAACCCTCGGGATCATCACCGAGGTCACCGTCAAGCTGCTCCCCATGCCTGCGGCCCAGGCCAGCGTGCTGGGGCTGTTCCCGGACCTGTCCGGAGCCGCTGCGACCGCGGAGAAGGTGCTGGCCTCCTTCCTCCTGCCCGAGGCCCTTGAACTCCTCGATCCCTGCGCTCTGGACATCCTCGCCCCCGCCCTTGGCCGCTCAGCTCCCGGGAACTTCGCCCTGGCCGCTGGATTCACCGGCAGCCGCGAGACGGTCGAGCGGCAGGTCCGGGACCTGGAGACCCTGATCTCGGAACGAGGGGGGACCGTGCGCCTCTTCCGGGAGGTTGATTCCGTCAGGATCTGGGATGCGGTCACGAATGCCTTCGGGGCCCTGCCCCAGGATCCGCTCCGGGTGCTCTGCATGGTGGCTGTACCCATCGCCCGGACGGCTGGCATGATGGCATCCGCCCGTGCCGGGGCCACTGGGTCTGGCCTCACCGCAGCCACCTTGGCCCATGCCGGAAGCGGCATTCTGTGGGCCGCGTTCTTTCCCGCCGCCGGATTGCCCGAGGACGAGGCAGTTTCGCGGATGGTCACCACCCTCCTGGCCTTGCGTGAGGAGGCTGCAACCGTCGGCGGGAGCCTGGTCATCCAGGAAGCGTCGCCCCGCCTCAAGGAGCGGGTGGATGCCTGGGGCAAGCCGGGCTCCAGCTTTGCCATCATGCGCCGGATCAAGACTGAATTCGATCCCCAGGGTCTGTGCAGCCCTGGGCGTTTCCTGGGCGGAATCTGAACCCGAGGCTGGATGATGGCGACCCCTGAACTGCTCCCCCTTTTCGATACGATCGCCCAGTGCAACCGGTGCGGTTTCTGTCAGGCCGGCTGCCCCGTCTTCCGCGTCACCGGTGAGGAGCACTCCCTCGCCCGGGGTCGGCAGGCCATTGCACGCAGCCTGATCCTCGGGACCATGGACCTTTCCCATGAAGTGATCGGGGCCCTGGAGGACTGTCTTCTCTGCCGCGGGTGCACCGCCCACTGCTTCCCCGGCATCAAGACCGATGAGATCGTGACCGCGATGCGCCATGCCTACATCAAGCGCCACGGCCAACCAGCCTGGCGGCGGATCCTGTTCCGGAACATCCTGTCGGACAGCCGGAGGTTGGAGTTCGCTGGACGCATGGCCCTGTGGGCGAAACGCCACGGGCTTGCGGCCGCCATCGGAAAGACTGGCCTGCTCGGAGGTCAGGGCAGCCGACTCAGCGTGGCGAACCGAGTCCTGCCACGGATGGATGCACGGCCCTTCCTGAGGGAGGAGAAGACCCAGGTCCCCAGGCCGGTGAAGGTCCTCCACCGCGTGGGCTACTTCGCCTCCTGCGGCCTCAGCTTCCAGTACCCAGAAGTGGTGAGTGCCACGCTTCGCGTTCTCGCGCGGAATGGGTGCGAGCTCACCTTGCTCGACAACACCTGCTGCGGACGCCCGGCGCAGGCCTACGGGGATCTGGATGCGGCCCGCGACATCGCCAAAAAGAATCTGGATCGGATGGCCGGCGCCATGGACCTGGATGCCATCGTGTCGGAGTGTGGGAGCTGCAGCACTTTCCTGAAGGAATATGGGGAACTCCTGAAGGACGATCCCCGCTATGCCGGGAAAGCCGAGGCGCTATCGAAAAAGGTCAAGAGCTTCAGCGAGTTTCTCGTGGCTGCGGGTTCCGTCGACGGCTTGGGCGCCCTCTCGGGGACGGTGACGTATCATGATCCCTGCCACCTCTCCAACCGCTTCGGGAAGATCACCGCCCAGCCCAGGAAGCTTCTGAAAGCGGTCCCTGGCCTGATCTACAAGGAGATGCCCGAGGCGGACTGGTGCTGCGGAGCAGCTGGAAGCTACACCTTCATGCATCACACCGAGGCGAAAGGCGTCCTGGACCGGAAGATGGGCAATGTGGCCAAGACCGGGGCCCAGGTTCTTGCCACGGAGTGCCCTGCCTGCATGATGCACCTCGACTATGGTGCCCGCAGCGCAGGTCTCGCTGTCAGGGTCCGGCACCTCAGCCAGATCCTCGACGAGGCTTACCAGGTGGCTGAAGCCTAGGCCTGCCCCGCAACACACCCTCCACATTGCCCTCCGGGGGGCTTGTCTGCTCCCTGACTTGGCCTGGAATGAGGATTCGAGAAGTGTGTCACTAATTTCGTTGACATCGATTACCAGGAGGGAGAGAATCCAGCCGGTTTTCCATTTCATTTCTTTTCCGGACCCGTTTGTAATCTTAGGAAGGACGAGTACACGGACAATCCCTCTCCAACCATGCAGGGGGTGGTTCATTCCGGATCAAACCGCATGCGATGTCGGATTACCGCAACCCTTCACTTCTCTTCACCCCCTCACTTCCAGATCGGACAGCACGACAGGCCCACACATCTAAGGAGGCAGAATGTTCTTTCAGAACTACAACCCCTTCGGCAATGTCTTCTGGTCCACGCTGGTGGCGGCAGTGCCCATCGCGGTGCTGCTGTACTTCATCGCGCTCCATCCGCATCGGGATAAGCAGGGGACGAAGCACCTCGGCATTTCCGCACCCTATGCCGCGTTCTACGGTGTGATCGCCGCGTTCCTGGTGAGCTGCCTCGCCTTCAAGATGCCGCTGGTGTCAGCATTCTCGGCATTCTGCTTCGGCACCCTGTCGGGGTTCCTGGGGATCATCTGGATCGTCCTGGGGGCGATGTTCCTATACACGATGACGGTCATCACCGGTCAGTTCGAGATCGTGAAGGAATCCATCATCCACATCTCCTTCGACCGGCGCCTGCAGGTGCTCCTGATCGCCTTCTCGTTCGGAGCCATCATTGAGGGCACCTCTGGCTTCGGCACGCCGGTGGCCATCGCCGGGGCCGTCATGGTGGGGCTGGGCTTCAAGCCCTTCCAGTCAGCCGTTCTGAACCTCATCGCCAACACGGCGCCGGTTGCCTGGGGGGCCATCGGCACTCCCATCGTCACCTTGGCCGCCGTCAGTGGGCTGGATCAGCTCACTCTCTCCTCCATGGCCGGCCACCAGCTTCCCTTCGTATCCATCCTGGTGCCCTTCTGGCTCGTCGCCGTCTTCGTGAAGATGGAGGGCGGAACCTGGAAGGAAGTCTTCGAGGTCTGGCCCGCCACACTCATGGCCGGGGGCTCCTTCGCCGTGATGCAGTGGTTTGCTTCCAGCTGGGCCCCCACCCACCTCATGACCGACGTGGTCTCCGGCGTCTTCTCCGTCATCTGCACGGCCCTCTTCCTGCGCTTCGTCTGGCATCCCAAGAAGCGGTTCCTGCTCCAGTCGGAGCGTGAAGCTGGAAAGACCGCCGAAACGATTGATAAATCGACCTGGAAGTACCCCTACACCGTCGGGCAGACCATGTACGCCTGGCTGCCCTGGGCCATCCTCATCGCCTGCTGCGCCCTCTGGGGCATGCCTGAATTCAAGAAGACCTTGAACACCCTCTTCGCCAGCATCAAGATCGACACTACCCTGCTCGGTTCCAAGTTTGGCGGCACGCTTTCCCTGCCCTTCTGGGACATGCCCGCACTCCACAATCTGGTGCAGCGGACTCCGCCGGTGGTGCTCGCCGGCGCGAAGCCCGAGGCCGCGCGCTTCACCATCAACTGGCTCTCCGCCGCCGGCACGGGGGTCTTCGTGGCTGCCCTGCTTTCCGGCCTGGTGCTGCGCCTGAACGGAACGCAGTGGAGAGAAGCGACGGGACGGACCCTCAAGCGCATGAAGATCCCCGTGCTCGTCATCGGACAGGTGTTGGGTCTCGGCTTCCTCACCCGTTACTCTGGAACCGACGCGGTGCTCGGTCTGGCCTTCACCAGCGCCGGGATGTTCTATCCCTTCTTCGCGGCCTACCTGGGCTGGCTGGGCGTGTTCCTGACCGGTTCGGACACGGCCTCAAACGCGCTGTTCGGAAGCCTGCAGAGGATCACGGCCCAGCAGCTGCACCTGAACGAAGTGCTTATCGTGGCCACCAATTCCACCGGCGGCGTCATGGGCAAGATGATCGACGCCCAGTCCATCATGGTGGCCTGCGCGGCCTGCTACGACGATCCCAAGGAGCGCGCCCATGCCCTGGGACCCATCTTCCGCAAGGTCTGGTGGCATTCCGTCGCGGGGGCGGCGGTCATCGGCTTGATCGCCATGCTCCAGGCCTACATCTTCCCCAATCTGATCCCCACACCCCCTCCGAGGGAGATTGTCGCGCCCAAACCTGCGGTGACGGCGCCGCCAGCACCGGCCGCACCCGCAGTTCCTGCGGCACCAACGCCCGCGAAGCCCTGATCTTCATTCCCAGTCCGGTCCTTCCACTCCAGGATCGCCTCGGCGATCCTGGAGCAAGATGGTCAACTGCCTAGGGACCGACCTACGTTCAAAAGCCGGCACATCCGGGCCGTCGCAGCCTCCACGAGGTCGGCGCCCTGGGCCATACAGGCCTCCAAAGTCATGGGCTGGGGCACGGTGGAGGCGAGGGCATCGATGCCGTGGGCCAGCACATCGTCTGCCCCTTCACCCAGTCCCCCTGAGAGGCAGATCACGGGCACGCCATGCCGCCGGGCCACTCCCGCCACGCCCACGGGCGCCTTGCCCATGGCCGTCTGGAAGTCTGTTCGACCTTCGCCGGTGATGACTAAATCCGCGTCCTGGACCAGGACATCGAAGCCCGTGGTCTCCAGCACAATGGCCACGCCGGGACGCAGACTGGCGGGGGTGAAGAAGAGGAGTCCGGCACCCAGGCCGCCCGCGGCACCCGCACCTGGCGATCGAGCGATATCACGGCCGGTGGTGGTGGTGGCCACACCTGCCAGGACGGCCAAAGCGGCATCGAGTTCATTCACCACCTCCGGTGTCGCGCCCTTCTGGGGCCCGTAGACAGCGGAGGCTCCACGAGGCCCGCAGAGCGGGTTGTCCACATCGCAGGCCACCAGGATGGCAGCATCAGCCAGACGCGAATCCAGCTTAGACAAGTCGATGCGGGCCAGCCGGGCCAGCGCCGCCCCACCCTCGGGCAGGTCACGACCTTCTGCATCCAGGAAACGTACACCCAGCGCCCGGGCCATGCCGGTGCCGCCGTCGTTGGTCGCGCTACCGCCGATGCCCACGACCAGTTTCCGGAGGCCTGCATCGAGGGCGGCCTTCATCAACTCGCCCGTGCCGAAGGTGCTCGCGATGCGCGGATCCCGTCGTTCCTTCGGCACCAGGGGCAGGCCCGAGGCCGAGGCCATCTCGATGAAGGCGGTCGTGCCGTCCCCGGAGACACCCCACTGGGCGCCCACGGGCTGACCCAGGGGTCCCCGGACTTCCGTACGCTGCAGGCGCCCGCCGGTGGCGGCCACCAGGGCCTCCACAGTGCCCTCACCACCGTCGGCGATGGGCACCTTGATCACTTCGGCTTCGGGAAATACGGCATGGATACCGCGCTCCATGGCCTCGGCCACACCCAAAGCCGAAACGCTGCCCTTGAAGGAATCCGGAGCCACAATGATGCGCATGTCAGTCCTCAAGTGGGCCAAATCAAGGAACAAGCCCAGGGAACAGGAACGCGAAGCCCCAGGTCATGAGGGCCAGCAACACCACATAGGGGATGGTGTACTTGATGGTCTGCCGCATGATGAGGCCCTCCTTGCCGGCCAGGCCAACGGCGGCGGCGGCAATGACGATGCTCTGCGGCGAGATCATCTTGCCCGCGGAGGCGCCCGCACTGCCGGCGGAGGCCATGAGGATGTCCGACAGGCCCATGCCCTGGGCGGTGAGCTTCTGCAGGTTGCCGAAGAGGGCGTTGGAGGAGGTGTTGCTGCCCGTGAGGAAGACTCCGATGGTGCCAAATAGCGGGCTCAGCAGCGGGTAGACGTGCTGGCTCACCAGGGCGATGATGCCGTTGGCCATGGTGGCCACCATGGAGATCTGCTTGGTGGCCAGGTCGCCGACCACGGCCAGCTTGGTCTTGGGGTCGAGGATGGGCAGCGCCAGGTTCATCACCTCGGCGATGGAGAGGATGCAGGCCACGGCGATGAAGGAGGGGATCATCTGCTTGAAGGTCTTGCCGACCTGCTCGCCCATCACGG
>CAIQPH010000326.1 GCA_903873655.1 uncultured Holophagaceae bacterium | reverse complement strand
GGGGCGCCCATCCGCCTCCACCTGACGCCACGCGATGCGTGGCTCCCGCTCGCGGGCTCGCGGAGGTTGAGCCTCCCCCGCGGCGTCAGCGCCCTTGAACAATGAACCACATTGCCCTGCGGGCGCTTCCTTACGGCTGCATCGCGGCTGGGCGCCAACGATGGCATTGTTTATTCCGTTCCAGCCCCTAGGCCTTCTGGAGGCACGCGGGAATTCCACACATCCTCTGATAGCCTGAAGCCATGGGCGGAGCGACATGGGCTTCTATTCTTTCCTAGCAGTCGGGGCAGGAGCGGCGCTGGGAGCCTGGCTGCGCTGGGGGCTGGGCGCCCTCCTGAATCCCCTGTTGCCATCCCTGCCGCTGGGCACGCTGGCGTCGAACCTGATCGGTGGGTATCTGGTGGGCGTGGCCGTCGCCGTCTTCGCCCAGCATCCGGGACTGGCACCCGAAGCCAGGCTCCTCGTCATCACCGGTTTCCTGGGGGGACTCACCACCTTTTCCACCTTCTCGGCGGAGGCGGTGCATCTGCTCACCCGGGGGGAATACGCCTGGGCGGCGACACACATGGCCAGTCATCTGGCTGGCTCCCTGGCCATGACCCTGCTGGGACTGCTGACCATCAAGGCTCTCGTGCGAGCTTGACGTTCAGTGATGGGCTTCGCGCACTTTGCGGGCCTTCACAAGCACCAGGGTCGAGCCAGCGGGCGTGCGCTCCATGTGGACTTCGTCCATTACCTGGCGCATGAAGTAGACCCCCCGTCCGCTGGGCTTGAGCAGGTTCTCCGGCAGGTTCGGATCCGGCAGGGCATCCAGGTCGACACCGGGCCCGCGGTCCTCGATGCGGATCTCGAAGCGGTCCACGCGAGGCGTGAAAGTGACTTTCACGGGCTTGTCTTTCACCAGCTGGTTGCCGTGGCGCATAGCGTTGGCGATGCCTTCCTGGATCGCCAGCCAAAGGCGTTCTCCATCCTCCTGGCTGAAGCTCAGGTGCTTGAGGAACTCGGCGCCCACCACCTGGATCAGGTCGATGAAACGCAGGTCCGTGTTGCACGTGAGAACAACCGGCAGAAGGGCTGGGTGGGCCATGGACGTCGCATCCCTTTCAGTGACCAAAAGAACCAGGTCCAAGGTACTTTGAATCCGGGAAGTCAGGCCAGTGGTTTCTGCAGGCGCCAGTGGGCGCATCACCCGCTGTTGCGGAGCCCCGCGGCGATGCCGTTGATGGAGAGCAGGATCCCGCGCTGGATCCGGTCATCGGCATCTCCGGCGCGGTAGCGGTGCAGCAGTTCCACCTGGAGATGGTTGATCGGGTCCATGTAGGGGAAACGGTGCTGGATGGAACGCCTCAGGGCGGGGTTGTCTTCCAGCAGCACCGCCTGGCCGGTGATGGCCTTCAGGGCCTGGATGGAGGCTTCGCACTCGTTCTTGATGCGCCCGAAAATCCGTTCCTTGAGCTCAGGGTCGCCCACCAGGTCGGCATAACGCGAAGCGATGGCCAGATCCACCTTGGCAAGCACCATGTCCATCTTGGAGAGCAGGCTGCGGAAATACGGCCAGCGGGCGTGCATCTCCTTCAGCAGGGCCAGGCCCGCCTCGCCCCGCTCCTGCCGGAAGGCCCGGACCGCGGAACCGACGCCATACCAGCCGGGCAGCATCACGCGGCATTGGCTCCAGCTGAAGACCCAGGGAATGGCCCGGAGATCGGTGATGGCCCGCCCCGCTTTCCGGCTGGCGGGTCGGGACCCGATGTTGAGCTGAGCGATCTCCGCGATGGGGGTGGACTCCCAGAAGAACCCCTCGAAACCTTCGGTGTTGTAGACCAGGTCCCGGTAGGCCCGGCAGGCCGCATCGGACAGGGTATCCATGGCTTCCAGGAAGGCCGGTTCCCCAGCCGCATCCCCCTGGTGCGGCAGACTCGCGGCCAGGGTGGCGGCCACGAGCACCTCGAGGTTGCGGCGGCCCACGGCGGGGTGCCCATACTTGGCGGCGATCACCTCGCCCTGCTCGGTGAGGCGGATTTGACCCTCCACCGTTCCCGGGGGCTGGGCCAGGATGGCTTCGTAGCTGGGACCGCCGCCCCGGCCGACAGACCCGCCGCGGCCGTGGAAGAGGCGCAGGCGCAGGCCATGCCGCTTCGCCACGTCCACCAGGCGCACTTCGGCTTTGTAGAGTTCCCAGAGGGAAGTGAGAAAGCCGCCGTCCTTGTTGCTGTCGGAATAGCCCACCATCACTTCCTGGACCCCTCCCCGACCGGCCAGGAGGCGCCGATAGATGGGTAGGCCGAGCAGTTCATCCAGGATGTCCCCGGAGCGCTGAAGGTCCGGAATGGTCTCGAAGAGCGGAATGATGTTGAGGTCCAACCGGCCTTCGGCCGGCCGCAGGATCCCGGCCTCCCGGAGCATGATGGCGGCCTCCAGGAGGTCCGAGACGCCTTCGGTATGGCTGACGATGCAGCTGGGCAGGGCTTCGGTGCCCAGGCGCAGTTGGGCCTTCGCCGCAGCCCGGAACAGGGCCAACTCGCCGCCAGTTTCCTCACTGTAGGTCAGGTAGGGCGAAGCGAGCGGGCGGGGACTCTCTAACTCGGCGGCGAGCAGGCTGATCTTCTGCGGCTCAGCCAGGCCAAGATAGCCGGTGCCAGGGCGCACGGCCTCCAGCAGCTCAGCCACCACCCGGCCATGGACTTCGGAGTTCTGCCGCAGGTCGAGAGGGGCGAGGTGGAACCCGAAGACCGATACGGATCGCCGCAGGTCCCGCAAGCGTCCCCGGGCCAGCCGCCGCCCACCGTGGGTCCTCAGGGACCGGTCCAAGGCATCCAGATCCGCTTTCAGCTCAGCTGGCGAGTGATAAGGCTCTGCGGGGCTCCCAGGGTCGGCCGGTTCAAGGGCAAGCAGGTGCCGGTGCGTCGCCGAGAGGCGGCCGAAGATGAAATTCAGGGCGCGCCGGTAGGCCTCGTCCGCCCGTTGAAGAGAGCGGTCGGCTGAGCGTTCCGCCAAATCGAGCAATTCCTGGGAGGCCCGGGAAACCAGGAGGCTGAGGGAAAGCTCGGCGGCGAGCTGCTGGATCTCCTTCAACAGGAAATCGAGGATGGTCCTGGACTGCATGTCGAGGGTCCGTTCCAGCACCTCGGCGGTGACGAAGGGATGGCCATCCCTGTCCCCGCCGATCCAGCTGCCCACTTGGAAGAAGGGTGGAAGCTCGACGTCCCCCGAGGCCGGATCCTGCCCGAGATTGTCCTCCAGGTCCGCATAGAGCGCCGGGATCTCCCGTAGAAAGGTGCGATCGAAATAGGAAAGCGCGCTGGCCACTTCATCCGTCACCGAGGGCCGGTGGGGCCGGAGCATGCGGGTCTGCCACAGCAGCAGCACCTGGCGCTGGAGGTGCTCATCCCGGAGCGCGGATTCCCGCGGCGTGGAGGTGATGCGGTCCCGCTCATCCAGGAGGTGGGCGATCTGCATCTGGGCGTTGAGGATGCTCTTACGCTGGACTTCGGTCGGGTGAGCGGTGAGCACCGGCCTGACCTGGGCGCTGGCGAAGAAGGTCCGGAGTCCATTGGCGTCAAGGCCCGCTTCACCCGCCAGGGCCAGCGCGTGGCCCAGGGAACTGGGCCTGGGGGGGGCTTCCCCCTGGCGATGGGCCCGGGAACGGCGGGTGTGGTGCTGGTCTTCCGCAAGATTGGCGAGTTGCGAGAAGTAGCTGAAGGCCCGGATCACCAGGATGGCGCGGCCGGGGCTGAGACCCTTGAGGATGGCCCTCAGGTTGTCTCTGGCCTCGGGATCCTGGGCGCGGTGGAAGCGGACGGAACTTTGGCGGATCTGCTCGACGACCTGGAAGGTCTCGGCGCCCTCCTGCTCCCGGACCGTATCTCCCAGCAACCGCCCGAGCAGACGGATGTCCTCCTTGAGGGGCAGGTCCTTGTCGAGTTGTGCGGAGTCCATGGGAGCGTTTCCAGGGATGGGCAGAATGGTCTGAAATCAGGGTAAAGGAAACCTGCACCAGAGCGTTCGAATTCCGGGCCTGCGCTAACATCAACGTATGATTCCAGCCAAGGAAGGAGAGGATCGTGCCAACTTATCGGGTAGTCGCGGCAACCGGCCTGCTATCTGTGGAGAAGAAGCACCGCATCGCCGAGGCGATCACCCGCGTGCATAACCAGGTGACCGGCGCTCAGGCCTTCTTTGCGCAAGTCATTTTCACCGATGTGGCGGCGGGCGATCATTTCGTCGGCGGCGCGCCCCTGCAGGGGGAGCATGTCTTCGTGCACGGCCATATCCGCGCCGGCCGAGGCCCCGACCTGAAACGACAATTGCTCCTCGAGTTGGTTGCCGCAGTCGCCAGCGCCGGGGCGATCGCTTCCAACCGGGTCTGGGCCTATATCGCCGAGCTGCCACCAGGCCAGATGGCTGAATATGGGCACATCCTCCCGGAACCAGGCGAGGAAGCGGCCTGGCTGGCGGGATTGCCCGCAGCGGACCGTGCCCTGATGGAACGAAGCTCTGGCTAACCTGTTTCCCAATGGCGCTATGATAAATAACCTGACTAACCTGGTCAGGATTATGGAGCAGGGATGAAGGTCATCGTCGCCAAGACCGCAGGCTTCTGTTGGGGCGTGAAGCGCGCCATGGACGCGGTGCTGGAGGCCTCGGTACGGAATGACGGGCGTACCGTGCAGACGCTGGGGCCACTCATCCATAACCCCCAGGCCCTGGACCTCATCAGCCGGCGGGGGGTCGCGGTGGCCGAGGCGCCGGAGCAGGTGCAGAACGGCACGGTGGTGATCCGCGCTCATGGCATCCCCATTCAGGACCTGCGCGGGTTGAAGGAGCGCCAGGCCAAAGGTGAACTGAAAATCGTGAATGCCACCTGTCCCGAAGTGGCCAAGGTCCACCACAAGATCAAGAAATGGAGCCCCAAGGGATATTTCACCGTGATCCTGGGGAGCCACGGTCATGCGGAAAGCCTGGCCCACTGCAGCTTCGCGGACAGCGGCTCAGTCATCGTGTCGACCATGGCGGAAGCCGAGGCGCTCACGGACGAGCAGCTGAAGAAGGTGCTGGTGGTCGCCCAGACCACGTTCACCGTGAAGGACTACCACGCCATCACCGACTACCTCCGCACCCGGGCGGGGGACGCGGTCTTCGAGAACACCATCTGCGAAGACACCTGGATGCGCCAGGACGAGGCAAGGGAACTGGCCCGGACCGTGGACTCCGTGATCGTGGTGGGTGGCAAGGCCTCCAGCAACACCAAGCACCTGGCCGAGCTGGCCCACCACTACGGCAAGCCCGTGCAGTATGTGGAAACCGCCATGGAAATGGACCTCTCCGGTTTCAGCGGCAGGGAAACCGTGGGTGTGCTCGCAGGTGCCTCCACGCCCACCTGGCTGGTGGACGAGGTGGTGGACGTGCTGGAACAGCTGGGCGATGGCCCCAGCCGCTGGCGCAGCTTCGTCCGGGCCACCTTTGGCAGTTCCTCGCTGTTGGCCATGGGCGCGGGCCTCATGACCCTGGGCGTGCACCATTGGCTGGGCCTGCCCACCGGGTGGCGGTATCCCCTATTGACCGCGACCTATGTCCTCGCGATGTACCTGCTCAGTCCCTTTCTCGATCCCCTGGGCCTGGGTGCCAAGGGACCCGCCCGGGCCAGGTTCCTCGAACGCAATCGCAAGCTCCTGCTGGTTTCCGCCCTCGCCGCCATGGCGGTCATGCTCGGGCTCGCCGCCAACCTTGGTCTGAAGGTGCTGGGCATCGTGATCGGGGCGGCCCTGGTGGGGACAATCTACAAGCAGCGCTTCCGGCTGGGTGGCAGGGAGATCAGCCTGCGCAGCATTCCGGGCTCCAAGGATTTTGTGGTCGCTATGGCCTTGGCCACCGTGGCCGTCGTCACGCCGGTCTGGCAGGCGGGCCGGAGCTGGGATCTTCGGGCCTTCGCGGCGATCTTCCTGGTGGGGGTCCTGGCCTTTGTCCGCACCGCGATCTATGAAATCCGCGACATGCAGAACGACCAGATCGTGGGCAAGGAGACCCTGCCGATCTTCCTGGGCAAGCGAGCCACCAAGGTCGTCATTCTGGGGCTGCTCGGCACCCTCCTGGCCGGCACCCTCTGGTTGACCTATCAAAACCGGAGCCAGGGCCATCCCATGGCCGTGGCTCTGGTGCTGGTCCTCTGCGCGGCCTACCCGATGCTCTACCTGTGGCTTTACCACGAGCGCTTCACCACCGGGAAGGACCGCTTCGAGTTAAGCGTGGACCTGAGCTTCTACCTGGTGGGATTGTTGGCGCTGATTTGATCATTCTCGCCCGCCGAAGGCGGTCTCTCCAAAACGGGACGCCATGGGCGCCCCGTTTTGGAGCATGTGAAATGATAGGGAATGCGTAGCTGGGTTCTCATCACAGGGTGTTCTACTGGCATCGGGCGGGCTCTGGTGCCCCTTTGCCGCTCGGCGGGCTGGGGGGTGGTGGCCACGGCGCGGAATCTTGCGAATCTGGCGGATCTTCCGTTGGGCGAGGATCTGCGGATCCTTTCTTTGGACGTGACGAGCGCAGAAAGCATCGCCGCGGCTGCCGCCGCCTGTGCCGACCTGCATCTCAAAGCTCTGGTGAACAACGCAGGCTACGGCCAAGTAGGCCCTTTAGAACTCCTACGCCCGGAGGAACTCCGGGCGCAATTCGAAACGAATGTCATCGGCCTCCAGGCAACCACCAACGCCTTCCTGCCCCTCCTGCGGCGGGAGCCCGGGGGGCGCATCCTGCAGGTGGCCTCCATGTTGGGACGCCTGTCCATCCCGCTGGCGGGCCCCTACAACGCCTCCAAGCACGCGGTGGTGGCCCTGGCGGAGACCCTGCGGCTGGAGGTGGGCCGCGAGGTGGCCGTCGTGCTCGTGGAGCCTGGTGCCATCCGGACGGCCTTCCGCGACACCCTCGCCAAGGCCTGGGGTGACCTGCCGGAACGGGCCCGCGGAACACGCTACGAGGCCATCCTCGGCCGCTACCTGGCCCAGCGGAAAGGCCAGGCCGAGCGCTACGCCATGGATGCGGAAGCCTGCGCCAGCCGGATGCTCACAGCGCTCAACGCGACTCATCCGCCACGCCGCGTGGTCATCGGGCGGGACGCCCTCTGGGCGGGCAAGCTCAAGGCCCTCCTGCCAGCTGCCTGGTGGGAGGGCCTCCTGCGCCACTTCTATGGGTTGAACTGAGCTACTTGTAGATGCCGCATCCGATCACCCAGCCGTCCATGCCTTCAACGTAGGAAGTTTTCGCATCCATCTTGTTGGTCTTGGGGTTCGGGAACTTGTAGTCCACCCAGCCACTGCCCTTGGCCTGGACGGTCTTGACGAACTCCTGGAGGATCATGACGCCGTCAGGATCTTTGATGTTCCAGCGGTTGGTCCCGATTGCGGCGGTCTGGTAACCCATGCCCAGGCAAAGCCCCTGCAGGTCGTAGACGAAGACATACATGTCATCGCCGCTCTTCACATGGAAGCGGCCCGTGGGCATGTTGACTTCTTTGAGCAAGGCCTCCTTGCCGTTCTTCTTGCCGAAGGCGATGGCCTCCTTCACCAGGGCCTTGGCTTTCTCCTGCTGGGCGACCAGGGGCATGGCAAGGCAGATGATGGCGGGGATCAGCATGCTCCGCATGCGCATAGGGACCTCCTTATGGCTGGTTGATGGTCCCAAAGGCATCGGCAGGGCTGGGGAGAACTTGAATTTCCGGCTGTCCTGCCAGACTGGAGACATGACTGAAGACCGCCTCTACCTCATCGATACCTTCGCCTTCATCTTCTCGGTATCGGCTGTGCCGATACGCGAGGCCTCGCCGTTGGGCGTGGAGGTGGCGGGTGGCTGAGGACCGCCTTTATCTGATCGATACCTTTGCCTTCATCTTTCGGGCCTACTTTGCCAATCCGCGGCTGAAGAACGGGGCGGCCTATACCTTCACCCGGCTGGTGCTGCAACTGCTGGAGAAGCACAAACCCACGCACCTCGCCTGCGTGTTCGACACGCCAGAGCCCACCTTCCGCCATGAGCTTTATCCCGACTACAAGGCCAACCGGGCGGAAATGCCCGAGGACCTGCGGCCCCAGATTCCCATGATCCGCCAACTGGTAGAGGCGCTGAACATTCCCATCGTGGAGCTGCACGGCTACGAGGCGGACGATGTCCTGGGCACCCTGGCCCGGGAATCCGCGGCCATGGGCCTGCCGGCGGTCATCGTCAGCCCGGACAAGGACCTGCTTCAGCTGGTGGACGATGACCTGCACATCCAGGTGCTGAACACGAAGGAAGGCGAGGTCTGGCACGATCGTGCGGGTGTGATGGCCCGCATGGGCGTATGGCCCGAGCAGGTGGTGGACTTCCTGAGCCTGGTCGGGGACGCCTCCGACAACGTGAAGGGCGTACCGGGCATCGGCGAGAAAGGCGCGGCCCTGCTGCTGGAGAAGTTCGGGACGTTGGATGGCGTCATCGCTGCCAAAAACGAGCTGAAACCCAAGCAACGGGAGGGGCTGGAGGCCGCCGCCGAATGGCTGGACCTCACGAAACGCCTGGTCACGGTGGTGACAGACCTGGATCTCGCCCTCCATCCGAGGGACCTTGCCTATCCGGGCGTGGACGAGGCCAAGGCCCGGGAGGCTTTCAAGGCCCTGGGCTTCGCGACTCTCACCAAGGAGTTCACCCAGAGCGCCGAACGGGCTGGCAGCGAACGGAACTACCGGGCCGCCTCGGCCTTGGCAGACCTCGAAGCCGCCGTGTCCGCCTGCCGTGCCGCGGGTCGATTCGGCCTCGACACGGAGACCACGAGCCTCGATCCCACCCGGGGCCACATGGTGGGCCTGAGTCTGGCCTGGGCGCCCGATGAAGGGCTCTACGTGCCCCTGGCCCATCAGAAACCCGCCACGGCGGATACGGAGGGCTCGCTGCCAGGACTACTGCCGGATTCGGGCCTGCCGGACGCCCTGCTGGACCTGCGCGGCGAGACCGAAGCCTTCTTCACGGAGCTGGCGCCCCACCTGGATTCCCGCAATATTCCATTCTCCGGCGCCCGGCGCATCCTGGGCCCCTTGTTCGCGGATACGGCGATCGGCAAGTGCGGCCAGAACCTCAAGTACGACCTGCAGGTTCTCTCCCGCCACGGCTTGCCCGTGGCGGGCATCCAGGACGACAGCATGGTCTTGAGCTTCCTGCTGGAGAGCGGGGTCCGCCACAACCTGGACGACCTCTCTGTGCGCCTGCTGGACGTGAAACCCATCGCCTTCGAGGAGGTGGTGGGGAAGGGCAAGGCCCAGAAGCGCTTTGACGAGGCGAATTTCGAGCAGGCCGTTCAGTACGCCGCCGAAGACGCCGACCTAGCCCTTCGGCTCTGCGACAACCTGAGGGCAAAGCTCACCGACGACCAGCTGACCCTCCTCTACGAAGAAGTGGACCTGCCTCTCGTGGAGGTTCTAGCCGCCCTGGAAGGCCACGGCGTGAGGCTCGACCTCACAGTCCTTTCCCAACTCGCCGTGCGCATGCACGGCGAGCGCAAACGAGCGGAAGTCCGTGTTCTCGAGCTCGCCGGCGAACCCTTCAACCTGAACAGCCCCACCCAGCTGGGCGCCATCCTCTTCGGCAAGCTCGGCTACAAGCCCGTGAAGTACACGGGCAAGACCAAGGCGCCCAGCACCGATGAGGACGTCCTCCAGGAACTGGCCAAGGAGCAGGGGGCCGAAATCGCCGCCGAGCTGCTGCGGCACCGGCAGATGGTAAAGCTGCTGGGCACCTATGTGGAAGCCCTGCCCCAGATGGTGAATCCCATCACGGGCCGGGTCCACACCCGGCTGCACCAGGCGGCGGTGGCCTCGGGGCGGCTGGCGTCCAGCGATCCCAACCTGCAAAACATCCCGATCCGCACCGAGGAGGGTCGCGCCATCCGCGGGGCCTTCGTGCCCGAACCGGGCTGGGTGCTGCTGGATGCGGACTACAGCCAGATCGAGTTGCGGGTGGTGGCCGCCCTGGCCGAAGACCCGGTGCTGCTGGGGGCCTTCGAGGCTGGTGAGGATATCCATCGCCGGACGGCTTCGGAGGTGATGGGCCTCCCCATGGACCAGGTTAGTGCCGATGACCGCGGCCGGGCCAAGGCTGTGAACTTCGGCCTGCTCTACGGCCAGGGTGCGTTCGCCCTCGCGGCGAACCTCGGTATCTCACAAAAAGAGGCCAAGGCCTTCATCGAACGCTACTTCGAGCGGATGCCCAGGGTGGCGGCCTGGATCGAGGGTGCCAAGGAGAAGGCCCTGGCGGAAGGCCTGGTCCGGACGCACTGGGGTCGGATTCGCCGCATCCCGGAACTGGAAAGCCCCAATAAACAATTTCAGGCCCAGGGCCTCCGGGAGGCGGTCAACACCATCGTTCAGGGCACAGCGGCGGACCTCATGCGCCGGGCCATGGTGCGTCTGCATCGCAGCCTTCTGGCCTCGGGCATGAAAGCCCGACTGCTGCTCCAGGTCCACGACGAACTGCTCATGGAGGCGCCGCCAGAGGAGGTAGATCGGGCTTCCCTCCTGCTGAAGGAGGCCATGGAGGGGGCCGATGACCTCGGCGCCCTGGGCGTGAAGCTCGCGGCTGAGGTCCGGACTGGTGATAGCTGGCTGGCTTGCAAGTGATTTGACACATTGTCGCCCTCTTTTCGCGGTTCATGCGATTTTGAGAGGTTTTGTGATGGGCGCCCGGGTCTGAACCGCACGGTAAGGTCATGATTGGGCGGTTCCCTTGCGGTCTCCCACGGAGCCCAAGCACCAATCTGGAGGAACCTGAACATGAGCCAATACAGCATTGCTTGGCTGCCCGGTGACGGTGTTGGCGTTGAGGTCATGGAGGCCGCGAAACTCTGCCTCGATGCCTTGAAGTTCGATGCCGCCTACACACACGGAGATATCGGCTGGGAATTCTGGTGCCGGGAGGGCGAGTCCTTTCCCCAGCGCACCATCGACCTGCTGAAAAGCAGCGACGCCGCCATGTTTGGGGCCATCACCTCCAAGCCCGTGAAGGATGCAGAAGCTGAGCTGGTGCCAGAGCTGAAGGGCAAGGGCCTCATCTACCGCAGCCCCATCGTCCGCATGCGCCAGATGTTCGACCTCTTCACTTGCCTGCGGCCCTGCAAGGCCTATCCGGGCAATCCCCTGAACTACCAGGAAGGCATCGACATGGTGATCTTCCGCGAGAACACCGAGGATCTCTATGCGGGCGTGGAATTCAGCCCCGTGCCCGACGAGTTGAAGGAGAGCCTGAGGAAACTCAGCAAGCCCTTCGGCCATTTCGCGGACCTGCCCGGCGACCAGTTCGCCATCACCTGCAAGGTGAACACGCAGAAGGGCTGCGACCGCATCATCCGCGCCGCCTTCGAATACGCCAAGAAGTTCGGCTATCCCAAGGTCACGGTCATCCATAAAGCAAATGTCGTGCGCGCCACCGAAGGCATGTTCCTGGAGACCGGCAAGCGCATCGCCAGGGAGTATCCGGGCATCCAGATGGATGATGCCAACGTGGATGCCATCACCATGTGGATGCTGAAGAACCCCAAGAACTACGGCGTGATGGTGGCGACAAACCTCTTCGGCGACATCATCAGCGATCTGGCGGCCCAGATGGTGGGGGGCCTCGGCTTCGGCTGTTCCGGCAACATCGGCGAAAAGCTGGCGGTGTTCGAGCCCAGCCACGGCAGCGCGCCGAAATACGCAGGCCAGTACAAGGTGAACCCCATCGCCACCATCCTCGCTGCCAAGATGATGCTGGACTGGCTGGGCGAGACCGAGAAAGGCACCCGCCTCGAAGCCGCGACCGCCGCCGTCATCGCCGAGGGCAAAGTCCGCACCTACGACATGGGCGGCAGCGCTTCGACCCTTGACATGGGCGAGGCGGTCGCTAGAAAGCTTTAACCACGAAGACGGGAAGACCACGAAATTAAATATGAGAATTGCTGTTCTTCGTGGTCTTCGTGGTGAATTCTAGGATTCGATCATGAAACCCATCCGCATCCACGAAGTCGGCCCCCGCGACGGTCTCCAGGCCGAGCAGAGCGTGGTGCCCACTGAAGTCAAGCTCGACTGGATCCGCCGCGCGGCGGGTTCGGGGGTGGACATCGTCCAGGTGGGCTCCTTCGTGCGGAGCGACAAACTGCCCCAGATGGCAGACACCGACGAACTGTTTCGCATCCTCGGCAAGGAGTCCCACCGGGCAGTGCTTTCGGGGCTGGTCCTCAACGAGAAGGGCCTGGAGCGGGCCCTTGCAGTGGGCGTCCAACTCATCTGTCTGGGCGTTTCCGCCTCGGAAACCCACAGCCGGAAGAACACCGGCATGGGCACGGAGGACGCTACCCGCCACATCATCGCCGCTGCCCTGGAAGCCCAGAAGGCCGGGCGGCAGGTGCAGGTGAGCGTGCAGAGCGCTTTCGGCTGCGGCTTCGAGGGTCCCATCAGTGAGGACCGGGTCATGGGCATCGTGACGGCCTACCTTGAAGCCGGCCTGCGTTCGATCAGCCTGGCGGACACCGCCGGCCATGCCCACCCAGCCCAGGTCCGACGGTATGTGCAGCAGGTGCTGGCCCTCGACCCCGCCGCCGACATCACCGCCCATATCCATGACACCTACAGCCTGGGCATGGCCAACATCTACGCGGCCATGGAAGCGGGTGCCCGGTCCATCGAGACCAGCTTCGGCGGCCTTGGCGGCTGCCCCTTCACCAAGGTGGCCGCTGGCAACGTGGCCACGGAAGACCTGGTGCACGGACTCCAGCGCAATGGACAGCGCCTGGACGTCGACCTCGCCGCCCTCATCGGCGTGGCCAAGGACGTGGCCTCTCACTTCGGTCGGGAGTTGCCGGGGTGCGTCTACAAGACTGGGCCGATCCAAGCAGCGGGGCGGATTCAATGAAACCAATTAACCACGAAGACAGGAAGACCACAAAGGAACCCGAATATTTTTTTCGTAGTCTTCCTGTCTTCGTGGTGAAAAGGTATTTATGAGGAAGAAGATCCTTGAAGGCATCAAGGTCCTGGATCTCACGAACGTGCTGTCCGGGCCGTTCACCACGCTGCACCTGGCGCTGCTCGGGGCGGAAGTCATCAAGGTGGAGAACCCGAAGGACGGTGACTTGGCCCGCAAGCTGGGCATCCTGCCGGACTTGAACAAGAAGCTCATGGGCACCAGTTTCCTGGCCCAGAACTGCAACAAGTTGTCCATCACGCTGAACACCAAGTCCCCCGAGGGGAAGGACCTGTTCCGCAAGTTGGTGAAGGATGCGGATGTACTGGTGGAGAACTTCCGGCCCGGCGTCATGGATCGTCTTGGCTTAGGCTATTCCACGCTGACGAGTATCAATCCGCGGCTCATCTACTGTGCCATCTCCGGCTTTGGCCAGACCGGACCCGACGCCCTGAAACCAGCCTACGACCAGATCATCCAGGGCCTGTCCGGCGAGATGGCCGTGAACGGCGACGAACGGCTGAATCCCCTCCGGGTGGGCTTCCCTGTCTGCGACACCGTCGGCGGTCTCAATGCCGCCTTCGCTGTGATGGCGGCGCTCTTCCATCGTGAGCGCACCGGGCAGGGCCAGTTCATCGACGTGGCCCTGCTGGACAGCATCATGCCCCTCATGGGTTGGGTGGCGGCCAACCTGCTCATCGGTGGCGAGCAACCTGTCCTCATGGGCAATGACAACTTCACGGCGGCGCCCAGCGGCACCTTCCGTACCCTGGATGGCCACATCAACATCGCGGCCAACAAACAGGAGCAGTGGGAGGCGGTCTGCGACGTGCTGGAACTGCCAGAACTGAAGATGGATCCGCGCTTCCAGGAACGGGACCTCCGCAAGCAGAATCGGAAGGAGCTCACGCCGCTGCTGGAGGCTCGGCTGGCCCAGAAACCTACCGGTTTCTGGGTGGGGGAACTGAATGCGAAGGACGTGCCGAGTGGCGAGATTCTCGGGCTGGAAGCGGCGTTGCGGCAGCCGCAGATCCAGCATCGGCAAGTGCTGCGCAAGGTCCAGGTGGAGGGTTTCGGGGAAGTTGAGGTCTTCGGTCTCACGGCCCTGTTCGAGAAGACGCCGGGCCTGGTGGAGGCACCTCCCCCGACTCTGGGTGAGCACAATCATCAAATCTATTCCTCACTCGGCCTCACCGAGGCCAAGCAGGCCGAACTGAAAACTAGAGGCGTGATCTAAGGAGGTCTCCGTGGGCATGACAGTGGTAGAGAAGATCCTTGCCCGCGCAGCGGGACAGGCCTCCGTGAAAGCAGGGGACGTGGTCGAACCAAGGGTGGACCTTGCCATGTCCCACGAGAACGCGGCCCTGGTGATCAACCAATTTAAGGTGGTGTACCAAGGCACTGGTCTCGAGCCCAAGGTGTGGGACCCCTCGAAGATCGCCATCATCTTCGACCACCGCGTGCCTGCGGAGTCCCCCAAGACCGCCACCAACCAGAAGATGATCCGGGAGTTCGTCGCGGCGAACGGCATCACCAAGTTCCACGACGTGCGCGGCGACGTGGGCGGCATCTGCCACCAGATCCTGCCGGAATACGGCTACGTGAGGCCAGGCTGCGTGGTGGTGGGCACGGACTCCCACACCACCAGCCATGGGGCACTGGGCGCCTTCAGTTTTGGCGTGGGTGCCACGGAGATGGCCTCGGCGTGGGCCCTGGGCATCGCCGTCAACATTGAGGTTCCCGCCACCATCAAGGTGGTGGTGAAGGGCGAGTTTCCGCCCTTCGTGGGACCCAAGGATTTCATCCTCCACCTGATCGGCCGTCTCACCGCCCAGGGCGCCAACTTCAAGGTGCTGGAGTTCCATGGTGAGACCATCCGGAAGATGAGCACCAGCGGACGCCTCGCCATCTGCAACATGAGTGTCGAAGCGGGCGCGACTTCGGGGATCGTGCCCGGCGACGAGGAGACGGTACGCTACCTCCGCGAAGAGGCCGGTGTCGCAGATGGCATTTCGTGCGTGTCGCCGGATGCCGACGCCAACTACGTGCGGACCGTGGAGATCGACGTGTCCACGCTCGACCCCCAGATTGCCTGCCCGCACATGGTCGATAACGTGAAGCCCATAGATCAGGTGCTGGGCACCAAAGTCCACCAGATCGTCATCGGCAGCTGCACGAACGGACGCCTGGATGATCTGGCGGATGCCGCCGCCATCCTGCGCGGCAAGAAGGTCGCCCAGGGTACCCGCATGCTGGTGTTCCCGGCCTCCAGCAAGATCTTCGGGCAGGCCCTGGACAAAGGCTACATCCACGACTTGATGAAGGCCGGGGCCGTGGTGATGAATTCCGGCTGCGGGCCCTGCCTGGGCGTCCACGAAGGCGCCCTGGGCGATGGCGAGACCGCCCTCAGCACCACGAACCGCAACTTCAAGGGCCGCATGGGCAATCCCACGGGCTTCGTCTACCTCTGCAGCCCGGTGGTGGCCGCCGCCTCGGCCATCACCGGCGTCATCACCGATCCACGGAGGTCCTGACATGGCCAAGGTCATCCTCAAGCTCGAGCACGACATCAGCACCGACGACATCTACCCGGGCCGGTTCATGGCCACAGTGCTGCCCACGGAAACGCCCCAGTTCGCCTTCTTCGACCGCACGGACTTCAATGCCAAGCTCAAGGCCAGGGCCTTTCCACCGGGTTCCATCATAGTGGGTGGCGAGAACTTCGGCTGCGGCTCCAGCCGCGAGCAGGCCTGTTCGACGCTGAAAGGACACGAGGTGGCCGTAGTCGCCAGGAGCATCTCCCGCATCTTTCTGCAGAACAGCATCAACCTCGGGCTGCAGGTGGTGATCTGCCCGGGCATCGAAGCCAGCGAGGGCGACGAGCTGGAGATCACGACGGACCAGGTGCTGAACCGGACCACTGGCCAGTTTTTCGACCAGGTCAAACTCCCCGCAGCCCGCAAGGGCATCATGGACGCCGGCGGACTCATTCCCTACACCCGGTCACGTTTGATGGCGAAGCAGTCCTGATTCCTTTCATCCAGACGAAATCGCTCGGCGTGACAACGCCGGGCGATTTCGCCTATTCCGTGCTCTCCAGGGCATCCTCGGGGCAGGGATGATGCCGGTTGCGGATGGCATGGATGGCTAGGTCGTAGTCCGGCTCGTGGGTCAGTTCCGGCACCAGCTGGGAGTGCACCACGGTGCCGTTCTCGTCCAGTGCCACCACGGCCCGGGCGAACAGGCCCCGCAGGGGGCTGTCCACCAGGGTGACGCCGAAGGCCGTGCCGAAGTCGAGGTGGCGGAAGGCGGAGGCGGTCATGACCCGATCCAGGTTCCCGGCGCCACAGAACTTGAATTGCGCAAAAGGCAGGTCCATGGAGACGCAGAGCATGACCGTGTCGGCCAGATCAGCCGTCAGCTGATTGAACTTCCGCACGCTCTCCGCGCAGGTCGACGTGTCCAGGCTGGGGAAGATGCTCAGAACCACCCGCTGGCCCTCCAGATCGACACTGGTGACTTCGCTGAGATCCCCGCGTGTAAGTGTGAACGGGGGCGTCGCGTGTCCCGGCAGCGGCAACTCGCCGCAGGTGTGGATGGGGTTTCCATTCAGGGTGATCGTGGCCATGGGGACCTCCCGATGGGGCCATCCTACCCCAGAAGGCTGAGACCCATGCAGGCATTTACGACCTTTGCATCCCTTCCGCTCAGAAGGCCCAAGGCCCTTCTGAGCGACTGTGGAAGTTGGCTGGGTGATACTGGAGTGCGGAGGTTCCCATGAAGATCCTGCTCCTAGGCTCCGGCGGCCGGGAACACGCCTTGGCGCTGAAATTGAAAGCATCGGCGGGGCCGGTGGAGCTGGTCTCGGCTCCCGGCAGCGATGCCCTGGCGGAGTTGGGTGAGCGAGTGTGGCTGGATCTGGAAAACCCTGCCGGGATCGCCGCCTGGTGCCGGGAGCACCGGCCGGATCTCATGGTGGTGGGGCCCGAAGTGCCGCTGGTGGCAGGCGTGGCCGATGCCGTGCGGGCCCTGGGCATTCCGGTCTTCGGCCATGCTGCGGCCACCGCGCGGCTGGAGGGTAGCAAGGCCTTCGCCAAGGCGTTCATGCAGCGGCATGCCATCCCCTGCGCGGCCAGCCACACGATCACGGACCTGGCAGCGGGCGAGGCGCTGATCAAAGGGTGGCATCACGGGTACCCCATCGTACTGAAGGCCGATGGCCTCGCCGCGGGCAAGGGCGTTGTGCTGGCCCAGACTCAATCTGAGGCGCTGGCGACCTTCCATGCCTTCCTGGCCGGCCAGTTCGGGGAGGCCAGCAAGATGGTGGTCTTCGAGGCACCCCTGGTGGGCATGGAACTCTCCCTGCATGTGCTGGTGGACGTGGACGGCGATCATGCGGCCTACGCCCTGCTGCCCGCCTGCCAGGACCACAAGCGCATCTTCGAGGGCGACCAGGGCCCCAATACGGGTGGCATGGGCGCCTTCGGGCCGCTGCCCTTCCTGCGGAGCGAGGACATCGAGCGCATGTGCACCACCCTGGTGGAACCCACCGTGCGAGGCTTGCAGCAGGATGGCCTCGTCGCCCGGGGCGTGTTGTTCCTGGGCGTCATGTGGACGGCCTCGGGACCGGAGTTGCTGGAATACAACGTGCGCTTCGGCGACCCCGAAACCCAGGTGCTCATGCAGCTGCTGGACGAGGATCTGGCCAGCCTGTTGCTCGAGGTGGCCGAGGGTCGGCTGGTGTCCCGGGAACTGCGGCTCAAGCCCCACACGGCCATCGCCGTGGTGCTGGCGGCGGAGGACTACCCCGAAGGCGCGAAGAAGGGGGTGCCCATCTTCCTAGGAGCACCGGCCGTCACCGTCATTCATGCGGGCACCCGGAAGCAGGATGGCCAGTGGCTGACGAATGGCGGCCGCGTGCTGAACCTGGCCACCTCGGCGCCGGACCTGGCTGCGGCCCGCGCCGCCATCGAATCCGCCCTGCCGCAGGTGCACTGGCCCGGCATGCAGGTCCGCCGCGATATCGGCCTCAAGGCCCTGAGACATGCGGAGGCGGGCAGGACCGTTCAGGATCCGTGGTGAGCCGTTCGTGACAGCCGTGGCTCCATCGGCGAGAAAGAGGTCCGGACTCTATCAGGCATCAACGACCCTGGGTTGAGGAGGGCGCATGAGCATTCCTTCGAACCTGCGCAACGAATGGGACAAGCTGGAGAAGCAGAAGCGGGGAACCGCCTCCTGGTGGCTGCTTCGGGGGTTCGTCAGTTCCCTTCTGCTGCAGGGTACCCTCAGGCCTCTGATCAACCGAGGTGAGTGGTGGTCCCTACCGACCGCCGTGGCCATATGGGTTGGGGCGATGCTGGTTTGGTGGTTGGCCGCCATCGCCTTCGAGTCCGAGCGGAACCGGATCGAGCGGAAGACTTCCGAGGGTCTTAGCAGTGGATGGCGAGGAGTTCTCCCCATGCTCACTGTGATCACCAGCTTTGTTCTAACTCTCCGCCCCTTTGCCATCCAACCGATGATTCTCTCGCTGGTGCTTTTCGGGGCATGGATTCTCGTCGTCGAGCAGGGCTACGCCGTCAAGCGGGCCAGCTTCGATCTATTGGACGCCCGAGAGCAGGCCCTTCGCGCCAAGCTGGCGCCCCACTTCATCTTCAACACGCTGAACACGCTCCATGCCCAGATCGAGCAGGATCCGCGTGGGGCTCAGGCCACCACGGAGCGCTTGGCCCAGCTGTTCCGCCAGGTAATCGAAGCCTCGGATCAGGCCACGATTCCCCTGAAGCAGGAACTCACCTTCGTCGAGGCCTATCTGGGCATCGAGCAGGCGCGGCTGGGTGATCGACTGCGGGTGTCCATCCAGATTCCCGAGGAACTGGAATCCGCCCCGGTCCCGCCCCTGTCGCTCCAGGTGCTGGTGGAGAATGCCATCAAGCATGGCGTGGCGCCGCTGGAACGGGGCGGCGAAGTCCGCATCGGGGCAGAGCGCAAGGATGGCGTGTTGCGTCTGTGGGTCGAGGATCCGGGCCCGGGATTCAGCCACTATCGAGGTACCGGCACCGCCTTGGACACCCTGCGTCAGCGCCTGGAACGGCCACAGGATCTAGAGATGGGCCTGGTGGATGGTTGTCATCGGGTATCGTTTCGCTGGAGACTGGCATGATCCGCATCGTGGTCATCGAGGATGAGCCCCTGGCCCGGCAGCACCTGGTGGATTTGCTGAACGAGTTGCCGGGACTGTCGGTGGTGGCCTCGGCGGAGAATGGGCGACTCGGGCTGGCGGCCATCACGGGGCATCGCCCTGATGCGGTGTTCCTCGACATCGAGATGCCGGGCATGAAGGGTACGGAGTTGATGTGCATGCTGCCGGAACCCCGGCCCTCGCTGGTCTTTGTGACGGCATATCCCCAGCACGCTATCGAGGCCTTCGCTGGCGGGGCTGTGCACTACCTGCTCAAACCCATCTCGCGAGTCGGTGTGGCGGAGGCCATCTCGCGGATCCGGCCCAAGGACGAACCGCTGCAAAAGGAATGGCTGCGTCTGCCTGTGAGGAAGAAGGGCACCACTCGGCTGCTGCGGCCCGAAGAAGTGGAAGCCCTGGTGGCGGATCTGGGCGACTGCGTGGCCTGGACGCCCGAAGGACGCCTGCCCGTGGATGGCACGCTCTCCCACTGGGAGGAGCGGCTGGCCGACCATGGCTTCGCGAGGGTCCATCGCAATGCTCTGGTGCGCCTGGACGCAGTGAGGGAAATGACGATGGATGATGAACTGGTCCTGGCCACGGGGCGGATCGCCATCAGCCGCCGCCGCATGGATGAGGTCCGCCGGGCACTGGGGCTCTGAGCGACGCCTAGGCCCGGCTACGCATCAGCCAGACCAGGGTGGTAAGCGCCAGCCCAATCAGGGTGACGGTACCGAAGGCACGGTGAATTCGTGGAATGGAAGAACGAGTGCTGCGGGTCTCCCGCCAAGCCAGGGCCCTCCAGCCCAGAAGGATGGTCAGGCCGGCCGAGATGAGGGTCAGAAGCCAAGTCGTGAGATGCAGCGACACGAGGCCTCTCGGATAGAGCAGGACCCGGAGGCCGATGATCGTGAAGGCACTGGTCATGAGGTGGCCGTGAAGGCGGTGTTCTCCCCGGCGCACTGCTCGGAGGGCGAAGGCCAAGAGCAGGGCAGCTGGGATCAACAGAAGGTCGAGCATGCCAGCCAGACTACCTCAGCCTGCTCACATGGGCAGGGCCTCCATCCGCTTCTCGCCTTCCCAGCGATAGAAGCCCGAGCCGGTCTTCCGGCCCAGGCGACCGGCGGCTACCAGTTGGCGAAGCAGGGCCGGGGCCTTGAAACGCGGCTCACCAAAGGCTTCGAACATCACTTCAGCCACGCTCTGCATGGTGTCCAGGCCGATGAAGTCGCTGAGATGAAGCGGACCCATGGGGTGCCCGCAGCCCAGTTTCATGCCCGTGTCGATGTCCTCCACCGTGGACAGGCGCTGCTCGGCGCAGCGCACGGCGTCCAGCAGGTAGGGCACCAGCAGGCGGTTGACGATGAAGCCCGGCGCGTCCGGGGCCATGACGGCGGTCTTGCCAAGCTGCTGGACGAAGGCTCGCAGGGCCGTGAGGGTGTCTTCGCTGGTGGCCAGTGTGCGGACGACCTCCACGAGAGGCATCATGGGCACCGGATTGAAGAAGTGCAGGCCCGCCAGGCGGGGTAGCCGAGCGGGTGCCAGGGCCGGGCTGAGCTGAGCCACGGAGAGGCTGGAGGTGTTGGTGCAGAGGATCGCGGCTGGACCCAGCACCCGGTCGAGTTCCGTGAAAGTCGGCAGCTTCAGGTCGAGGCGCTCCGGGATGGCCTCCACCACCAATTCACACTCGGCCAGATCCGCAAAAACCAGGGTGCCGTGGAGGTTCTGGAGCCAGGTGCCGCGCTGTTCTTCGGTGGCTTTCCCCTTGGCCACGGACCGGTCCCAGGCGGCATGGATGCGGTTCAGGCCCTTGGCGAGCAGGGCTTCGTCGGCTTCCTTCACCACGACCTGACAACCTGCCTCTGCGGCGCACTGGGCTATGCCGGAACCCATGAGTCCGCAGCCTACGATGCCGATCCGTTGAACAACCATGTTGTGCCTCCTGGCTCTGGTCCCCATTCTCCAGGAATTCCTGGCCCGCCGTACACCTGACCTCCGGTAGAATCCGCCCATCGACCCGGAGGAACCATGATCGGTCTGTTGAAGGATCTCCTCAGCCATCAGGCCTGGGCAGACGCGGTGTTCTTCTGGACCTGGGGCGCCTCGGGCGCCCTGGAGGATGAGGATCTGCGTACCCGGACGGACCATATGGTGGCCGTGCAGGAAGCCTTCATCCAAGTGCTCAAGGGGCATGAAGCGGGCTTTCCGAAGCGGCCACTCCCAGCCTTCAAGGAGCTTAAGGCCCGGTGCGAGGCCAGCCACCAGGTACTGAATGCCCTGGGACGGGGTCTGGATGAAGCCGCTCTGGCCAAGACGGTCCGGGTGCCTTGGATCCCGGATCCCCCCTGTCAGATCTCAGTAGCCGATGCGCTGCTCCAGGCCTGCCTGCACTCCCAGCATCACCGGGGCCAGTGCATGGCCCGGATCAGGGCCCTGGGCTCCGCGCCCAAGAACGTTGACTACATCATCTGGCTCTGGAAACAGAAACCAGAGCCACGCTGGTAAGCATCAGATCTCCAGGTAGGTGTGCAGCTTGCGTTCCTCCGTGAGGAGCGCCCGCAGGGCCTCAGCGGCATCGTTCTTGACGCTGGCTCGCCGCTTGGTCTGGGGGCCCTGGATCAGCACGTCGGGATCATAGTGGACGCTGCGGAGCACATGATCCACGGTGTCCCCCTTCACGATGTGCTGCACCTTGAAGGTGTCGTCCTCGTGGACCATGATATGAGCTTCGTTGGGCGCGCCGAACAGGTTGTGTCGCATGCCCAGGATGTCCTGGTAGGCGCCGGTGAGGAAGAAGGCCACGTAGTAGGCTTCCCCGCTGCGGGGCTCATGGAGCGGGATCTCGTCCCGGACATCCTTCAGGTCGATGAACTTCTCCATCTTTCCGTCGCTGTCGCAGGTGATGTCGCAGAGAGTCGCAGAAAGCCCCGGCTTCTCCTTGAGGCGATGGATGGGCATGACCGGGAAGAGCTGCTCAATGGCCCAGTGGTCCGGCATGGACTGGAAGATGCTGAAGTTGGCGATGAGCTTGTCCGCCAGACTCTTGTTGAGGTCCTGGAATTCCTCCGGGACGTATTTCAGGGTCTTGCTGCTGAGGATGCGGGAGAGCTTCCGGCAGACTTCCCATAACAGCGTCTCACCCTTGCTGCGGTCCTCCAGGCCCAGGTAGCCCAGGTTGAAGAGGGTCAGCATCTCGTCTTTCTGGGTGATGGCGTCGTGGTACATCTCGGCGAAGTTCTTGATGGAGATGTTGTCGCGGGTATAGGCCAGCTCCTTGAGGATCTGCGGCTCGTTGCCCGTGAGCGTCACGGTGTACTTGGTGTGCGTGGTGTCG
Source organism: uncultured Holophagaceae bacterium (assembly GCA_903873655.1). Taxonomy (GTDB): domain Bacteria; phylum Acidobacteriota; class Holophagae; order Holophagales; family Holophagaceae; genus Geothrix. The sequence goes on along the minus strand of CAIQPH010000326.1, from coordinate 148 downwards.
ATGAGGCCGATGATGTCCACCACGACCACTTCGTGATAGGCCACGATGGCCCGGCCGGATTCGCTGAGCAGGTCCGGCATGGGCACCTGCTCCTGGGCGCAGATGTCCTTGGTGGTGTACACCACGTCCGCTGCGTACTCCGCGATGG
>CAIQPH010000325.1 GCA_903873655.1 uncultured Holophagaceae bacterium | reverse complement strand
CCATAGACCACGTTGATGCCCACCAGCTGGGCCAGCTGATTTGTGAGGGTGGTACGCTGGTCCACTGCTCCGTTGTTCGACCCTTGGGCATCCGAAGGAGGGATCTGCTGGTTCAGCTGGGCGATCTGAGAGGTCAACGTGTTCACCTGGGCCACCAAGTTACCCACAGTCTGGTTTGCACTGCTCTGCTGCTGCTGGAGCAACTGGTAGTTCGCCTGCAGGCTGTTGATCATGGATTGGGCACCACTCACGACGCTCGTCCGGGCGGCACTGCTCTCAGGATTGGCTGCAAGGCTTTGGAATCCCTGGAAGAAGGCCTGGATCTGGGCCGCAAGCCCGCTGCTGCTGCTATCTGCGACACTGGTGGAAATGGCACTCACACCGGTGTAGAGGGCCGTGGAGCCAGATTGGGCTGAGGTTGCCTGGGCAATATGTTGGTCCAGGTACTTATCCCGGATGCTCGTCACATCGTTGAGCGAGACACCGGTTCCGAAATAGGCCTGTCCTTGGCCCAGCGAAAGGTTCGACGTAAGGCTGGCAACCTCCCGCGAATACCCCGGTGTGTTGACATTTGCAATGTTATTGCCGACCACATTCAGGGCTGACTGCTGGGCCTGAAGGCCCGACAGTCCAATGAACATTGAAGAAGTAAGTCCTGGCATGGCTAGACCTTTCCGTGCAAACGGGGCGCAAGCCTTGAACCATCGGTGCGGACGCCATCCCGACAGTAGGAAGGAGACCCGGAAATGCCCGCGAGGGCAGCGCGCAGAGGGGACTGAAGGCCCATCAGCAGCGTTTGGATGGAGGCTATGCGTTGCTTCAGGACCACGGCGTTTTTCAGATCCTCTGGCCACCAGACCAACTCGGACCATCGGATGTTGGATAGGAGGGCGGAGGGATCTTCCCCCTCAATCAACTTGGCCTCGATCGCGTCCAGGAGTTCGGGCACGGCATGCAGCATGGAGGACCTCCTGAGGGACCTTTGGGCAAACCTCAGGCCAAGAGGTCCAGGTGCGGCCGGGCACCCTCTGCCGGGGTCCCTCCGGCCCCCTCAGTCGGAAGTTCTTCAGAAGACCCGGTGCCCTGCCCTGGACTGCCGGACTGTTCCTCTGCATCGCGTTTCGTCAGTTTAAGAGCATCTGTTTCAGAAATATCCGGCACATCCAGCAAGGCTTCGACCAGTTTGGCATCGAAGGCCTGACGGCGGGCCTGTTCCTGGTGCACCAGGAATCCGCCATCCATGGCCAGCTTTACCGTCTCAACCGCGACGGTCTGGAAGATCTGGCGCTGTCCAAGCGGACTGATCATGCCCTCACAACAAAGACCTTCAGGCTAGGAACGGGACCCTTCCGCCATGTGTTCCTTGATAAGCCCTTCGGCCACTGCCTCTCCATCGGGGTTGTACGCATCCGAATCCAGCTGGTTCTTGATGGCTACCACTTTCCCCAACCGGATGTCCGGAACCCCGGCCAGGGCTTCCTGGGCCACGGCCAATAGCCGGGCCGCAGAGGAGACCTGAACGGCATCCGAGGATGAGGCCGGAGTAAGTGGTGTCGACACAGGCATATTGGACGTTTTAGGTCCAGAAACGCTCTGGGAACTGCCGACGCCTCCAACTTTGCCACTGATGCGCATGTTCACCTCGACATGGTTTTATCGGCCATCTGCGGGGAAACCTTCAATCCCCCGAGGCATCTTTTTTAAGGCTGGTCCTATCGTGACGCGACCAGCTGGCCTTCAACCGTTCTGCCAGACCCCAGCCATGGCCCGAGGCCACCGCCCGGTCCACCACGGCCTGATCCATGAGGTATTCGTAAGTGGAGCGTGTTTGCCCCGAATCCCCGAACAGTCCTGAAGGGTGCACGGTTTTCCGCATGGCCTGCATCATGACGCTCATGAGCAGGCCTTCGAATTGTCGGGCGGCCTTTTCGGTCTTATCTGCCGGATTGGGAACGACCTGAGCACCCTTGGCCTGGGTTAGGGCGTCCACGGTGGGAAGTCCCTGGGGGATCACAACACCCTCAGTTCGGCCTGGAGTGCGCCAGCGTCCTTGATGGCCTGGAGGATGGCCACGATGTCGCGGGGACCCACTTCCATGGAATTCAGCATCTCAGCCAGCTTGCCGACGCTGACGCCAGGTTCGACGGTGAGCGTTTTGGGCTTTTCCTCCTTCGCCGACACTTCCTTCTTCTCCACTTTGACCGTCTTGCCCTGGCTCAAAGCTGCGGGCTGGCTTACCTGGGGAGTCGAACTGACCATGATGCTCAAACCGCCCTGCACAATGCTCACGGCCCCGATCCGAACGTCAGCGCCAAGAATGACGGTGCCGGTTTTCTCATTGACCACCACCCGCGCTTTGGGCTGCAGCTGTACGCCCAGGTTCTCCAACCGGGCCACCAGTTCCACGGCGCGGCCCTGGAATTCCTTGGGGATAACCAACTCCACCGTGCGTGCATCCAGGGGCCTGGCCAGCTTCTCGCCGAGTTCCTCATTGATGGCATGGACCACCCGGATGGCCGTGGTGAAATCCTCTTCCATCAGGGCGTATCTCAAGGTCGCCCGGCCATTGAAATCACCGCCGACTTCGCGCTCGATGATCCCGCCGTCGGGAACGCGCCCAACTGTGGGGTGGTTCTTGGTCACCGAAGCGCCTCCGGCAGAGGCACTGAAACCGCCCACCAGGAGCGGTCCTTGGGCCACAGCATAAGTCTGGCCGTCCGGCCCCTGCAGCGCGGTCATCAGGAGGGTGCCACCGGCCAAGGACTTCGCATCGCCCGTGCTTGACACGGTCACATCCAGCCGGGAACCTGCCCGGGCGAAGGGGGGCAATTCCGCCGTCACCATGACGGCCGCCACATTTTTCACCTTCACCGTGGTCGGGTTCACCGTCAGTCCCTGGCGGGACATCAGGTTCGCGAGGGACTGCGTGGTGAACTTGGTCTGATCCTTGTCGCCGGACCCATCCAGCCCGACCACCATCCCATATCCGAGGAGTTGGTTACCCCGCACGCCCTGGATGCGGGCCACGTCCCGGAGCTTGGATTCAATCTTCTTCTCACCCTTGGCGATCTCGGCCCCGAAGAGGGCCAGGGTCGCCAGAAACAGAGCAGCGACGCGCACGGGATCCTCCTAGAAGGGCCAGATATAGGCAAGGAGCCGACTGACATAGCCCGGCTTCATGGTCTCGTCCAACACGCCCTGGCCGCCGTAACCGATACGCAGTTCGGCGACCTGGCCTGAGGTAATGGTATTGGTGGCGTCCAGCATGTGCGGATCGAGCATTCCGGCCACATAGAGCCGCTGGGTCTCGTTGTTCAACTGGATGTCCCGGAAGCCCTCGAAGATCAGGTTGCCATTCCCCACGACCTTCACCACCCGGGCCGTCACGACCGTGGTGAAAGTGGCGCTGCGATCGGTGGATCCCGCACCCGCGTACTTGTTGGTCGTGGAGGTCTTTTTATCGGCCGTACTGCTGCCGATGCCAAACCCCGCCAGCGCGCCGAATAAGTTCGGCGAACTCAGTGCATTGGAACCGGCCCGGCTGGTCGAGACATCGGCCTTGGCGATGGCGCTGGTGGATTCGCTGATCTTGAGGGTCACCAGATCGTTCACCCGGAAAGCTCGGAGGTCAGCGATCATGGGTCGGTCGCGCCAGAGACTGCCTTCATTCAAAGGCGGTGCGGCCGGAGCCTCCTCCACGAGTGGAATCGCAGGCTTCTTCACCAGGTTCTCATCGTGCCGCTTGGGAAGAGAGCAGCCGAATCCCACCAAGAGCAGGACAATAGGCAGCAATTTCCGCATGACACACCTCCACGCCACTTTCAGGCGAGGACAGTGCCAGTCCCACAGAGGGTGTCTGCAAATTCCCGCGAGCCGCGACGGGGACCCGCCGCGTGATCCAACGAGGAAGCGCGCGCAGGGCGATACGGTGACATCGTTCAAGCGTGGTGACGCCGTTGGGCGCGCGGCTGGCCTCCGTCCCTTTGGGCTGGGGCGGCAGGCTTCGCCTGGCGTCGTCCAGGGCCCTCAACATGGAACCACCATGCCAGCGGGCCCTTTCCTCGCCATGCTTGCCTGGCGCTCCCAGCGCGGCCCGTGCGAATTTGCAGACACCCTCTCATGCCAGGGCCACCAGAATGCGGTCATGTCCAGCAAAGTCTTGATGAATCATGACCTTGCGCCAGCCGGTTCCCATGGCCCTCCGGCACAACTCGCCCCCCTGGTCGGCCCCGATCTCCAGGAGACAGCCGGGTGAGTGCCGGGCACGGGCCTGAAGCAACAGCGCCGAAGACAAGGCCAACCCGCGGTCCGGGGCAAAGAGGGCCGAGGGGGGCTCAAAAGCCAGCTCCCGTTGCAGGGTGGGTTGCTCGGCCGGGTCCACATAGGGCAGGTTGGCCACCACCAGGCCCAAGGGATCCGGCACTGGCTCCAGGAGGCTGCCCTCGTGGAACCGGATCACGGCCCCCAGCTGCTTCGCATTCTTCCGGGCGACGGCCAGGGCCCCCGGACTTAGCTCCGAAGCCGCCACCTTCCAGCCAGTCTCCAGGGCCAGGCTCACCGCGATGATGCCGCTCCCCGTACCGACATCGACGCAGCGGTCCACCTTCAACCGCCATCCCACCTCCAGAGCCGCCTCCACCAGCAGTTCGGTCTCCGGGCGTGGGATCAGCGTGTCCGTGGTGACTTTGAAGCGGCGAGCTCGGAACAGGCTCCAGCCCAGGATGTAGGCCCAGGGTTCGCCCTTCCGCCTCCGGGGCAGCCAGGAACCGACCTTTCGACGCACCCCGACCGGCACCTCTTCGGTTCCGTGGACCGCCAGCCAGCTTCGAGAGAGCCCAAGCCCCTCCTCGAACCAGCGGAAACCTTCCGCCTGGGCCTCCTCGGGATCAAGGAACCCGGCCAGTTCAGAGGCCAAGTCGAGACGGAACTGATGGTAGGTCTGAGGCATGCCTCCAGCCTATCGCGAGTGGAATTCTCAGCTATCGGTACAAAGGAAAAGAGCTGGTCGCGGAAGGCACAAAAAATCCCGGTAGACGCGGAAAAATGCGAAAGCAAATCTTCTGCGCCTTCTGTGGAATTCCGTTTCTTCCGCGACCAGCTTCAGTTTGTGGAAGGTCAGCCCATCAGCGCCTTGGCGCGTTCCTGGCTCTGGGCCAGCACGATCTCGTGGAGCGAGCCGCCGTGGCTGTCCATGGAGACCACCAGCGGAAAGTCTTCGACTTCGATGATCCAGAAGGCCTCGGGACTGCCGAATTCCTCGAGCATCTTCACGTCCACCACGCGCTTCACCCGCTCGGCCAGCAGGCTGCCGGCACCCCCGGTGGCGTGGAGATAGACCGCGCCGGTCTTCTGCAGGCCCTCACTGGTCTTCTTGCCCATGCCGCCCTTGCCGATGACGCCGCGCACCTTGTAGGTCTCGATGACGTCAGCCTGGTAGGGCTCTTCGCGGATGCTGGTGGTTGGGCCAGCGGCCACAAAGGACCAGCTGCCGTCTGGGTTCTTTCGGACCACGGGCCCGCAATGGTAGATGACCATGTTCTCGAGGATGGGCTTCAGCCACTCGGGCTTCTGTTCCTTCATGAACTTGTGGCCGATGTCGCGGCTGAGGACGACGTTGCCATTGAGCAGCACTTCGTCGCCCACCTTGAGCTGGCGGATCTGGTCTTCGGAAATGGGGGTAGTGAGACGGATCATGGAAAGCCTCGTCGCAGATTAGTCGAAGGACACTTCGCCGGTGGAACCGATCTTCAGCACCTGCCGACGGCTGCTCCAGCACATGTAGCTGATGCTCACGTAGAAGCTGGCGGGGTGGCGGAACATCTCCTCCACATGGACGCCAAGCGCGGTGGTGGTGCCGCCGTAGCCCATGGGGCCGATGCCCAGGGTATTGAGATCCCTGGTGACCTCCTTTTCGAAGGCGTCCATGGCGGGAACTGGATTCTTCGTGCCGAGCCTGCGGAGAATCACCTCCTTGCTCTTTTCGTAGCCCGTCACGCGATCCCCACCAATGGCCACACCGAGGATGCCGGGGCTGCAACCCTGACCCTGGGCCTTCACCACGGCATCGATGATGCACTTCCGCACGCCCTTGATGTCGCGGCCCGCACCGATGGTGGCGTCCGGCAGGCGGTACTGGGCGCCCACATTCTCACAGCCACCGCCTTTGAGCATGACACCCACTTCGATCTCCGGCTTGTCCCATTCCTCGAAATGCACGACGGGATGGCCTTCGTGGAAGGGATCCATGTTGTTGCCCAGGTTCTTTCCGCTGAGGGCCTCCACGCAGTTCGGTCTCAGGTAGACGTTCTTCGTGGCCTGCTTCACGGCCTCGCGAATTTGTTTCTTGGCGGCCACCTGACTCAGACCGAAGGGATGGCGCACCCAGAAGATCACCGTGCCCGTGTCCTGGCAGAGCGGCGTCACCTGGCCATCCGCCAAATTGATGTTCCTCACCATGTCGTTGAGTGTGTTGAAAGCGCGGCTACCCTCTTCCTCCGCATCCCGGCCCTTCACCAGTGCGTCGATCACATCCTGCGGCAGGCGGCTGGTCGTGCGGCGCAGCAGTTCCAGCACAGGCAGGGTGAGGTCCAGAACCTTCAGGTTTGATAGATCAGCTTTCCAACCATCTGGCAGCACAGACTTCGAAGCCACCACCTCATTCGAGGTCAAGTTGGGAATGACGCATTCGGACATGGGCCCTCCGGGATCAGCCCCCCATGATCCGCTTAGCGGAGTCCTGGCTCAAGTGATCAATGTCCGGTTCCCCCCGGGGGATGGGGATTCAGCGCGCCCACTCCCGGCAGAGCCTCGTGGTCAGTTCCAGCAGGGGCGTGGGACTCCTGGACAGCGCGGTACCCTTGATGTCGCGCTCGCACTGGACGACGGCGCCGAGCAACGTTCGGGCCCGGGACAGGCCCATGCGGGCGGCCACCGGCAGGTAGCTGCGGCCCAGCAGCCAGGCCTGGTTAGGTGGGAGCTGGATGGCCTGGGCGAGCTCGCTTTCCTTCTTCAGGCCGTAGGCCAGGGCCTGAGCCACGGAGGCGACTCGGCCCATTTCCCGGGCGGCCTGGCTAACGAGCATCAGGGAGGCCTTCTCGAAGTCGTCCTCCTGGCATTCCCTGAGAATCTTGAGGGCCTGGGCAAGCTGCCCCTTCTGCCAGGCCTCGGACCACGCGAAGACCCGCTGGTCGGTCATCCGATACGTCATCACCTCCACCAGCCTGGGGGAGATGACCCGGCGCTCGGAGGCCAGGTCGAAGACCTCCATGGCCCGCTTGATGAGCCCCACATTGCCGCCCAGCCTCTCTCTCAGCATCTCGGCAGCCTCGGGCTCAAGGCCCAGCCCCAGGCGCCGGGCTTCCTCCTGGAGGAACGGCAGGATCTCGGCGGGCTCCAGGGCACCCACCTTGAGAATGCGTCCGGCCTTGGCCCAGTCGGTCCAGGGCTTGGATCCGAGGGGATTGCCAGGGCCTGCCGGCACGGTGCTCCAGGCTACCAGCAGCAGCTTCACGCCCTGGAGTGGACGCTGAAGAAAGGTGGTCACGGCTTCGGGCAGGTCCTGTTTCTTGTCCTTGGCCCCGCCCCGGCGCTTGCCGAACAGGTTGTCGGCGGCGGGCACGATGACGGCGCGGGCCTCGGCCCCCAGAGGTGCGGCCTCCTGGAGGGCAGCCAGAACTTCAGCCCAGGGACAGCCTTCGGTACAGAGGGTGAGCGAGAAATCTGCCCACTCGGGATCCACATGCTGGCGCTTCCAGGCCGCCACGGCCTCGCGGCGCCCATCCCCATCCTCGCCATGCACCAGGGCGAAGGACTGCTCCAGCCACGCGGCGGGGGTCGCCATCAGTCGATGCCTTCCAGCAGCTGAGTGAGAAAACTCTCGGCAAAGTCATCGGCCAGGCTTTCGATCACCTCCAGCTCGCGGCTATCGAAGCTAGCGAAATTCTGGTCCACCCGGTACTGGTTCGAGAAGGTCAGGCCGCGCCGGGAGAGCACTACCACCCCCGTCTGACCGTCCAGCAGTTCCACGCTGGCCACCACCACCACCTCCACGCGGGAAGCGGAACCGACACTGGCCTGGGTCTTGTTATTGCCGAGGGTGAGGCCCAATGGGCGCGAACGGTATTCCTCCAGCGTTCCCTGCAACACCCAGCGGGACGCCCCGTCCTGGGCCACCAGGCGCCAGGGACTGGCCGCCACCACGCGATTCTCCAGGGCCTTGGTGAAGCGATCCTCAAGTCCCAGCCGCGGCGTCAGGTTCCTGAACCGGGCCAGACGGATCGTCTCACCCTGCTTCGCCCAAACCGCAGCCCGCTGCTGCCGGTCCAGCCGGTGGTACCCACAGCCAGAGGCAAGCAGGAGACAAGAGGAAAGAAGGAAGCTGGTCGCGGAAGGCACGGAATTCACTCGGAAGGCACAGAGTAAGGATGGGTTTGCATGACGAATCGTCGGATCCCCTTCTTCCCCATGGGGTAGACACCAAAATTCAGCAACAGGGCCACGGGCTTCCCCGAAAAACGCAGGTAACTCAGGATCTGGGCCTCATGTTCGGCTGTAAAGGACTCTGCGACTTTCAGTTCAATTACCAGCGCCTCATCCACCACCATATCCATCCTGAAAGCAAGGGGGATATTGAGACCACGGTAAT
>CAIQPH010000324.1 GCA_903873655.1 uncultured Holophagaceae bacterium | reverse complement strand
TCGTGGTGTCGGTCAGCCCGGAAGGGGAAGGCAGTCTCGCCACCCTCTGCGTCACGCACCGCGTGCCCTGCGCGAAGATCGGCACCACCGGAGGGTTGCGGGTCACCCTCGCCGTGAATGGCCAGCCCATGCTGGATGCGGCTGCGACAGAGCTGAAGGGGCTTTTCTCCAATGCCCTTGAAGTGGCCCTCTCCTGAACGCCAGGTGCACTTCCTTCCACCTAACGGCCCTCACCGTTCCTCACCGGTAAAGATCATGCTTTTGAATTGAGGGAGGCCCCCTTGTCCAGCCCTGGGAAGTCTCCCCAGCCACCCCTTCTGTTTCTGGGCTGCCTCCTGGCTGGCTGGGGTCTCGGCCTAATTTCTCCTTTTCCGCTCGGCCTGCCGTCGGCTGCACGACTGATCCTGGGAACCGGATTTCTTCTCCTGGCGGCCATCCATGGTGGCTGGGGGTTGCTGACCTTCAAGCGCATGGGCACGACCCCGGAGCCGAATGGCGAGGCCACCACGCTGCTGACTTCCGGCCCTTTCCGCTGGTCCCGGAACCCGCTCTACCTGGGCCTCTCAATCCTGCTGGTCTGGTTCGGAGTCCTGCTGGATTCCGCCTGGATGCTGCCCCTGGCACCCGTGCTGGTCCTGCTGCTCGATAGGCTCGTCATCGCCCGGGAGGAAGTCCGCCTGCGCGCCCAGTTCGGCGAGCAATATGTGGCCTATACGAGGCGCGTCCGGCGCTGGCTGTGACCTCTGCTCCGCCCCCGCCCTTCGCCTTCAGCGGGGGGCGTCCGCAGAGGATATCGGTCCACCTGAATCCTTCCGCCAGCCTATCCCTTCCCGAGAATTCGCGCTGGCAGCAGGAACAGCCCTCTCACGATCCCGAACGCTCCCTCCACCGCGAAACCGAGGAGGCGGAAGGGCAGGAGCAGGAGCCAGATCAGCGGGTAGAGGAACAGCGCCAGAAGGGCCAGGGGCCAGCAGATCACCAGCAGGATGAGCCAGAGCAGGAACGCGGCCATGGGTGCCTCCACTTTAAAAGCTGGGCGGGACCAGAGGAACGGGTGGGAACGAATCGGCCAGCGGTGGCTGGGCATCGGCAGGTCGCCGATCCCTGAGGGCGTGGATATGATCCAGGAACGTCCCTTTCCGGAGCGAACCGTGCCTGACGACAGCGATTCCATGCCCCTCGATCGCCGGGCTTTTCTTGGTGCAGGTCTGGCCCTGAGCGCTACAGCGCTGGGCGGCGCCGGGATGCCCTCCCCTGAAGCTGCGAGGGGTCTCGTGCTGGAGGAGGCCTCCATCGGGGACCTGCAGGCCGGCATGGCTGCTGGAAGGTGGACATCCGCCAGACTCGTGCAGAAATACCTTGCTCGCATCGCGGCCCTGGATCAGGCGGGACCCCGTTTGAACGCTGTGATCGAACTCAACCCCGAGGCCCTGACGATCGCGAAGGTCATGGACGTGGAGCGCAGGGCGGGGAAGGCGAGAGGCCCTCTGCATGGCATCCCCGTGCTCATCAAAGACAACATCAATACCGCCGACGCCATGAAGACCACGGCGGGATCTCTGGCGCTGGTGGAGGCACCGGCGCCGAAGGAGGATGCCTTCATCGTGAATAAGCTGCGCGAGGCAGGCGCGGTGATCTTGGGCAAGACCAACCTCAGTGAGTGGGCGAACCTCCGCTCCACCCGCAGCAGCAGCGGCTGGAGCGGACGGGGCGGGCAGACGCGGAATCCCTATGCCCTGGACCGCAGTCCCAGCGGCTCCAGTTCCGGTTCCGGTGCCGCCGTGGCTGCGAGCCTCTGTGCCGTGGCCGTGGGCACGGAGACGGATGGCTCTGTGGTGAGTCCGGCCAACGCGAACGGGTTGGTGGGCTTGAAACCCACGGTGGGCCTGGTGAGCCGGAGCGGCATCATTCCCATCTCGCACACCCAGGATACGGCCGGGCCGATGGCCCGCACCGTGCGCGATGCGGCCATTCTGCTCGGAGCTCTGGCGGGCAGCGACCCGAAGGATGCCGCCACCCGCGAGGCCGATGCCCGGCGGGAGGCGGACTATACGCGGTTCCTTCAGAAGGACGGCCTGCAGGGCGCCCGCCTCGGCGTGGTGAAGAATTTGTTCAATGTGCATGCCCATGTGGACGCCGTGATCCGGCCCGCGCTGGAGGTCCTGAAGGTGCAGGGCGCCACGCTGGTGGACGTGGAGCTGAAATCCGCGGCCTACGAGGATGCGGAATTCGAGGTGCTGCTCTATGAGTTCAAGGCCGACCTGGGTGCCTACCTCGCCGGCAGGAGCGGGACCGTGCAGGATCTGGCTGGGCTGTTGGCCTTCAACGAGGTTCACCGCAGGGAGGAGATGCCTTTCTTCGGCCAGGAACTCCTGCGGCAGGCCCAGGCCAAGGGCCCGCTGCAGGATCCGGCCTACCTCAAGGCCCTGGAAACGTGCGCCCAGGCCCGCCGGGACATCACCGGCCTGCTGGAACAGCATCGGCTCCAGGCCCTGGTCGGACCCACCGGAGGGCCCGCCTGGCTCATCGACCACGTCAACGGCGACAGTTCGAGTCTGAGCCTCTCCACGCCCGCGGCTGTGGCCGGTTGCCCGCACATCACCGTGCCCGCCGGGCAGGTCTTCGGGCTGCCGGTCGGCCTTTCCTTCTTCAGTGGGCCCTGGCAGGAGGGCCTACTGCTGAAACTGGCCTATGCCTTCGAGCAGGCGACCCAGGCCCGGCGTGCGCCGCGCTTCGCCGAGACCGCCCGCGCGCCCCGTTGACAGGGGCCGTTTCCTCCATCACCATGGGCCATCCATTCCGGGAGACTTCATGAAATTCGCACTCCCAATCCTAGTCGTGGCTACCCTGGCGCTTTCCGCCCAGATCCCGTCCAAAGATGAGCTGAAGGCCAAGGCCAATTCCGCCGTGGACACCGGGAAGGCGAAGGCTGATGCCAAGGGCGACGAGGCCAAGGCCAAGGCCGACCAGAAGGTCACCGACGCCAAGGTCAAGGTGGACGCCAAGGCAGCGGCGAAAGCCGGTGCGGTCCCCGGGGCCGCCGACAAGGTGAAGGCCGCTACCGCCAAGGGTGAAGGCGCCGCGAAGGCAGGCACCGACAAGGCCAAGACCAAGACGAAGAAGGGCACCGAAAAGGGCGCCGCCAAAGCCAAAGCTGCGACCGAAAAAGCAGCCAAGTAGGCTTTTTCTCCTGCTCCGAAAGCGGGTGCCGAATGGCGCCCGCTTTCGGAGAGAGGGCTACGCCCTATTTTTTCGGGAACTGCCGCTCGTAAGCTTCCTGCGCGTATTCGCTGGGGGGGACGGCGAAGCGGCGCTTGAACGCGCGGGTGAAGGCGCTGGCATCATAGAAGCCCAGGATCTTCGCCACGTCGCTGGGCCGCTCGCCGTTGGCCAGCAGGGTGACGGCGCGCTGCAGCCGCCGCTCGATGAGGTACTGGTGGGGCGTGGTGCTGGTGGCCTCCCGGAAGAGGCGGATGAAGTGGTCCGGTGTGCAGCGGGCCATGGTGGCCAGTTCGGGCACGCTGTTCTTGGCGCCGAGGTGGACTTCCATGTGATCCAACACCAGTTGCAGGGTGGAGCGGTTCAGGCGGTAGGGGA
>CAIQPH010000323.1 GCA_903873655.1 uncultured Holophagaceae bacterium | reverse complement strand
GTTCAATATTCGGCTATTGAAGAAGAGACCGGCTTAAGCTCTCGTACTATTGCTCGTGTCTCCAAGTTTCTTAAAGGAGCAGAGGAAGGCTATAAAACAGTTATAAATAATTTGCATCATCATTACCGCTCCCGTCAATGTTCCCGGCCGTCCCTGAGCCTGCTATCACATGCACGACACCCGCCGGAGTGATGCTGCGGATCGCGTGGTTGTAGGTATCGGCCACCCAGATGTTGCCGCTGGCATCCAGGGAGATTCCCACCGGCTGGTTGAAGAGAGCCGCCTTGCCGGTGGCATCAGCATAGCCAACCGTTCCCGCCAGCCCAGCCAACGTGCTGACCAGCGCATTCGGGTTTGGGCTGATCGCGCGGATGCAGGAATTCCCGAAGTCGGCGACATAAAGGACCCCACTGGAAGCCAAGGCCAGGCCGTTCGGTTCGCTGAACCGGGCGTTCCCGGCGGCTCCGTCCAGATAGCCTGGCAGACCGGCGCTGCCCGCGTAGGTTGACACGGTGCCGTCCAGAGCCATGAAGCGGATGGTGTGGTTGCGGGAATCCGCAATGTAGATTCTGCCACTGGCATCCAAGGCGATCCCGTAGGGGGCGTTGAAGCGCGCCTGGGCCGCCCCTCCGTCGGTCGTGCCGGGGACGCCCGCCGCGCCCGCCAGGGTCGTGACGGTGCCATCGGCAGCAACCCGGCGGATCGTGTGGTTGCCGGTGTCAGCAACCACCAGGGTCGCACTCGTGGGATCGAAGGCCAGACAACCTGGATTCCGGAAACTGGCGCCGCTTCCCTGGCCGTCCGAGGAACCAGCAATCCCCTGGGTTCCAGCCAGCAGAGTCACCTGCTTGGTGGAACTCACTTTCCAGATGACGTGGTCGTCCCGGTCGGAAACATAGAGGTTGCCCGCAGCGTCAAATGCGACGCCCACTGCGGCATTGAATTCCGGGGTCGGGACCACGGTCAGGGCCGCGGCGTAGCTGGTGACCGTGCCGATGTCGTTGGTCACTGTCACCGCATAGCGCCCGGCGTCCGCGGACTGGGGGCTGTAGAAGGTGTATGACGGGCTCAGGGCGCCCAGGATGTCGATGCTGCTGATGATCTTGCCGGTGCCGTCCAGTTGGACCTTGGCCCACTGGTAACTGATGACAGCCGCCCCGGTGGCCGTGATGGTGAAAGTGACCGGGCGGCCAGACACCGTGCTGGTATCCACAGGCTGCAAGGTGATGCTGGGCGGGGTGCCGGGGGCATTCGGATTGGAGCTGTGATGACAGCCTCCACCCAGGGCCAGAAGGATCATGGGCAGCAGGAAGAACCGTGAGATGCGCGGCATGGACATGGGTTGACCTTTTGAGGCGGCCAGGGACCGCATCGAAGCGAGCATTCCCCCAAGGCCGGGGAACTCCAGAAACATTGAACCTCCAAGAAAACAAGGACCCCGAGGGGCAATGCTTAGTTTAACGGTGATCGGGGTCTTTCTCCGCATGGGAGGATCCCATGAATGGTGGGGGCTTGGCCGGGAAGGTTCCGGGACTAGGGCTAGGTCTCGATGAGCGGTGCTTTCGGTGGGGTCAGTGGCTCAGAACTCAAAGGTCGGCCCGCTGAGAGTCTGGGCATCGAGAATCCGGCCATGGGGGTCCAGGGTGACGAGGCCCTGGGCCTGTCGGGGGGTCAGCTGACCGATCTGCTGGAGGGCCTGGCCACGCAGTTCCCCTCTAATGACAGGGTCAAGGCCGTCTTCGGCCGACTCGAAGAACACGGCGCCCACTCGATAGGTCTGCTTGGCATCCTGGAGCAGGTGGAGTTCGCGCAGCTGGCGCTCGTCCACGGGGCCGGGTGCGCCGGTCATGAGACAGCGGGCCTGGGCGGTCTTGGGGAAGGCGATGACTTCGCGGATGTTGTCCACACCCGCCAGCAGCATCACGAGGCGGTCCAGGCCCAAGGCCAGCCCGCCATGAGGGGGGGCACCAAAGGCCAGGGCATCCAGCAGGAAGCCGAACTTGGTCCGGGCCTCCGCCTCGCCGATGCCGATGACCCGGAACAGTCGGCCTTGGGTCTCCGCGTCATGGATGCGGATGCTGCCGCCGCCGATCTCGAAACCGTTGAGCACCAGGTCGTAAGCCAGGGCGCGGCACTGGCCGGGATCGGTTTCCAGCAGGTCCAGGTCGTCGGGATGCGGGCTGGTGAAGGGATGGTGGCAGGCGATGAAGCGCTGGGATTCCTCGCTCCACTCCAACAATGGGAAGTCCGTGATCCACAAAAACGCAAACGCGTTTTTGTGATGGAAAAGGGTGGAAAGCGTCGGGTCTTTTTCGGTGGCGGATAGATCCGTCGCGATTCTGGTGCGGAGGTCACCCAGGACCTTGGAAGTCTGGGCATCAGTTCCAACGGCGAAGACCGCCAGGCCTTCGCCGTTCACGCAGAGGTGGCCCTTCAGGGCCGCTTCTGCGCCAGGATCGAGGAACTTTTTGAAGCTGCTCGACAGCCCGTCCTTGCCCCATTTGGCGTAGGGCAGGCCACCTGCGCCCATCTGTTTCGCCTGCTCCTGGAAGGTGTCGAGCTGCTTGCGGCTCAGCGAACCGGCAGCCTCGCCCGGGAACCACAGGGCCCGCACGCGGCGCTGGCCCTGGCTTTCGGCGGCGGCGCGGAAGAGGTTGAAGCCGCTTTGGGTGAAGAGGCCGGTGACGTCCTGGATCTTTACGCCGCAGCGGAGATCGGGCTTGTCCGAGCCATACCATTCCATGGCGTCCCGGTAGGACAGCCGCGGGAAGGGCGCGCTGACCTCCTTGCCGACCACCATGGCCAGCTTGGCCATGAGCGGCTCGATGACGCCCTGCACGTCCTCCTGGCGCACGAAGCTCATCTCGATATCCACCTGGGTGAACTCGGGCTGGCGGTCGGCGCGCAGGTCCTCGTCGCGGAAGCAGCGGCAGATCTGGATGTAGCGCTCAAAGCCACTCACCTGCAGCAGCTGCTTGAAGAGCTGGGGCGACTGGGGCAGGGCGAAAAACTCTCCGGGATGCACCCGGCTGGGGACCAGGTAGTCGCGGGCGCCTTCCGGCGTGGAGTTGGTGAGGATGGGTGTTTCTATCTCGATGAAATCATGCTCGCGGAAGTGATTGCGGATGAGGTTCGCGGCCTCGCTGCGCAGCTGCAGGTTCCGCTGGAGCTCATCACGGCGGAGGTCGAGGAAACGGTAGGTCAGGCGCAGATCCTCACCCACACCTTCATCCTCCAGGGGAAAGGGCAGCGGCGCGGCGGTGTTGAGAATGCGCAGGCCGGTGAGGCGGATCTCGACATCCCCCGTGGCCATGTTGGGGTTCTTGCTCTCGCGCTCGGCCACCACGCCCTCGACGGCCAGCACGAACTCGCTGCGCACGGACTTGAGCTTGGCCAGCAGCTCCGAATCGGCGGTCTCCTCCCTGGCCACCAGCTGCACCAGGCCCCAGCGGTCCCGGAGGTCCAGGAAGATCAGCGAGCCCAGGTTCCGCACCCTGCGGCACCAGCCGAGCAGACGCACGGTCTGTCCGACGTGGTCAAGGCGGAGGTCGCCGTTGCGGTGGGTGCGTTGGAAGTCGCCGAGCCGATCGAGTTTCATAGCCTTCCAGGATCGCACCCGGGGCGGTCTTGCTCAAGCCGGGACCTTGCGCCTCGGGTGGGTACGGGCCCACCACAGGTGGAGGCGGTCCATGTACAGGTAGATCACCGGTGTGGTGTAGAGGGTCAGGAGCTGGCTCAGCAGCAGGCCGCCCACGATGGCGATACCCAGGGGGCGTCTCAGTTCTGCACCCGTTCCCAGCCCGATGGCCAGGGGGAGGCCGCCCAGCAGGGCCGCCATGGTGGTCATGGTGATGGGTCGGAAGCGCAGCAGGCAGGCCAGGAAGATGGCCCGTTCAGGAGTCGTGCCCTCCCGGCGTTCCACCTCGATGGCGAAATCGATCATGAGGATGGCGTTCTTCTTTACGATGCCAATCAGCAGGATGATGCCGATGAAGGCGATGACCGTCAGCTCGGTGCGGCAGGCCAGCAGCGCGAGCAGGGCCCCCACTCCGGCCGAGGGCAGAGTGGACAGGATGGTCAGGGGATGGATGAGGCTTTCATAGAGCATGCCCAGCACGATGTAGACCGCCAGCAGGGCCGCTGCCAGCAGGATGGGCTGGTTGGCGAGGGAGGCCTTGAAGGCCTGGGCCGTGCCCATGAAGCTGCCCCGCAGGGTGCTGGGCATGCGGATCTCCTGCTCCGCCTTGTCGATGGCGGTCACCGCGTCACCCAGGGCCACGCCCACCGCCAGGTTGAAGGAAAGGGTGACCGAGGGCAGCTGGCCCTGATGGTTCACGGAAAGCGGCGTGTTCCGGCGCCGCAGGGTGGTGAAGGCGCTCAGGGGCACCAGGTTGCCGGTCGTGGAGCGGACATAGGTATGGCGCAAACCGTCCGGCGTCTGCATGAACGGCGTGTCCACCTCCATCACCACGTGGTACTGGTTCAGGGCTGTGTAGATGGTGGAGACGAAGCGCTGGCCAAAGGCGTCGTACAGGGTGCTGTCGATAGCCTGGGGGCTGATGTTCAGGCGGGAGGCCGTGGCCCTGTCGATGACCAGGGAAGCTTCGAGGCCCTGGTTCTGGAGGTCCGAGTTGACGTCAGCCAGTTGGGGGACTTTCTTTAGTTTTTCGAGCACCCTAGGGGCCCAGTCGAACAACTCCCGGGCATCGTCGCCCTGCAGGGTGTACTGATACTGGGTGCTGGAAGGCCGGCCCCCCAGCCGAAGATCCTGGACCGGCTGCATGTAGAGCGTTCCCCCGACGATGTGAGCCGTCTTGCCGCGGAGGCGGGCGATGATCTGGTCGACGGTGTCCTTGCGCTGGTTGTTCGGCTTGAGCGAAGTGAACAGGCGCCCCGTGTTGCCGCCACCCACGAAGGCCGTGACGTTCTCGATGGCGGGGTCGGCCTGCACGATGGCCACATACTGGGTCATCAGCTTCTCCATCCCGCCGAAGGAGATGTCCTGGGACGCCACGATGCTGCCTGTGACGCGGCCCGTGTCCTGCTGGGGGAAGAACCCCTTGGGAATGATGATGTAGAGGCCGATCGTGGCGATCATGGTGCCGATGGCCACCGCCAGCGTGAACCCCTGATGGCGCAGGACCCAGCTGAGGGAGGTCTCGTAGTGGCCCATGATCCACTGGAAAACCCGCTCGCTGGACTGGAAGGCCCGGCCGTGCTTTTCCTGCGAATGGGGGCGCAGGAGGCGCGAACACATCATGGGCGTAGTTGTTAGTGACACCACCATGGAGATCACAATGGCGATGGAGAGGGTGACGGCGAATTCCCGGAACAACCGGCCGACCAGGCCGCCCATCAAGAGAATCGGGATGAAGACGGCGATGAGGGACATGCTGATGGAGATGACGGTGAAGCCGATCTCCTTGGCACCGTGGAGGGCTGCCTCCATGGGCGGCATGCCGTTCTCAAGGTGGCGGGTGATGTTCTCCACCACTACGATGGCGTCGTCCACCACGACGCCCGTGGCCACGGTGAGCGCCATCAGGGACAGGTGGTCGATGGTGTAGCCCAGGAGGTACATGGCGCCGAAGGTGCCGATCAGCGAGATGGGC
>CAIQPH010000322.1 GCA_903873655.1 uncultured Holophagaceae bacterium | reverse complement strand
GTCAACGGCCATGGCTTCCCGGTCAGAGGTCATGGCGGCACGATCCTCTGCCATAACTTCCTGGGCATTGAGATTGACTGTCACCGTTTCTTTCCCTAAGAATTTTTTGAGCAGCAGCAGGCCCAGGGCCCCCAGGCCCCTGCCGGCGCCCAAGGCCACGATAACCAGAAAGAGAATGCCGATGGCAAACCATAAATGTTTAGGATCGCAAAATTCACTCATTTATCCCCCCGAACATCATGTAGATGTCTCCGGTGTTGGCGGGTCAGAAAAGGTTAATCCCCCACGACTTGAACTTCTCCAGCCGGCCCAAATGCGATTCCAAGTGATCGTGCTCAGTACGATGCTGCAGGTCCCCGGAAATGCCCGCCTTCTTGATTTCTGCCACGCGTTTATGACAGGCCTTGATGGCTTCCTCGGCCGTCGCTCCCCGGTCCAGGATCACCCCCAGGTAGCCGTCGGCTCCGGCGCACCGCAGCTTCCCTTTACTGTCCTTATAGACATCGACCCACCAGGCCCCATTGGTGTCGATGGGGCTGTTGATCAGGTTGTCCTTAATCATTGGGCCATACAGGGCTGGCTTATCCCGGACATGGGGGAAGGGATGCAGAGTGAGGACCTGGGAGGCCACGAAGGAACGGTCGGGTTCGGCCTTGAACTTCTTCAGGAAGAAGGTGCTCAATTTGCCCTTTTTAATCAGGCTCAGAAACAGGAAGAGGGCGCTGTAACCGAAGCGGAAGGTCCACTCCAGAAACCAGACCCGGCCGTCTTTAGTGATGATGCAGTTGGCGTCGATGGGGCCCGTGTAGTCTTTGAGCCAGGGGATCTTCACCATCAGGTTGTGGACGATCCCGTCGGCATTCTTGCACAGGAATACGGTGTTGGAGGCGCTGCCGACGGCGGGCCCGGTGTTCCCGTCATTCAGCTTCTTGTCTTCCAGAGTGCGGTTGGGGTGCATGACCACCCCGGCCGCCGACCAAATCTCGCTGGAGACCTCCTGGCCGTCGATCTTCTCCTGCAGGATGAATTTTACGCCATCGCCCAGTCTGGCCGGGTAGGTAGTCGTCAGGAGGTCCAGGAGTTCGCCGGCGAAGTCCTCCACCTTGGTCAGGTCCAGGGCGGCGTTCCCGTGGGGCTTGAAGACCCACAACTTACTTTTGCCGGGACCATGCAGGAACTTGGCGCCGGCCTTCAGGCTGGTAAATTCGTGGTACTCAGGGATGTCGAAGCCGCAGAGCCGGGCCAGCTTGATTCCTTCTTCTCGGTCCAGTTCGACCTTCTCCGGGAGAGCACCGCCACCGATGACCTCTTTGTTGTACGGGGGCTTCTTGAGTTTGTCGCCCAGAGTCCCGAAGAGCCCCGGGACGCTGTGGGGGATCTTGAATTTATCCAGGAAGGCCAGATCCCGGGGAGCTTGCTCATTCTTCAGGATGATGTCGATGACCACCGTTTGGGCCCGGTCCACCGCCTCCAATAACTGCCCCTGGCCTATGCGCGGCATCAAACCGGAGTAGGCGTTCCGGCAGGTCAGGTCATGGACATAATACTCCAGGGGCACCCCCTCCTTGCGGAGTTCCCAGGCCACCGGGAGCGTTTCCCCTTTATTAGAGATAAAGAGCAGCCCTTCAGGCGTCATTCCCACCACCCCATTAACTTCATCCCCAGGATCAGCACATCGCAGATCACCAGAATGACGATCAAACGAATGGGCATCGCCTGGAGGAAAAAGATGTTGGCGATAAAAAAGAGGATGTCTTTGGTCATGGCTGTATGTAGCCCTTCTTCAGCCCCCATCTAAACAGGGTCGCCAGGCTGGTCACCCCGGCCTTGAGAAACAGATTTCTTCGCTGTGATTCAATCGTTTTGTCACACACAAACCGCTCCTTAGCGATCTCAGCGACTTTCTTGCCATCCCAAAGAGCCCTCAGTACCTCAATTTCTGTGACGCTCAAAGCTGCTACCAGCATTACCGCTCCGCATTTGGGACAGTAATTGAGATCGCCTCTCATGTCTTAGCTTCCCACCATTTCCCATCCGGCCCGCATTCTCCAGCAGAGCGTTCCCAGGAACAGGCCCGGAGAGGTTTTGGAGTTCCATCCGACCCCAAGCCTTCATGGGAACACATTGCCGGTATGTTCATTAAGTCCATCTCTTTTGGGCCAACAATCTTCTGCCACCTGCAATCATTACAAAATTTA
Source organism: uncultured Holophagaceae bacterium (assembly GCA_903873655.1). Classification (GTDB taxonomy): domain Bacteria; phylum Acidobacteriota; class Holophagae; order Holophagales; family Holophagaceae; genus Geothrix. The sequence continues at coordinate 149 of CAIQPH010000322.1, read as the reverse complement.
TCCATCGCCCAAGATCCTTTTAAAAAACATAGACCACACCTTTTGAAGAAGAGAAGTCGGCGGCAAAGGCATTCCCCACCACTATCCCGTCGGCAATGCTGTTAAAGGACATGACGGGGAAGCCTGCGTCAGGAGAGGCGATCAGGGTC
>CAIQPH010000321.1 GCA_903873655.1 uncultured Holophagaceae bacterium | reverse complement strand
GTGCGCGAGGAACTCGGCGGGAAGGGCGCCATGATGACCGGCCAGGTCAGTCTGGCGGGCCGCTATCTGGTGATCACGCCCGGCAATCCGGTGAACGGCATCAGCCGGAAGATTGAAGCCACCGAGGAACGGCGGCACTTCAAGCAGCTCATCGACACCTTGGAGATCCCCGCGGACATTGGCGTGATCGTCCGCACCGCCAGTCTTGGCGTGACCAAGGAGGATTTCCAGCGCGACCTGGAGTACCTTCTGGACACCTACAAGGAGGTCCTGAACCGCTACAAGCACCGCCACGGGGTCGGGCTCGTGTGGCAGGAGGACGATGTCGTCACCCGCACCCTGCGCGACACCTTCAGTGCCGATGTGGAGGAGGTACAGATCGACGATCTGGACACCTATCATGCCGCCCAGTCCTTCTTCAAGCGCACTATGCCCCAGCACCTCGACGTGCTGAAGCACTACACGGGCAAGAAGCCCCTGTTCTCCCGGCATCAGCTGGAGGAACAGATCGACCGCGTCTACGGCCGGAAGGTGGGCCTGCCCAGCGGGGGCGCCCTGGTGCTGGACCAGACCGAGGCCCTGGTGGCCATCGACGTGAACAGCGGCAAGACCTCCGGTGATGGCGTGGAGGACATGGCCTTCAAGACGAACATGGAGGCCGCCGAGGAAGTGGCAAGGCAACTGCGGCTGCGCGACCTGGCGGGCCTCATCGCCATCGACTTCATCGACATGAAGCGCGAGTCCCACATCCGCTCGGTCCAGGACCGCCTGGTGGACTGCCTCAAGGCTGACAAGGCCCGGATGGAAGTGGGGAAGATCAACCGTTTTGGGGTGCTGGTGATGACGCGCCAGCGGATCCGGCCCAGCCTCCAGCACGTGAACCATGAGTCCTGCCCCACCTGCGCCGGCACCGGCAAGGTGAAGACCATCGAGGCCATGGCGCTGTCCGTGGTGCGCAAGCTGCACGGCCTCCTGGCCAAGGGCGGCATTGGCGAGATCCGGGTGAAGCTGGCCCCGGCCATCGCCGCAGCCGTGCTCAACGAAAAGCGCAGCGACCTGATCCAGATGGAGGAGGAGAGCGACGCGAAGATCCTCATCCAGGCCGATTGGTCCATGAGCTATGGCGAGATGGCCGCGGAGATCGAGCGGGCCGAGGAAGTTCCGGTCGAGAAGTCGGCTGCCAAACCCGCCCGCGAAAAGAACGCTCCCGAAGATGAAACCGTGGTGCTGGGTGGCGACAGTCCGATCTCCTTCGAGAAGGCCCTGGGCATCCATGGCGAAGGTCCCAAGGAGGGCAAGAAGGAGGCCTTCAAGTACGACCGGCGGGACCTCCAGCGGGCGGCCCTGGATGAGCGCGAGCGCCTGCGGGCCCTGTTCGAGAGCGCCAAACCCGAGGATGAAGAGGTCGAGGAGGGTGGCGAAGAAGCCGGGGATGACTCCAAGGGCGATGGCACCAAGCGCAAGCGCCGCCGCCGGCGCCGCAAGGGCGGTGCGGACAAGGCTGGCGAGTCCGCAGCCGAGGTTGCAGTAGCCGACGAACGGAGCGTGGTCGAAGCCCAGTACGAGCCCCAGCCTGAGCCGCCCAAGGCCACGCCGGATCTGCTCGCAAGCCTGCTCACGCCCAGCCCCCGCCCGAGGATCGGCGCCCACGCTGCCGCACCTGCAACAGTTCCAGTCGCCTCTCCCCTCAAGCCCAGGAGAACTCCCCGGGCCAAGGTGGCATCTGTGCCGGAGCCCGAACCGGATCTCGCATTCGTTCCCGTGCCGGAGCCTACCCCGGAACCTGTGGTGCCCGCGACGCGGAAGGCCGCTCCCAAGTCCAAGGCCATCAAGCAGCCTCCCAAGAAGGACAAGGCGGACCTGCCTGTCGATGAGGTCCCCAAGCCGAAGGCCACCCGGGCGAAGAAGGCCAAAGGCTAGATGTCCCTCTTCTGGCTGGCGCCGCTCGCCTCCCTGGCCACCCTGCTGGGCGGCTGGGGGGTGGTGCGCTTTCTCCAGGGCCGGGCCCAGTTCATGCGCCTGCTCTCAGGGGTCGCGGCGGGCTACCTGCTGTCGGTCACCCTCGTGCGCATCATTCCGGAAAGTCTGGAGGCGAAGGGTGGAGAGGTGAACGCCCTGTGGGTGCTCGGCGGCTACCTGCTGGTGCACGTCATGGAACATGGCATCACGCTGCACTTCCACTATGGTGAGGAGACGCACACCGACGGAACACGCCTCAGCGGTGTCATGGCGCTCGTGGGTCTTTCCCTGCACAGCCTCATGGATGGCGTGGCAATTGCAGCTGCGCTTTCCCTCCACAGCAACCTGGGACCGCTGGTCGTGCTCGGCATCCTATTCCACCGGATCCCCGAAGGCGGCACCATTGCCTCGATCTTCCTGGTGGACGGGTTCGGGAACCGCGGGGCCCTGCTCGCCTCGGGAACCCTGGCCCTCGCCGCCCTGGTCGGTTCCGCCGGGCAGACCATGCTGCTCCTACCGACTGGACCGATTCTCGGCCTGACGGCGGGTCTCACCCTCTACGTCGCCAGTTCCGACCTGCTGCCAGAGGTCCAGAAAGTATCGGGATTCCGAAGCACGATGGCGCTGCTGTCGGGTGTGGGCATCTTCCTCGTCAGCGCGCGGCTTCTGCCGCATACGCACTGAGTCCCCCATGGGCTGCCTTCGGAAGGGAAGCCGAGGCCTGCTACTGACCGCCCTGCCTGCCCTCCTCGGGGCCCAGGGCCTTCCCCCCGCTCCCGCACTGCCGCCTCTGGATGCACGCACGCCCGCTGAACTGCTGCCTCTCCGCCCCTTCCAGATCGAGCGTGGCCCTGGGAATTCCCGGGTGCCCTTCGATTGGCGGGGCGAACTCGAGGAACGGGCCGATCTCTGGATTCTCGAACACGGAACCATACAGGCCGAGGGTCTGCTGCTGCTGGCGGATCGCATCGAATACAGGATTCCCGATGGACACCTGGTCGCCGTGGGGCACGTCCGGTTGGAAGGGCCGGACCTGAGGCTGCTGAGCGAACGCCTTCAGATGGATTGGGCACTTCGTTCGGGGGAGGCCTGGGCCCTGCAGATGGACCTTCCGCCCACCTGGACGCTGCGCTCCAGTCACGTGGCCTTCACCACGCTGCGGACCTGGCTCTTCGACGAGGTGGACCTGAGTCCATGCCCTGAGGACAAGCCGGGCTGGAATGCCAAACTGTCGAGCCTGAACGTCAACCTCGATGGTTTCGCGACACTCTGGAACCCCAGGGTCCAACTGAGCGGCGTGCCGATCTTCTACCTTCCCTATGCGCTCTACCCTGCCCAGGCTGAGCGCACGTCGGGATTGATGTCACCGCAATTGGGGATATCCAGCAGCTTCGGGGCCACGGTGGGCGTCTCCTACTACCAGGTGCTCGGCAACTCTGCGGATGCCACCTTCTCCCCGGAATACTTCAGCAAAGAAGGCACCTTGTGGGGAGGGGAGGCCCGCTGGCACCCGGATCTGACCCATCAAGGCAGCATCTCCGGCATGAGCATCTACTCGCAGAGTCTGGACACTCGACGCTACCAGTTCTCCCTGAAAGAAGTCTGGCAGCGCGAGGATGGCTGGCAGTTGACCGCGGATGTGAACCAGGCTTCCGACAACCTCGTGACGGCTGACTACGGCGGTGGATTAGGCAGTCTCGGCTCCACCAATTTCGATTCCGCGCTCTACCTGGGACGAAACTTCACTTTCGGGAGCCTCAGCCTGACGGCGGCCGAGCAGCGCAGTTTCTTCACCACGGCAGCCCAGGGCGACCCCTTCTACAATCCAGAGTTTCCCGCCTCCCTTCGACGGCAGACCCTGCCCCAGGGGGAGTTCAGGCTCTTCCCGGTGCCGGTGCTGGGGACCCTTTACCTGGATGGCGGCATCAGACTGGGCCGGTACGCCTACGGCCTTGAAGGCAGCACCACCACACCCAATGCCAGCTACGCATGGAATCGCCAGGACGCCAGTTCCCGCATCCATGGCCGGCTTGGGCAATGGGGGCCGTTCAGGGCTGATTTCGAGATGATGGGAAGGGTGACGCACTACGGCAGCACCCTCTCCTCGCCAGTGTTCGACCCGGATGCAGGAACGAGCGGGACCTTGGTCGACCCGGCGACCAGTCCCTTCCAGGTCGATGGGGCGGGGGCGACCCGCTTCCTGCTTTCCGAGCATCTGCGCCTGTCGGGCCCGCAGGTCGGGCGGAGTTTCCAGGATGTGTCCGTCCTGGGGTACCATGGTGAGCTCAGGCATGTGCTCGAACCCTACTTCGGATTTACCGAGACCAGCCGCTACGGTGAGTCCGGCAGCATCCAGCGATTCGATCCCGTGGACTACGCTCCAGGCGTGAATGGCAGTGCCTCCGGGGAACGGAGCTTTGAACTCGGGCTCAAGCAGCACCTGCTGGGGCGTTCGCAATCGGGTGGCGGCTTCACTGACCTGCTGCGTCTGCAGGTGGCTACGCGGTTCCACCTGACGCCGATCATCCTCAACGATGGATCCTACCGGAAAGGCTGGGCTTCACTGGATACCAATCTGGACATCGAACCCAATGACCGCTGGCGGGTGAGCCTGCAGCGTTCTTCGGACCTTTCGGCAGGTGGGTCCGACAATGCTCTCAGCTTCGACCTGAAGGCACAGGATGGTGGCCGGTTCAACCTGGCCTACTTCTCCACGGGCATCAACCAGCTTCTGGTCCGCCAGAAGGGTGTCCAGATTGGCGGGATCCAGCGGCTGTGGGATGACCGGTTCCGTTTTGAGTTCAGCGCCAATTACGATTTCACGATCCACGGCTTCATGTCGAGCTCGGTCGCCCTCGCCTTCGTGCAGCCCTGCGTGGCATACGTCCTGAAATTCACCCATGTGGCTCTGAACACCTCGCTCATGTCCGGAGGCCGCGAGGACCGGCTGGACCTGACGCTGAACTTGAGAGGCATGGGCGACCTCTTCAACTTCCGGCGCTGAGGGCGCGGGGGGGAAATTCGCCCTCGTTGGCCACCACCACGCGATTCCGTCCGAGGTTCTTGGCCTGGTAGAGCGCCCGATCCACCTGTGCCATCAGCATGGAGATACTCGTGGCTCCAGGTCCGGCGACGCCCAAACTCATGGTGGGGAAAATGACCTGGCCAGATGGGAGCACCACGGGATCCTCATCGATCCGGCGCCGGAGTTTTTCCGCCACCTCAGCGCCGGCCTTGAGACTGGTTTCCGTCAGCAGCATGGCGAATTCCTCGCCGCCAATCCGGAAGGCGAGGTCGGACTTGCGCAGGGCGGAGCGGATGCGAACGGCCAGCTGCCGGAGGACCTCATCCCCGACTGGATGGCCGAAGCGATCGTTGATGAGCTTGAAGTGGTCCACGTCGCCCAGGAGCAGCACGAAGGCGCGACGATGCCGTTCCCACTGACGCACGGCATGCTCCAGATTCTGGTCGAAGGCGCGACGGTTCAGGAGTTCCGTGAGGGGGTCCGTGAGTACCTCGTTGCGCAGGGCCGCCGCCTCGATCTCAAGCATGCTCCGGCGCTCCCGCAGGTCATGGATGGCAGATTCGTACTCGATCTGGATCCGGCGGGCGTGCATCCATTCGATGGCGCGCCGGCAGGCATGCAGCAGGCGTGGTCCAGGCAGGGGGAGGGGCACCCAATCGGAGATGCCCGCCAGGAGCAGCTTGCGCTGAGCGGCCTCGCTCTTCACCTGCCCAAGCAGAATGGTGTAGGGCAGCAGGTTCTGCTCGCGCAGCTGCGCCAGGATCACCAGGGCTCGCTGAATCCCCCCGGTCGAGAGTCCCAGGAGCAGCAGGGGTGCCTTCAGTGCCCGCTGGGCTTCCACGGCATTCCGGGTGGGTGGGGAATGGAGTTCCATCCCGTAGTGAAGGAGCATCTCGCGAGTCCGCTGGGCGAGGGTGGAATGAAGCCCCACGGCCAGGACCGGGACGGGATGACCCTCCTGGTGGGAGGCACTGCCGGTCATCACGGGGCCAAGGTGGTTGAGGAGCTGCTGGATGTTGCTGGCTGACTGGATGAAACCATCTGCATCCGCTTCCTCCAGGGCCCGCAGATCCTGTTCGGTCGGGGCATGATCCAGGATCATGAAGATCGGAAGATTCCTGAACAGCACCTGGGACTCGCCGCGAAGCAGGTGGCAGAGCCGATAGCCGTCCAGGAGTTCGCCACCGGAGTCCGCCAGCAGCAGCTGGGCCTGTCCCCAGGAGTTCTTCGCCAGGGCCTCCAGGGGATCACTGATCTGGGTGATGCGATGCCCCGCACCTTCAAACGCCATCCTCAGGCGCTCGACGAGGTCGTCATGGCGAGTAATGACCAGCAGGTTCATGGGGGGCCAAGGGCAGGAACCCCATGGTAATGCAGATCATCCAGGATCACCCGCTACAGATGCGGATTGTTCACTCCGCCAGGCCCTTCTCGGCCAGCCAGCGTTCGGCGTCGATGGCGGCCATGCAGCCGCTCCCGGCAGCCGTGATCGCCTGACGGTAGACGTGGTCCTGCACATCGCCGCACGCAAAGACGCCTTCAATGGTGGTGCGGCTGGAGCCTTTCTCTACCTGTAGGTAGCCAGTCTCGTCCATGGGTAGCTGGCCCGCGAAGAGGCTGGTATTGGGCTGATGGCCGATGGCCACGAACAGTCCTTCCACCGGCAGCTCGGATTGGGACCCATCGAGCGTGTCCTGCAACTGCAGGGCGCGTATCTTCTCCACCTTCTCGCCCATGGGCGTCTCCAGGGTGGTGGTGAGCACGTCCAGCACGATCTTGTTCCAGACTGGGTGGATTTTCCCATTCTCGAGAGCACGGTCCTGCATGGCCTTGGAGGCGCGAAGTCTGTCCCGGCGGTGGATGAGGTGGACCTTGGTGGCGAATTTCGTGAGGAAGGTGGCTTCCTCGATGGCCGTATCGCCGCCGCCCACCACGGCGATCTCCTTGCCGCGGAAGAAGAAACCGTCGCAGGTCGCACAGGCGCTGACGCCACCACCGCTGCGGGACAGCTGCTCATCCTTGCCGATGCCCAGCCATTTGGCCGAAGCGCCCGTGGCGATGATGACGGCGTCTGCCGTGTAGTCGCTCTGGTCGGTGGTGAGCTGGAAGGGACGATTCTGCAGGTCCACCTTGAGCACGGTCTCGGCCTTGACGGTGGCGCCGAAGCGCCGCGCCTGCTCGCGCATCTCGTCCATCAGGGCCGGTCCAGCGATACCGTGGCGGAAACCGGGGAAGTTCTCCACTTCCGTGGTGATGGTCAGCTGGCCTCCAGGCTGGACGCCTTCGAAGACCAGAGGCGCCAGATTAGCCCGCGACGCATAGAGGGCCGCGGTGTAACCCGCTGGGCCAGTTCCAATCACGACGACTTTGTGGTGGCTCACGGATATCTCCAGACTAGGAACGGGCGCGAAGCCCCAACCACTGAGTCTAACGCGCCAAGCCGCGCTCGCGGAGCAGGGCTTCGGCGGCGGACACGTCCCCCGGGACATCCACGCCCAGGCTGAGGAAGGGCGTATCGGCTACGCCAATGGGAATGCCTGCGGCCAGAGCCCGGAGTTGTTCCAACATCTCCAGCTGCTCGAGTGCGTGGGGAGGCAGCCTGGTGAAGGTGCGGAGCGCGTCGGGCCGGTAGGCGTACAGGCCCAAGTGGCGCTTAAAGTGAGTCAGCTGCCCGGGTTCCATCCAGGGCCGGAAGTCCGGTTCGAAGATCGCGGAGTTGCGCAGGTAGGGGATGGGGCTGCGACTGAAATAGAGGGCCCGCCGCTGGTCATCCACCACCACCTTGACGGCGTTGGGATTGAAAAGCTCATCGACATGGGCGAAGGGGCAGGCGGCGGTGCCCATCGGCAGGTCCGGCTGCTCCTGCATGAGCGCGACCACTGCCGCCACGGTCTCGGGGTGCATGGCGGGTTCGTCGCCCTGGATGTTCAGCACGCAATCGAAGGACTCACCCAGGGCCGCCAGGGCCGCGGCCGTGCGATCCGTGCCAGAGGGCAGGGCAGGGTCGGTCATCACGGCCTCCCCGCCGAAGGCACGGACGGCGGAGGCGATGCGCTCGTCATCCGTGGCGACCACCACCCGGTCCACGCCCAGGGCGCGGCTGGCGGCTTCGAAGACCCACTGGATCATGGGCTTTCCGGCGATGGGAGCCAGGGGCTTGCCGGGAAACCGCGAAGCCTGAAAACGGGACGGGAGGACGGCGAGGGTGCGCATGGGGCTAGTGTAGGACAGCCCATGGCCAGGAGTCAGGACTCCTCCCGCCCCTGCCGATGCCACAGCATCGGGAGTTTCATGGATCCATCTTTTGACGATGTATGGGCGGAATGCGAGGACCTGTTCGTGCAGGCCCGGCAGACCCTTGCCTCGATGAAGGAGGCCCAGCCTGCGCACGTGGCCCAGGCGTCGGTCAACAACCTGTTCAGGACCACCCACACTCTCAAGGGCATGGCGGGGATGCTGGGTTTCCCCCATTTCAGCCGGGCGGCCCATCGTCTGGAGGACATCTTCGACCTCATGCGCAAGGGGCGCCTGCGTTCCACGGATTCGCTGGTGGAGACGCTGGAGGCAGGCATGTTGGCCCTGGAATCCGGCCTGGCCGGCCTACGCAGGGGTAGGCCAGAACCGGAGGATTACCTGCATGACCTCCGGCGCCCGCTCGGGGAGTTGGAGGCTTTGGCACGCCCCGCGGAAGGCGGAACCCAGGATCTGACCTCGATGCTGGATCTGCCAGCGGACCTGCTGAAGTCCCTGTCCGAATACGAGCGGACCCGCGTGACCGCGCTCCTGGTAAGCGGCATGCCGATCCAGGGCGTGACGGTCTGTCTCCCCTACGCCACCTTCGATGAGCGCCTCCGGAGCTTCAGTGAGGTGCTGGGCAGGCAGGGGGAGTTGATCTCCACGCTCCCGCTGGATGCGCCGGAGGGCCGGAATGGGCTCAGCTTCCTGCTGATGGCCGCCTGTCCCGCCCTGGATCCGGCCAGCCTGGGAGCTCTGGATGATGAACTGCTGGGCACGGCCCTATTGGCGGATCCCTCGCGGCTGCCCACAAGCCTGAGGCAGGAAGAGCCCTTGGTAACCATCGCGGAACCTGCTCCGGAAGCTTCGGCACCCGCCCCTGCGAATTTGCCCGCAGGCCCGACCCAGGAGGTGGAGATCATCCGGCTTCCAGCCCACCGCCTGGAGGCCCTGGAGGCCCGGCTCATGGAAGTGGGACAGCTGCGGGACGCCGCCAGCCTGCTCCTGAAACAAGCCCAGGGAGCCAGCGGCGAACGCCCGGCAAGCCTGCTGGCGCAAATGGAGGATGGCCTTCTTGAAGTCCAGAAATCCCTCCTCCAGATGCGGATGGTCAAGGTCGACAGCCTGTTCAAGCGCATCGAGCCCATGGTCAAGAGCCTCAGCAGGGACATGGGAAAGCCTGTGAAGCTGACCTTTCAGGGGGGCGATCTCGAACTGGAACGCAGCCTCCTGGGGCGCCTTTCCGAACCTTTCCTCCACCTGGTGCGGAATGCCCTGGACCATGGTGTGGAAGCGCCCTCCGAGCGGCTGGCCCACGGCAAGAGCGAAGTCGGCTCCCTGCGCATTTCGGCCTCCCAGCGGGGGCGGAATCTGCGCTTTGACATCCGGGATGACGGCCGGGGATTTGACCTGGAACGCATCGAGGCGCGCGGAATCCAGCTTGGAATCCTGAGGGCGGGTCAGACCCACTCACCGGAACGGCTGCATCGGCTCACTTTGGAACCCGGATTCACAACCCAGGACCGCGTCTCACAGATTTCCGGCAGGGGCGTCGGCATGGATGTGGTCCGCTCTGAAATCGAGGCCCAGGGGGGAGAGATCCATTTGTCCAGTGAGGCGAAACGGGGCAGCCTCATCCGCCTGAGCATCCCTCTGAGCCGAGCCGTGGTGAGCTGCCTGAAGGTGCGCTGCGCTGGCCAGTCCTTCGGAATTCCCCTCGGCAGCGTGATCCGGGTCCAGGCGGGGAAGCAGGCCCTCTTCGGGGGGGATCAGGTGGATGTCCTCGGCCTCTCCCTGCCCATGGAGTCGCTCCAGGCCTGCCTCGGTCTGCCGGAACCCCGCGGCCAGCGAGCCTTCGTCGTCCTGGGTCAACAGGCAGCCGCTGCCAGGAGCGTGCAGGTGGCTCTGGGCGTCGATGAAATCCTCGGTCGTGGAGAAGTGCTACTGAGAAGTCTGCCGGAACTAGCCCATTCCGCCGGCATCATGGGGGGCAGCGCCCAGGCGGAGGGCATCCTCTGGGTTGTGGATCCCGAGGCGATGCTGGGATTGGCCATGAACTCGCTGATGCGGCGGGTGGCCCGTGCCTGAGCAGAGGTCCTGGCTCCATGTCCGAGCGGCAGGAATGGATCTGCTGCTGGCGACCTCGGATCTTCGGGAAGTGGTGGCGCCCACCCCGGTTTCTGACCTTCCGGGGCGCCCGCGGGGAATCCAGGGCGTGATGATCTACCAGGGGGAATTCCTGCCAGTGCTGGCCTGGGGGGATCTCCCTGGATGTGAAGCCACGCCGGGCCTGCCGGTGGCAATGGCGGTCCTCCGACCCCGCCTCGCCCTCCCCATCGAGCGGTTGATCGGGATGATCAGCCCGGCGTCGGATGCCTGGCAGGAAGCCGACGAAGGCGATGCTCGGGACGCCTGGCTGGGTGGCGTCTGCCAGGCCGGGGATCTGCCCTTGCCGCTGGTGGACCCGGATCGTCTCATCGCGCTGCTGCAGCGGCTCAGGGGAGATCGCTGACGACCCGTAGTATGCGATGATGGCTGATTGGTAGCGGAGGCCCTTTGAACCGTCGTCTAGTCGCCCCGGTTGGCATCACCGGCACGGGGGAGTGTTACCCCCCGCGCGTGGTCACGAATGACGACCTGTCCAAGATCATGGCGACCAATGACGAATGGATCCGGACCCGCACAGGCATCCGGGAGCGCCGCTGGGTCGAACCCGGCACGGGAGCCTCGCAACTGGGTGCCCCGGCCCTCCAGATGGCCCTGGACAACCGGGGCCTCAAGGCCTCTGAACTGGATCTGATCCTGGTCACCACAGTGACGCCCGATACCATGTTCCCCGCCACGGCCTGCCGCATCCAGCACATGATCGGTGCCAGCCATGCCTTCGGGTTCGACCTGAATGCCGCCTGCTCCGGCTTCCTCTACGCCCTCACCACCGCCGCCAGCATGGTGGCTGCCGGCGGCATCCGCCGGGCAGCCGTGGTTGGCGTGGACATCATGTCGACCATCATCAACCTGGAAGATCGCGCGACCTCGGTGCTGTTTGGCGATGGTGCCGGAGCGGTCATCGTGGAGCGGGTGGAGGAAGGTCTGGGCATCCTGGACTTCGAGCACAAGGTGGACGGTTCGGGCGGCGGCTTCCTTTACATGCCTGCAGGCGGCTCCTTGAAGCCAGCCACGGCGGAGACTGTGGCGGCGAAGGAACATTGCATCCATCAGGCCGGCAGCGAGGTTTTCAAGAACGCCGTTCGCGAGATGGCCGACAACAGCAAGCTCTTGATGGATCGCAACGGGTTCAAGGGAGAGGAACTCAAGCTCTTCGTCCCCCACCAGGCCAACATCCGCATCATGGACGCCGCCGCCAAGCGCCTGGGACTGGATCCATCGCGCATGATGGTGAACATCGACCGTTTCGCCAACACCACTTCGGCCACCATCCCCACCGCCCTGCATCAGGCCTTGGGTCAGAATCGGGTGCAAAAGGGTGATCTGGTGGTTCTGGCCGCCTTCGGGGCCGGCTTCACCTGGGGTTCAACCCTCATGCGCTGGGCCTACTGAAGCCCATGCGGGTGGTCGCAGGGACCCTGAAGGGTCGCCGGCTTGCGGCCCCCCCGCCTGGGGACCTGCGGGTGCGCCCCACCGCAGACCGAGCCCGGGAAGCCCTGTTCTCGATCCTCCAGCGCTGGCCCTCCGGTGCCTTTCTGGATCTCTGTGCGGGAACGGGCGCCGTCGGCGTCGAGGCCCATTCCCGGGGATACGCTCCCGTGGCCTGCGTGGAATCCGGAGAACCAGGCTGGACCTGCCTGCAACGGAACCTGGCGGGCCTGCCGATCCAGTCGCTCCGCGAGGACCTGAGGCGGCTACAGGCGGGCGCCTTCCTGGCTCAGGCAGTGATTTTCCTGGACCCGCCCTACGGAATGGGCTCCATTCTGTGGGCTGGCCTGTCCGACCGGCTGAGATCCTGGCTAGCACCAACTGGAGTCCTGGTCTTTGAAACGAACCGGAATACCACGCTGGAATTACAGCCCGGGTGGCTGCTTGCCGAAAGACGCGAATATGGTGCGGCCCGATTCCACTTCTGGATCCCTGCCTGAGTTCAGGGCGCTGGCTCCCGTGCGTTTGAGCACGGCAGAACGGGGCTTGATCCTCGGGCGCCTGCGGATGAGCACGGGAATCCTCTGGGTCATCGCCTTCCTCGTGGCAGCCATATTGTTCTTATCGAGCGCCCCACCTGGCTTCCAGGTGACCGCCGTTCGGGTGGTCGTCGTGCTCCTTCTGCTGGGCCTGGCCGTCACGACCTCCTTCCTGCACATCCATCAGTTCGGGAAGACCCTCTGCAGCGAAACCCTCGGTCCCGGCCTCTTCCGCAGCCTCACCCGCTATCCGCAGGCCTCGTCCGTGCTGCTCCTGCTCCTGGCCATGGGGTTGAGCGCAGGCTCCTACCTATGGAGCAAGCTCTGTCTGGGGCAGAGCAGCTGGGTCAGTTTCATCATCATGGCCATGTTCGTGTCGATAGCGGTGCTCGGGGGGATCTGCCAGTACTTCCTCGCCAAACAGAACCTGATGAAAGTCTTCAAGATCCTGGCGTGGCATCCAGGTTTCCTCGACTCCTCCGCGCGATTCTCCACGACCCTCCGGACCAAGTTCGGCTTCGGCATCCTGGGCATCAGCGGGGGTGTCCTCATGGCGTCGATCCTGGTTTCGGGCCTTACGCTCCAGTCCTCCACCCGGACGACCGTGACCAACTACGCCCGGAACGAACTGGCCAACCTCGCCGACTCGGTGGCGTTCGTCTCCGAGATGAACACCTCACCTGAGGACCTGGATGCTTTCCTGGGGACCCTGAAGCTCGGTGCCGGTGGGGGGGTGTCCCTCCTCCTCTCCAAAGCCAGGGGCGGCGGCATTCTGGGCTCCAAGATCCAGCCAGCGGGGGGTGGAGACATCCTGGTCATCCAGCCGCTTCCAGACGGTTCGGAGCTGCGCGCGGTGATTCCCGAGGCCGAATATGCGGCTGCCATCTGGAAGGCGCTCCGGCCGAGCATCGCCATCTTCGTCCTGGCCGCCATCTTCCTGACGTACTTCATCCATCTGATCCTTCGGGACCTGCGGCAACCCCTTCAACTCCTGAGCCGCAACACGCAGCAGGTCGGTGAGGGGCGCATCGACCGTCTGGAACCCGTTTACAGCGATGACGAGGTGGCTTCCCTGATCCAGGGCTTCGGCCAGATGGTCGGAAGCCTCCGCGGCATGGTGGTGCAGATCCGGTCCGCCAGCCGCGATTTGGCCAAAGCCTCCGCTCAGATCCGGGAATCAGGGGATGGCGTCCGGCAGTCCAACCAGGGGCAGCGGGAACTCATCGAGGCCTTCCACCATGAGATCAACGAACTCACGGACACTTCCATCGGGATCAGCGCAAGTTCCATGGAGCTGAGCCTCGCCTCGGAAAGTACCAATGCCACGATCGTGGAGATGGCCGCCAGCGTGCAGCAGATCAACCAGAGCATGGATGAGTTGCTGATGGTGGTGGAGGGCATCACCTCCGCCATCCGTGACTTCGACATCGCCATCAAAAATGTGGGCAAGAACGTCGACCACCTCGCGGGCCATGCCGAGCACACCAAGGAGTTCGCCGAGAACCTGGAACAGAGCACCTCCGCGATCGATGACAGCGTCAAGATCGCCCAGCGCTACACCAAGAAGGTGATCCACAACGCCGGTCGCGGGATGGAACTGGTCGCCAGGAACCGGGAGAAGATCCAGGTGATCGAACGGGTCGTGCTGGATTTCCACGGCACCACCCGGACCCTGCTCCAGCTGGGGGCCGATATCGCCAAGATCCTCGACTACATCGGGGACCATGCCCAGCAGACCAATCTGCTGGCCCTGAACGCCGCGATCATCGCCTCCCAGGGGGGAACCGGGGACGGGCAGGCCAGGGGATTCTCCGTGGTCGCGGACGAAATCAAGCAGCTGTCGGAGCAGACTTCGAGGTCCACCCAGGAGATCCAGCAGATCATCGGGACGCTCCAGGCTGAGATCCGCAAGGCCTATCAGCAGGTGGATCTAGGCCTGGATGCCGTCCGCGACGGAGCGGATTCCATCGGACAGAGCCAGGAGGCGCTCCAGGCGATTCTCGAATCCGTGAGCGAGACGGACAGTGTGGTCGAAAGCATCCACAACGAAACCCTCCAGCAGGCTGGGCAGGCCTCCCTGATCCACGAAGCCAACCGGAACATCCACAACCAGGTCGAGACCATCCGGGCGGTCATCGAGGAACAGCAGCAGACGAGCAACTACATCCTGTCCCTGGCCATGAATGTCCAGCAGGCCACGGCCGTGGTGAGGGATTCGACCAAGGAGCAAAGCATCGGCAGCGACGAGATCGCGAAGGCCACGGAGCAGGTCCGGGCGCTCGCCAGCAACCTGCACGAGATCCTGGCCAAGCAGGAAGACCATGTAATTTCCCTGAAAGAGACCATGAATCAGGTGCTCGGCAAGGCCATCGAAAGTGAGCGGGCCATCGAGGCCTCGAGTGGCGCGGTGGAGCAGTTGGGTGCCCAGGTCCACTTGCTCAACCGCGACGTGAACCTCTTCAAGCTCTAGCTGCTAGGCTGGAGGCCGGTTCCACAGGCTCCCAACCATGTTCCGCGTTTCCATCAAGACCAAGCTGACCGTTACCGTCAGCATCCTGGTCCTCTCGTTCATAGCCTTCAATCTGCTGTACTACCCACGCTGGGTGGACCGGCAGATCCGTTCCCAGGCGGAACTGAGTGCCCGCCAGGTGGCCGAGACAGCCAGTTCGGCCCTGGGCCCGGCGGTCAGCCGTGGCAATACCCGCGACATCACCCGAGTGCTCCAGGGCGTGCAGAACATTCCGGCCTTCCGCTTCAGTGCCGTCTATGGGGCCCGTGGCGAGGAACTTGAGAGCACGCCCACGACGCCAGAGTGGGCTGTAGGGAAGCTGCTCACGGATCGCATCTCCCATACCTATACCCGACCAGAGGACAACCTGCTCGTGGCCATGGCACCAGTGTTTTACGAAGAGCCGCGGGCCGACCAGGTGGGCACCCTGATCATCGGATTTACGACTGAAGGCACGCAACGGGCGGTCAACGAGAACATCAAAGCCAGTCTAGGGCTGGGTCTGGTCACCCTGCTCCTGTGCATCGGCGGGGCGATCATCCTCTCGAACCGCTACCTCCGCCCGGTGATCCAGTTGACCGAGGCCGCCCAGAAAGTCGCCCAGGGCAACCTGGAGACTGTTTCGGTGAAAGTCCGCACGCGGGACGAGATCCAGGATCTCAGCCAGGCCTTCGAAGTGATGACCGACCGACTCCGCTTGTCCAGGGACGAGATCGAACGGCAGAACCGCTTGCTGGAAAACCGGGTCCAGGATCGAACCCGCCAGTTGATGGAGACCATCTGGGAACTGGAGGAGATCCGGGCCAACCTGGAGCAGCTTGTCCAGGACCGGACCAGGGGCCTGGAACAAAGCCGGGTGGAGTTGAAGGCTTGGGCCGGCACCCTCGAGGAGAAGGTCCAGGAAAAGACCCAGGAGCTAAGGACGGTCAACGACAACCTCCTTACCAGTTACCAGAAGCTTAAGGAGGTCGATCGCCTGAAGGATGAATTCCTGGCCAACATGAGCCACGAATTGCGGACGCCACTGAACTCCATCATTGGGTTTTCCGGCATGCTCATGCAGGATCCAGAGGGACGGATGGGTGTGGATGCGAAAGAGGATCTCAAGATCATCTATCAGAATGGCCGGTCCCTGCTCGGACTTATCGATTCGATCCTCGACCTCTCCAAGATCGAAGTGGGCAAGCTGGAACTGGAACTGGAGGAAGTCGATCCCGTGCAACTGCTGGACGAAGTCGTGGCCATGTCCTCAGGACTCGTCAAGGGCCGTCCCATCGAGCTCCGCTATCACAGGCCTGAAGGTGCTCTGCGTGTCCTGGGTGACCGGGGCAGGCTCCGGCAGGTGTTCATCAATCTGGCCGGCAACGCCATCAAGTTTACGGAAGCGGGTACGGTGACGATCTCTGCCACCCAGGAATCGGGCAAGTTCAAGATGCGCATCGAGGACACCGGCATTGGCATGTCTGAGAACGAACTGGAACGCCTCTTCAAACCCTTCCAGCAGGTTGATGGGAGCATCACTCGCCGCTTTGGGGGCACCGGCCTCGGCCTGGCCATCAGCCAACGGTTCATGTGGCTCATGAATGGCCGCATCTCGGTCATCAGCCGGAAAGGGGAGGGCAGTACCTTCGTCGTGGAAATGCCAACCTCAGGGGGAGCCAGGGCATGACCGATTCCAGGACCCGCATCCTCTGTATCGAGGACAACCCGATGAACTGGCGCCTGGTCCAGCGCCTGCTGTCGCTGGCAGGTTACGAGATGCACTGGGCCGAGGATGGCCTCAAGGGGTGTGACATGGCCCTGGCCCTGAAGCCCGCCCTCATCCTCCTCGACATCAACCTGCCCGGGCTCTCCGGCTTCGAGGTCGCCACCAAGCTGCGCCAGAATCACGCCATGGACCCCACGCTCATCGTGGCGTTGACAGCCAAGACGCTGCGGAGCGACCGAGAAACGGCCCTGGTCACCGGCTGCGACGGATTCATTCCGAAACCGATCGATCCGTTTCTGTTCGTGGGACAAGTCGAAGCCTACCTTGGCGGGCGGAGGGACCATCTCGAGGATGGGCGCGAGGAAGCCGCGCTGCGCCAGTTTACCCAGCAGGTCGTCGAGCACCTCGAAGCGCAACTGAAGGAAGCCCAGGAAGGGAACAGGAAGCTTTTGGAAGCCCAGGTCGAACTGGAGCAGCGGAGCCATCACCTGACGCGCCTGTTGTCCCTCAGCCAAGATGTCATCCCGGTTCAGAGTGAAGCCGAGATCCTGAGCCGGGTCATGGGCCAGCTCCACCGGGAACTGAAGCTGGACCGGCTATCGGTCTTCCGGGTGCACGAGAGCGGCTCTTATTTCCAGGGGGTGGTCCTGAAACCGGGAGGGTTCGAAGAACCGGATGTGATGACCGGTTCCCATCCTCTGGTCGCAGCCTTGGCCGCCCTTCCGGCCGGCAGCGTTCTCCTCGGGAACGACCTCCGGCAGTCTGCGTCCTGGGCAATCGGTCTCGAGGTTGGGCTGTGGTCGCACCGGAGTGAACCCCTGGTGCTGCCCCTGCACAGCCGGACAGAGGGCCAGCCCCTCTGGGGATTCCTGGCGGCCGACCGTCCCGACGCTCCCTTCCGGCCCTTCGAGATGGAATTGGCCGCCCTTCATGCCGGCATCCTTCACGTCAGCCTGGAGAATGCCGGGCTCATCGCTCATCTCGCCAAGGCCAGCCAGGCGCTCAGCACCAGCTATGATGGGCTGGAATCAGCCTACGAGGCCTTGAAAGAGGCCCAGCGGGCCCTGGGGGCGCAGGACCAGAAGGCCGCACTGGGGACCCTCTTCACGAACGTGGCGCAACGGGTCCTGCTGCCGGTGAGCGTGCTGAAGGAAGAAACTGAGGTGCTGTCCGCTTTCCTGGACCGGCTCGAGGCCCCAGCCTCGGACAGGCGCCCAGAGGGCCACCGCTCCCTGGAGCAGATCCGCGGGGCCATCCACCAGGTGGATGGGCTGGTCCGGGCTCTGCTGCGGCGGGCGGGTCAGAGCGAGGCGAGCTCTCCCGAGTGGGTTCACCTCCATGACCTCATCCGGCAGGAACTGGAACTTCTGCGAGCGGAGGGAGTCCTGCCGGAATCCCTGCGGGTGGTGTTTGACTTCCAGGCCCCGAAAGACCTGGTGTATGGGGTTCATTCGGATTTCACCGAGATGCTCGGGCATCTGGTCGGCCATGCCATGGAAGGCAGCCCCGGGCGGATCCTGCTCAAGTCCGCGGGAGCGGTCAACCGCTTCCAGTTGGAGCTGGAGGACGATGGTGATCCCATCGAGGCGCGTCTGCTCGAAAGAGCCCTCGAACCCCATCCGGATCTGCTTCCCGCGATCACCGGGCCTGGACGACGGTCCGGGCTGGGCCTTCCCGCCTGTGCCCAGCTTGCGACCGCCTACAATGGCGACCTGCAAGTGGTACCCATGGAGCGTGGATCCCTCGTCCGGATCGAGTTCCCCTTGGACTGAACGGAGGAGACCCTTGGAAGCAGCTCCCCTGAAACCTGCCATCTTCCTCGACCGGGACGGCACCCTGAACGAGGAAGTGGATTTCCTGTCTGACCCGGAGCTGCTGGTGCTGATCCCGGGTGCCGCCGCGGCCGTGGCCCGCCTCAATGCCCTGGGTGTTCCCGTGGTGGTGGTCACCAACCAGAGCGGCATCGGTCGTGGCAAATATGGCTGGCAGGACTTCGCCGCAGTCATGGAGCGCATGGAGTCGCTGCTCGCCCTTGAGAACGCCTGGATCAACGCCGTCTACGCTTCGCCTCACCATCAGCATGCTCAAGGGGAATATGCGGTGGCGGATCATCCGGAGCGGAAGCCGAATCCCGGCATGCTGCTGAGGGCTGCGGAAGAGCATGGTCTCGACCTGTCCCGGTCCTGGATGGTGGGTGACAAGGCCCTCGATCTGGAGGCCGGACGCCGGGCCGGGTGCAAGGTGGCTTTGGTACGCACGGGCTACGGTTCAAGCGTGGATGCTTCCGCCGCGGACCTGGTGGCCGAGGATCTTGCAGGGGCCGTGGCGCTCATCCTGTCCCAGTGGCCATGATCCTGGTCGAGAAGACCGGCCTGCTGACCGGCACGCTGATCCAGCGGTACAAGCGATTCCTGGCGGACGTGCAACTGGATGACGGCAGCACCGTCACTGCCCACACCACCAACACGGGCTCCATGAAGACCTGCTGGGAGCCCGGGGACCGGGTGCTGCTGGAACCCGCTCCGAACCCGGAGCGCAAGTTGAAGTTCACCTGGCTGGCGGTCGAACGGCCTGGTGGCTGGGTGGGCGTCGAGACCGGCATGCCCAACCGGGTGGTTGCCGAGGCCGCGCGCAGGGACGCCCTGCCGGGTCTGACCGGCCTTCAGAGCATCCGCACGGAAGTGAAATATGGAGCCGAGCGCAGCCGGATCGACGTGCTGGCTCTGGATGGGGATGGCCGCCAGGTCTTCATCGAGGTGAAGAACACGACGCTGAAGGCGGACCGCTGGGCCCTGTTCCCGGATGCCGTCACGGAGCGGGGGGTCAAGCATCTACGGGAGCTCCAGGGCATGGTGAGGGAAGGGCACCGGGCGGCCATCGCGTTTTTCGTGCACCGGCCGGACGTGGATCGTTTCGATGCAGCCCGGGAGATCGATCTGGCCTATGCCAATGAACTGGATCGTGCCGCGGCAACCGGTGTGGTGATCCTGCCCCTGGGTGTGCGCCTGGTCACAAGCATGGAGGCTGATGGCCGGTGGAGGCTGGGCTGGGAACTGCCGGGCCTTCTGCCCTGGGTCCCCCGGCGATAGACTGACGGTTCCTGCTGGAGTTCCCATGTCGACCACTGCCTCCGAACTGATGAAGACGCCCCTCAACGAGGCCCACCGGGCTCTGGGCGCCAAGATGGTGGATTTCGGTGGTTGGGACATGCCTGTGCAGTACCCGGGGGGCATCATCGCCGAGCATGAGGCGGTCCGCACCAGGGCCGGCCTCTTCGACGTGAGCCACATGGGGGAGATCCGCGTCAAGGGCCCCGGCGCCCTGGCCCTGGTGGAGTACCTGACCCCCAATGCCGTCGCCAAACTCGCCATCGGTCAGATCCATTACACGGCCTTCCTCTATGAGAACGGCACCTTCGTGGACGACCTGCTGGTCTACCGCGAGGGCGAGCAGGAGTTCCTCCTGGTCGTCAACGCGGGCAACTCCGACAAGGACTTCGCCTGGGTCCAGCAGCATGCGCCCGCCTATGACTGCACCGTGGTGAACGAAAGCCCAGTCACCGGCCAGATCGCCCTCCAGGGCCCACTGTCGCTCAGCATCCTGCAACCGCTGACCAGGACACTCCTGGCCCCCATTGGTTACTACTTCTTCACCCACGGGGAGGTCGCCGGAATCAAGTGCCTCATCAGCCGCACGGGCTACACCGGCGAGGACGGCTTCGAACTCTACTGCGCTGCAGGCGACACGGAGCGAATCTGGAATGCCGTCCTCCAGGCAGGGAAACCCCAGGGCCTGGTGCCCGCTGGACTGGGCTGCCGCAACACCCTCCGCCTGGAATGCAAGATGGCCCTCTACGGCCATGAGATCGACGACAGCATCCATGCCCTGGAAGCTGGCCTGGGCTGGATCGTGAAGCTGGACAAGGGAGCTTTCATCGGCCGCGATGCCCTGGTGGCCGCGAAGAGCGCTCCCGCGCCACGGAAACTCGTGGGTTTTAAGACTCTGGAGAAGCGGGACATCGCCCGGGACCACATGCCCGTGGTGCAGGACGGGAAACAGATCGGCTTCGTCACGAGCGGGGCGCCCTCGCCCACTTGCGGCATCAACCTTGGCCTGGCCTACGTGCCCACGGAATTGGCCAAGATCGGCGGGCGCATCCAGATCGAGATCCGCGGCCGCGACGTGGATGCGGAGATCATCCCGACCCCCTTCTACAAGCGGACGAAATAACCTGCAGCCAGCAGTCAGTCATCAACCGTTCCAACCTGGAGGATCCATGTTTCCTGCCGACCTGAAGTACACCAAGGATCACGAGTGGCTGAAGCCTGAAGGTGATGGCACGGCCCTTGTGGGCATCACGCACTACGCTCAGGATGCGCTGGGGGACGTGGTGTTCGTCGATCTTCCGGAGGTCGGCGCCTCCTTTGGTGGGGGCGAGGAATTCGGCACCGTGGAATCCGTGAAGACAGTGTCCGAGCTGAACATGCCCGCGGCCGGTGATGTCCTGGAAGTGAATGCTGCCCTGGCGGATCATCCGGAGGCCGTGAACGAGGATCCCTATGGCAAGGGCTGGATGGTGAAGATCAAGCTGACCGGAGCATTTTCAGGTCTTCTGGACGCCCAGGCCTACGAGGCCCTGGTGAGCGCGGAAAGTCACTAGCCCAGTGCCAATCCTGATCCTGGCCAACCTGCTCTGGGGGGCGGCGCTGGTGCAGCCACCAGCCCCGGCGCCCCAGGCGCAAGTGGCCACGGTGCCAATCCGGGCCGCCGAATCCGATGCGGTCCGAACCCAGCAGCTCCGGGCGCTCGTGGAAGCCGCCGAGCAGGCGCTCGAAGCTGACGACGAGGAGATGGCCACCGCCCGCTCGGATGAAGCCGAGGTCCTCACTGCGGACTGGTCCCCTGAACTGCTCGGACGACCCGAGATCCAGGGCCTGCTCCAGCGGTTGAAGGACGCCCAGGAGCAGCTCACCCAGGAAGGGCCACCCGAAGCCGAGCCCGGCCTCAAGGTGCCAGAGGAAGTGGTCTCCATCAGCGGCGACGAACTCAGAAGCGAGCTTGAGCGGGTGCGTGAGGCCGAGCGTGGCGCCACCTATGATTTCCCGATCGACCTGAACGACAAGGTGCTCACCTGGGTGAGCCTCTTCAGCACCACCAAGCGCGGCTTCATGGAGAATGCCCTGGGTCGGGCGTCCCAGTACCTGCCCATGATCCGCCAGATATTTTCCGAAGAGGGCGTGCCCTCAGATCTGGCCTACCTGGCCGTCATCGAGTCCGGCTTCCGCAATGAGGCCAAGAGCCGGGCCAAGGCCGTGGGCATGTGGCAGTTCATCCGGTCCACGGGCCGCATCTACGGGCTCAACGGCAATGCCTGGGTGGAGGAACGGCAAGACCCCATGAAGGCCACGCGGGCCGCCGCACGCTACCTCAAACGGCTCTACGAACTCTCGGGCGACTGGTATCTGGCGGCCTCCAGCTACAACGCCGGGCCACTCACGCTGGATCGGGCCATCCAGAACCTGGGCACCCGTAATTTCTGGGATCTCTGCCGCTCCCGGTGGCTGAGGACCGAGACGAAGAACTACGTTCCGGAACTCTGTGCAGCCATCCTCGTTGGCCGGAATCCCGAGCGTTACGGTCTGCACATCGTTCCCCTCGTTCCCTATGCCTATGAAACCGTCACCGTTTCAAGCATGACCAGCCTCTCGGTGCTGGCGCGCTGTGCCGGCACCGAGGCCACGACCCTGAAGATCCTGAACCCCGAACTGCTCCGGGGATCCACTCCGCCGGGCATCTACCAGCTGCGGGTGCCGCCGGGCAAGGCCATGGACTGCCTGCGCCAGTTGGCCCGCATGCCCGCCGGCAAGCGCCTGGATTTCCGGACCTACACGGTGCAGAAGGGCGACACCCTCACGAAGGTCGCGCGGCGCTTCAAGCTGTCACCGGAGGACCTGCTCGCGGCCAACGACCTGACCATGAAACAATTCCGGCCCGGCAAGCGACTCCTGGTACCACCCCCGCCGACCCTGGCCCTGGAGGAGCGTGACCTTGCTTCCAGAACGGAGCCCGTGAAGGTCCTGGGCGATCGCCCGCTGCCGCCGCTGCCGCCTGCACCCCGCGAGCTCGACCTGCCCGTGGCCAGTCCGGTCAACGTGAAAGCAGTTCCCCTGGGCAACGATGCTCTCCCGCCGCAGCCTGCGCCGGTTGTCCAGGCGAACCCGGTGCCCTCGGCACCCTTGCCTTCGGCCATTCCTGAACCGCCTGTTTCCATCCTGCATGCAAAACAGGGCGATACCTTGGCAAAGCTGGCCCGGCTCCACCACGTCTCCCTTGGCGAGTTGCTGCGCCTGAATCCTGAGGGGGCGAAGGCGCTGCACCCAGGTGACGAGGTCCGCCTGCCACACAGCGAAGGCAGGCCGAGGCCCGTCGTCTCAGCGAAGGCCCACCGGGTCCTGAAGGGCGAGACTCTGGTCAGCATCGCCCGCCACTACGGCGTGGAACCTGCGGAACTCAGGGGCTGGAACCACCTGAAGGGCGATCGCATCAAGGTGGGGCAGATACTCAGAGTGCAGGTCCCTTGATCCAGACTTGCAGATGCCCAGAAGGGGTGGGATACTGGGTCTTCCCGATTGGGGCCATAGCTCAGCTGGGAGAGCGCTTGCATGGCATGCAAGAGGTCGTCGGTTCGATCCCGATTGGCTCCACCACACAGAAGGCCACCGGAAGGTGGCCTTCTTGCTGAAAACAGGAAGCCATCCCTGATGCTCGCCTCTCTGAACCACATCGATCTACGCTTCGGCCCCCAGGAGGTGTTGAAGGACGTCACTTGGGCCATCCAGGAGGGTGAGTGCTGGGGGGTCATCGGACGCAACGGCGCCGGGAAGAGTACGGTCTTCAAGCTGCTGCTGGGACACTTGGAGGCTGACGGCGGCACCGTGGTCCGGCCCTCGAAGGAGCGCGGCATCCGCATGGGCCACTACGCCCAGGATCTGGAGCCAGAGACGCAGGGCAGCGTGCTGGAGGAGGCTCTGGCGGCCTTCGGTGATGTGGAGCGACTGCAGCATGAGATGCGCGAGTTGGAACATCGCATGGGCGAGGCCAGCGCGGATCTAACCGAAGTCATGGACCGCTACCAGAAGGTCACGGAAACCTTCGAACACCTCGACGGCTTCACCATCCGTGCCCGGGCCGAGAGCATCCTGCAGTCCCTGGGGTTCAGCGCAGAGGATTTCGAGCGGCCCGTGGAGACCCTCTCGGGCGGCCAGAAGTGTCGTGTGATGCTGGCCAAGGCCATCCTCCAGGGACTGGACCTCCTGCTGCTGGACGAGCCCACCAACCACCTGGACCTGCCCAGCCTGCGCTGGCTGGAGGGGTTCATCCAGGACACGGACGCCACCGTGGCAGTCATCAGCCATGACCGCTACTTCCTGGACAAGATCGCCACTGAGATCATGGAACTAGAGCAGGGCCGCTCCCGCAGCTACGAAGGCAACTACTCGGAGTTCATGGAGAAGAAGGAGCAGGAACTGGAACTGCTGGAGCGGCACTTCGAGCAGCAGCAGGCCTACATCAAGAACCAGGAAGACTATATTCGCCGCAACATCGCCGGCCAGAACACCAAGCAGGCCCGGGGCCGCCGTACCCATCTCGCCAGGCTCAACCGCATCCAGAAGCCCCTGCGGGATCGGCGCAAGGTGAAGTTCAGCTTTCCCGAGACCCAGCGCGGGGGTGACGTGGCCCTGGTGCTGGAGAACGCCAGCGTGGGCTGGGACGGAAATGCACTCTACGCGCCCCTGGAACAGCTCCAGATCAAGCGCGGCCAGAAGCTGGGCATCGTGGGATTGAATGGCACCGGCAAGTCCACCCTGTTGAAGGCCATATCTGAAGAGATCCCCTTCATCACCGGCCAGGCCCGCCTGGGCAGCCAGGTGAAGGTGGGTTACTTCGACCAGCACCACCGGAACCTGGACCCGCGGAACACGGTGTTCCAGCAGATCCACGGCGTGACGCCGCAGGCGGTCAAGCAGGACGTGCTGGGCTTCCTGGCCAAGTTCCAGTTCCGCGGCGATGAGGTGGATAAGCCTGTCACGGCCCTATCCGGCGGTGAGCGGGCCCGGCTCAGCATCGCCACACTCATCCGCAACGGCGTGAACCTGCTGTTGCTGGACGAGCCCACCAACCACATGGATATCCCCAGCATGGAGGCCATGGAGGACACCATCCTGAGTTTCACCGGCGCCGCCGTCGTGGTGACCCACGACCGCTACCTGCTGGGCCGCGTGGCGGATTCGCTCCTGCGCATCCACGAGGGCAAGGCCGAGTTTCGCGAAGGCGGCTACGAAGACCACCAGGCCTGGGTGGACCTGGACCTGGGCAGCGAGGGAGGCTCCGCCTCCGCGAGCCCGAAGGGTGAGCGGGAGCGCCCCACGGGGCGGGGCGCGTCAGGTGGAGGGGCCCGCAGCCAGGAAGTCGAACCACCCAAGAAATCCACCCCAACCAAGCCATCCGCTTCGCCGCAGGCGAAGCCGCCGGGCCTCGCCGACAGAGATAAACAGCGAACCACCAAGCGCTTCGAGAAACAGGTGGCCGAGGCCGAGGCCAAGGTGACGGAGTTGGAGGCCAAGCTCGGTGAACTCCAGAAAGAAATGGCCGCCATGGATCCAACTGACTGGCAGGCCTTCAGCGCCCGACTGGACGCCCAGAAGGGCCTGGAAGCTGATCTCGCCTACGCCATGAGCGACTGGGAAGCCGCCCAGGGGGCCCTGGAAGAGGCCCAGCGCTGATGTGGTGATAGGATTATGATGACCCATGAGGCATCTATGACCGATTTCCGCGGCGCCCACGTTCTCATCACAGGTGCGGCCAGTGGCCTGGGGCGGCTCATGGCGCTGGAAGCAGTTCGCCGGAAGGCCCGCGTCACCCTGGTCGATCGGGATGCCAAGGGCCTGGGACTGGTCCGCGAGGAGATCCGTGCCCTCGGGGGCGACGCCGAGGGCTTCGTGGTGGACCTGGCCGATCGGGCGGCGGTCCAGACCACCTGTTCCGACGTGCTGGCTTCCCGAGGTGGGGTGGACATCCTCATCAATAATGCTGGCATCGTGTCCGGCAAGACCCTGCTGGAATGCAGCGACGACGGCATCCTGCACACTTTCCAGGTGAACACCTTGGCGCACTTCTGGACTGTGAGGGCCTTTCTCCCGGGCATGCTGGCGGCGGGGAAGGGGCACATCGTGACCGTCGCCTCCGCTGCGGGACTCGCCGGCACGGCGAGGCTGGTGGATTACTGCTCCTCCAAGTTTGCCGCCGTGGGTTTCGACGAGTCTCTGCGCCTGGAATTGAAACAGCTCAACAGCCCGGTCCGGACGACGGTGGTCTGCCCCTTCTTCATCACCACCGGCATGTTTGATGGTGTGAAGACCCGCTTCGCCTGGCTGCTGCCCATCCTCCAGCCGGACTATGTCGTGCGCCGCATCATGCAGGCCATCGAGGGAAACCGCTCACGGCTGATCATGCCGCGTTTCGTGATGACGCTCCCCGTGGTGCGCATCCTGCCACCCTTCCTCTTCGATGCCGTGCTGGGCTTCTTCGGCGTGCACCAGAGCATGGATGAGTTCGAGGGCCGGCACTGAGAGGGGAACGGCCTATCCCCCTGCCGCGGCTTTCAGGAAGCTCACGCGGTCCTTCTCCTTGAGCGGCGTCTCCATGCCGCGCCCATGGCTGATGAGCACGCCATTAACTACGAAGCCGGTCACGCGGGTCAGTTTCTCGAAGGCTGCATCCTCGCCTTCGAAGCGGGCCCGGGTGAGACGAAGGACATCCTGGAGGGTCGCAGGGGCCTCGATCTCGAACCGGCGGATGCCCAGCGTCTTGGCCAGGTCGTAGGTCAGGTCGACGGTGATGCTCACAGGCGCACCTGCAGGCGGGCGAGGGTGCGCGGTAGGGGAACTCCGTGTTCGTCCCAACCGCGGATCTTGTAATAGCGCGGGAGCAGCTGATCCAGAGGATGCCCGGAGCGCAGGTGCGGGAAGGTGGATTCGTGCAGGATCCGGTCCGGCAGCGTGTCGTCCTTGCCGGTCAGGCCTTCGCGGAGGTTGTACATGCGCTCGAGGTTGAAGATCCGCTCGCCGATCTCCTGGAGGCGGCCCGAGGTAAACTTTTCGCCCGTGATGTAGGTCAGCCATTTCTCATACCAGAGCAGGGGCATGAGCTTCAGGCCGGACACGAGGCGGTAGAAGGGCCCGCTGTTCTCGAAGAGCAGGGCGATGGTACGGTGCAGGAAGCCGTTGGGGTTCATCTGATGGACGGCCTTGGGGATGAGGCCGTAGGTGGTGAAGATGCACAGCACCATGGAGTTGATGGCGCAGGCCAGGTTCTGCTGGACCACCGGAATCTCGGCTTTCAGCTTGAGGTTCTGCGGGTTGATGGTGAGGGGCCCCGTGGATTCGAAGTACATGCTGGCGCCCTGGACGTGGCAGCCACCCCGGTTCGTGGTGGCGTACTCGACGCCCTGGGCGAAGGAGCCACGAGGATCGTAGGCGGACAGCTCTAGGCCCTTCACGTGCATGGCGAAGGCCTTCCCGCCGTATTTCTCGCTCACGCGCTTCACGCCGTCCGCCAAGTCGCTGCCGAGGCCCCGGCGATGAGCGATGTCCTGGATCATCTCGCCGATCCCGGTGGGGTCGCCGAAGGCCAGGCCTGACTGGAGCAGGCCGCGCTCCTGCAGTTCCATGGCGAAGCTCAGCGTCGCGCCCAGGCTGATGCTGTCCATGCCCAGATCGTCGGCCAGGTAGTTCCATTCATTGACCCACCTCAGGTCGGGGATGTCCAGGTTGGGGCCCAACAGCGCCGCGGTTTCATACTCCGGCCCCTTGACACGTCCTACGCCTTCCAAGGTCACGTCACGGCCACACGCGACTGGACAGTGGATGCAGCTGGATTTCACACCGACCAGGCCGTGATCCTCCAGGTATTCGCCGGAGACATTCATGGCGTCATCGTGATGGCCGTACTTGAAATTGTGGGTGGGGATGATGTTGCGGGCATTGGTGGTGTTCACGATGCCCATGGTGCCGTAGCGCCTCAGCTTCTCCCCCAGCACGGGATGGTCCCGGAAGAGCTGGCGGAGCCACTTGGTGTAGTCCTTGAATTTGTTCTCGTCCTCCATGTCCAGCTTGCGGGTCCCGGTGACGGAAATGGCCTTGAGGCGCTTGGAGCCCATGACCGCACCTACCCCCGTGCGTCCCGCGATGCGCTCATCGGAGACGATGCCCGCGTAGAGGACCAGGTTCTCCCCCGCGGGGCCGATGACGGCGTGGTTCCTGCCTTTGCCGAGGGCCACCTGGGTGGCGTTGGTGCCCTTCCCCCAGAGTTCGCTGGCATCCAGGAAATCGACGATGTCGCGATCCCCGTTGATTTCCAGGCGCAGCGGCGTGGCGGATTGATGCCTCAGGACGAGAATGTCGATGCCGGCCTTCTTCAACCCGTAGGCGAAGGACCCTCCGCAGGCGGCGCTGCCGATGCCTCCGGTGAGAGGGCTTTTGCATACCACTGCGAAGCGGTTGGACTGAGGTGCCAGGGAGCCGTTCAGCGGACCCGTGGCGAAGATCAGGGGATTCTCGGGCCCGAGGGGGTCGATGCCCGGCTCGGTCATGTCGTAGAGCAGGCGCGTCCCGTAGCCTTTCCCACCGAGGTAGAGCCGAGCAATGTCCTCGTCCAAGGGCTTGAAGGCGAAGGAGCGGTCCGCCAAGTCCACCTCCAGGATGCGTCCAGCATAGCCTTTGATCACGTGGCTGCTCCTGTCTGGGACTGCCCGCTCCCGGCTACGATGCTGCGCCTGTCCGGGGCCGGGGTCAATGTGTTCAGGCCCAGGCCATCTCGGCAGTGAAGTGGCGCAGATACTTGCTTTGCTTGATGATCTTCACGCCCCGGATCTCCTTGGCCTTGGCTTTTACTTCGGCAATGACCTCGACAGCAAAATCGAAGTGGCTCTGGGTGTACATGCGGCGGGGGAAGGCCAGGCGCACCAGCTCCATGTTGTGGTAGGTCTCGGTGCCGTCGTCCAGGTGCTTGCCGAACATCACGGAACCGATCTCCACGCCCCTGATGCCGCCTTCCAGGTACAGGGCATTGCAGAGAGCCCAGGCTGGATAGTGTTCGACGGGCATGTCCGGCAGCACGGTTTTCGCATCGATGTAGACGGCATGGCCGCCGGTGGGTTTCACGAAGCCGACGCCTGCAGCCTCCAGCTTCTCGCCCAGATACTCGGCAGTGCGCAGGCGGTAGCGCAAGTAGGACTCCTCCATGCCCTCCTCCAGGCCCACGGCCATGGCCTCCAGATCCCGCCCTGCCAGGCCGCCGTAGGTGGGGAAGCCCTCGGTGAGGATGAGCATGTTGCGGACGGGATCCAGCCACTCGTCGCTGCGCAGCATGATGAAGCCACCCATGTTCACCAGGGCGTCCTTCTTGGCGCTCATGGTGCAGCCATCGGCGTAGCTGAACATCTCCTGGCAGATGGCCCGGATGGGGGTGCCCTGGTAGCCGTCCTCCCGGAGCTTGACGAACATGGCGTTTTCAGCGAAGCGGCAGACATCCAGGATGAGCGGCTTGCCGTGCTCCTTGAGGAGCTTCGCGTAGGCCCTGAGGTTGGCCATGGAGACGGGCTGCCCGCCGCCCGAATTGTTGGTCACGGTGAGCATGCCGAAGGGGATGCGGTGGCCCTCCCGCTTTAGTAGTTCCTCCACGCGGGCGAGATCGATGTTGCCCTTGAAGGGGTGGATCAGACTGGGGTGGAGGCCCTCTTCAATCACCAAGTCCACGGCCTCGACGCCATTGAATTCCAGGTTGGCCCGGGTGGTGTCGAAGTGGCAGTTGTTCGGCACCAGGTCCCCCGCCTTGCAGACGGCGCTGAACAGCACCTTTTCGGCGGCCCTGCCCTGGTGGGTGGGGATGAAATGGGGCATGCCCGTGATGTCTTGTAGCACGGCCTCCAGGCGGAAGAAGCTGCGGGCCCCCGCATAGCTCTCGTCCCCGATCATGATGGCGCCCCACGGGGCCGAGCTCATGGCCCCGGTG
>CAIQPH010000320.1 GCA_903873655.1 uncultured Holophagaceae bacterium | reverse complement strand
TCCTGGGCCAGCGAGGCCAGCCGCAGGTTGAAGGCCGTGTAGTTCTGCCACCAGAGGTCCCAGTCGTCCGGCTTGATGTTGCCCCGCCACCAGTCGGCATTGTCCGCCTCGTCCCGCATGTTGATCGTGGGGAAGAACATCATGCGCAGGCCCCTCACCCTGGCCTGGCGGAAGGTGAGGCGCAGGCTCTCCTCCGTTGGGCTGGAGGTGGGATGGCGGCGGATCTCGTTGCTGTGCCCCGTGTCCATGCGGTAGATGGCCTGGAGGCTCACGCAGGTTGCCCCGGTGGCCGCGATGCGGTCCAGTTCTTCGCGGTAGTCGTAGTCCGGCACGCCTGCGTAGAGCCCCAGCACCATGCCCCGCGGCTGGGGCACCAGGGCCTTCCGCTGCGAACGGCGCACGAACAGCAGGATCAGGGGAAGGCCGAGGATGGCAAGGAGGGTGAGGATGCGACGGATCATGCGGACGGGCTCCAATCTTCAGCCTAGCGGCTGAAGATTGGAGATAGGCAAAGCAATGCAGGCACCCTCGGGGAGCCCTGGCCGATTCTCAACGACCGATCCATCGACCCAGGTACTCCCAGCAGGCCCGCTGGACATCCAGTAACCCATCCGCTTGCGGCACCAGGGTCTGGAGTTGGAAGGCCAGGGGGCGTCCCCGCCAGTCTGCCCCCACGGGCAGCACCTCCAGTCCGACCTGCCGTGCCAGGGTCATGGCCCGCGGGAGGTGGGAGGCTGAACTCACCAGGGCCATACGCTTCCAGCCGTGGCGTTCCTGGAGCCGGCGGTAGGCCGCGATCTCGTCCCGGGTGATCCAGCACGGTTCCTCCACCACCAGGATCGCGCTGGCGGGAATGCCGAGTTCCAGCCACAGAGTCCGTGTTTCCTCGCCGCCATTCCGGACCCCTCGAAGGCTGTCCCGGCCCATGCCGCTGGCCACCAGGAGGCGGGTTTTCCCGAGGTGCCAGAGTCTGGCCGCAAGGTGGATGCGGTCGCCGGAATAGTTGAGCTCCGGCCGGCCGAGGGCATCCTCGTAGCTCCCACCGCCCAGGACGCACACGGCTTCAAAGGGCCCCGCCGTCGCGGGATCGACTGGGGGAATCGACGATTCCAGCCTGGCCATGAGCGCGGCCCCGAGGTGGACATTGCCTGCGCAGGCGTAGAGCAGGGCGAGGGCGAGGAGAAAGGAAGCGAGGGTCCTCTGCCTCCTGCGGAAGCAGACCAGGCCGGCTCCCAGCAGACGCAGCCAGCAGAATCCCGCCGGCATGAGCAGGAGGGCGAGGGTCTTCTGGATCGAGAACAAAGTCATGGGTTGGGCTCCAGGATTCAGCCTAGCGGCTGAATCCTGGAGTGAGGAAGTGCTTTACCTCCCTCGCGAAGCGCAGATCCGCGAGCCCGCCGGAGCCTAAGTTCGTTCCACCTTGACCAGCAGGATTCGCGTCCCCTCCATGCGCAGCACGGTCAGGCGCGCGCCTTCGACGCTGACGGACTCGTGAGGCTTGGGCACGCGGCCCAGGCGAGCCATGACGAGGCCGGCCAGGGTGTCGAAGCCCTCTCCTTCCCAGGCGAGGCCAAGGGTCGCGGCCACGTCCTCCACGTGGGCCTGACCCGACACCAGCCACACGCCGGGAGCCTGCTCGATGAGGCCTGCCGGGGCCTCGTGCTCGTCCTGGATCTCGCCGAAGACCTCCTCCAGCAAATCCTCCATGGTGACCAGACCGGAGACACCGCCGAATTCATCCACCACCAGGGCCAACTGGGTGCGTGCCCGCTGGAGATCCCGCACCAGGTCCGCCACCGGTTTGCTCTCGGGGACGAAGTGGGGCGGTTTCAAGAGCGTGGCCAGGGGCGGCTGGGCGCCCTCCGGAAGCTGCATGAGGTCCTTGAGCAGCAACACGCCCCGCACCCGGTCGATGCCGCCTTCGAAGACGGGCAGGCGGGAATGGCGGCTCGAAGTGAAGGCCGCCCAGGCCTCCTGGATGGTGGCTGACACGGCCAGGGCCACGATGCTTGTCCGGGGCGTCATCACCTCGCGCACCACGGTGTCGCCGAAGGTAACCACGTTGCGGATGAGTTCCCGGTCCTCGGCTTCCAGGATCCCCTCGGCCTCGCCTTCTTCGAGAAGCGCAGTGACGGCTTCCTCGGTGGCATCTTCGTCGTCATCATCCCTCGCCCGTTCCTCGGCGTGGCGGCGGTCGATCATCCGGGCGATGGGCTCCATCGCTGGGCCGAGGACAGCCTGGATGGGTGCATAGAGTGGGAAGAGTCGGACGAGCCAGCGGGCAGGGTCACGGGAGATGAGCAAGGCGGGCAGCAGCAGATCCAGCAGCCATAGACCGACCAGGACCATGACGCCCAGAGTCCAGGCGCCGCCCGGCAGAACGTGGTGGCTGGGCCAGAGCAGGCCCGCCAGCACCAGCAGCAGGACCTGGTTCCAGAACCCCAGCGTCATCCCCAGAGCCCGGGGCCGCTCCAGGAGAGCCGCCAAACGGAGATCGGTGATGGCCTCCTCTTCCAGCAGGCGTCGCCTTTGCAATGAGGGCATCGCGTGGAAGGCGGACAGCAGGATCACCATCGCACCGCGGTAGAGCAGTACCGCCAGAGCGGCGAACAGGTACCAGGTTTGGGGGGCGCTACCGCCGGAATCACTCATTGTTTGGATGATCTTAGCGCGATTCCCCGCGGGCCAGGATTTGACGGGTCAAGTCGGCGCGCGTGTCGTCGCTGAGATGCAACTTCAGCCGCTCCGCCTCGCGGAAGTATTCCTCGGGATTACGGCAGAGGCCGTCGGGCGTGGGCGGCAACCCTTTGCGGGCCCGCGCGGCGTTCAGGAAGCGATAGGGTTCCTTGGCTAGCTCCGGGCTCTGCACGAAGTGGCGTAAGGTCCACCAGCCCCCAAGAACGAACCAGACGCCCAGTACGGCGACCGCCTTGTGCTGGAGCC
The DNA here is from genome assembly GCA_903873655.1 of uncultured Holophagaceae bacterium. Classification (GTDB taxonomy): domain Bacteria; phylum Acidobacteriota; class Holophagae; order Holophagales; family Holophagaceae; genus Geothrix. The sequence continues at coordinate 21,604 of CAIQPH010000320.1, read as the reverse complement.
TGCGCATGAAGTCCGGTGTCTGCCGCACCCGCTGCCAGACCACCCCGGCCCATAGATTCAGTCCGATGATCGTGGCGGTCAACAGGAGGGTGCTCGTCCAGCCCAGGCTGCCCCAGCCCCAGCCGGTGAGGCCCGTGACAGCGGGAGCCAGCAGCACGCTGAAAATGAGGTTGAGGTGCAGCATGTAGAGCAGCAGCGACTCGGCGCTGGCGGCCTTGATGGGATTGGCCGAATGCCCCTTGGGGCGGATCAGCTCGATCGCCCCCATGAGGGCGCCGCCCAGGAGGATCCAGCCTGCGCGGGCGGCCACACTGGGCAGGGTGGTGTTGGCAAGGCGACCGAGTTCGTCGTAGGTGAAGGCGCCCGATCGGCTGTGCAGCAGCCACACGCCGTTCTGCTGGAGCCACTGGCCGCCCCAGAGCCAGGCCTGCTGGGCGGACGAGCCCCAGGCCAGAAGCACAGCGCCCACGACGGCTAAACCGATGAGAAAGCGCGGTTCGCTCCAGCGGGCCTGGCCGTTCACGGGCTCCACCCGCAGGTGCCGGTAGAGGCCCCCCAGGAAGGCCCCGAAGGCCGGGAAGGCGATCCAGGGGAATAGGGGGAACAGGGCCTGCACGCCGCGATCGACATTGCCGTTGAAAAGGCCGCGGATGGGCAGCCACATTCCGTCGGCCACTCCGTTGGCCCAAAGCGAAGGCGAGACCAGGGGCACGAAGATGGCGAGCAGCAGCGCCAGGACGGTGAAGACCCGCGGGTTCCGGACCAGCCGGGCCAGGCCCTGGAGGATCAGCAAGGAGAAGACGATGCACTGGAGCACGTCGACCTTGAAGAGCTCCCGCGCTTTCTGCACGGTGTTCAGCACGCTCCAGTCCGCCGCCGTGATGCCGGGGGCGTGCAGGGCGTAGGCGCAGAGCAGGATGAAACCCAGGCGCCGGGCCGTGTCTGGCCAGAAGGGGCGCAGCGTGCCGTCGGTCCTGAAGGTGGAGATCACCAGACTGTAGCCCGCGGCCATGGTGAAGCTGGGTGCCACCAGGCCGTTCAGGTAGTTCAGCCAGTCAGGCCTGAGGCCGGGGTGCAGCCAGACGTTGACGGCGTGCACCTCGATCATCACGATCACCGCCCAGCCCCGCAGCTGGTCGATCCAGTCGCAGCGCTTGGAGGGCGTCAGGTCATTCCAGGTCGACATGGACATCCTCTTGGCGGAGCCGGGCGAGAACACTCGCCGAGCTTGAGGGTAAGAAAGGGGGGGCGCTGGGAAAGGATGCCACAAACCCCGTCATCCTCTGCGCCCCCCAGCCAATTCAACGGTCCCCATGAGTGGTTCCCTCCAAGCCAGGCGGACCGCTATCATGCCCCATGCTCCCGGCGGTGCTCCAGTCGCGCTTGGCTCAGGCGCGGGGTTCCCTGCTCCTGTGCCGGGGCTGTCTCTTGCCGGTGGGCCGGGGCGCCGAGGCAGGGCTCTGCGCTCGCTGTTGGGGCGGCCTCCTGCCCCTCTCCGAGGGCCGCTGTTCCCGCTGCGCCTTGACCCATGCCGATGGGGATTGCCCCGAGGCCACGGCCTGGGACCTGGGTGATGCCCTGTGGGACTACCACGGGGGCCGGCCACCCCTGGGTGCCCTGCTGCTGCCCGGGATCAAGCAGGGCGAGGCCGGGTGGCGCAAGGCCCTGCTCCGGCGGCTGGGCGGCACGACCCTGCCGGATTGGGCCGCAGATGTGGACCAGGTGACTTCCGTGCCAAGTGCACTTCCCCGTCGAATGGTGCGCGGGTTCGACCTCAGCGCGGAGGCGGGACAGGCGATCGCGAGGCGGGTTGAGCGTCCTTTCAGGGCCCTGCTCTCCAAGGCCTGGCTCAGCGGCCGCCAGGCCGCGCGCACGGAAACCCAGCGGCGGCGCCTGCCACGCAAGGCCATCACCCTGCGTTCCGGGACGGCGCCCGCGGGCGTCATCCTGCTGGTGGATGACGTCTGGACCACGGGCACGACGCTGTTGCGTTGCGCCCAAGTCCTGCAGGAGGGTGGCGCACATGAGGTGCGCGTGCTGACGCTGTTCCGGGCGCTGTGAATACCAGGCTTCAGGCTCTAGGCTTCAGGTGCCAGGAAGTGAGGTGGTGGCGGCCTTTCAGGCCGCGCCGATGCTTTCAGATAGGATCGTTTAGCTGGGTCGGCGCCGCAGGGATCAGTTCCAGAAGCCTGAAGCCTACAGCCCCTGCCGCAGCGGCACAGGTCCCTTCGCGCCACGGGCATAGGACGCCGGCCAGGGTATGTCGGCGCCGAGGACCTGGGCGGCGCGCAGGGGCCAGCGGGGATCCCGGAGCAGCTCGCGAGCCAGCAGGACGAGGTCGGCCGAACCCTCGGCCAGGATCTGCTCGGCCTGCTGCGGTTCGGTGATGAGGCCCACGGCCCCGGTGGGGACCTCGGCCTCGGCGCGGATCCGGGCCGCGAAGGGCACCTGGTAACCGGGGCCCAGGATGATCTTCTGGTGGGGCACCAGGCCGCCGGAGGAGCAGTCCACCAGGTCCGCGCCCAGCGCCTTGAGCTCCTTGGCCAGCAAGACCGATTCGTCAAGGTTCCAGCCGCCCTCCGCCCAATCCGTGGCCGAGATCCGTACGAAGAGGGGCAGTTCCTCGGGCAGGATGTTGCGCAGGGCGCCGACGACTTCGCGGACCAGGCGGGTGCGGTTCTCGAAGGAGCCGCCGTAGGCATCGCTACGCTGGTTCGAGAGGGGCGACAGGAACTGGTGCAGCAGGTAGCCGTGGGCCGCGTGGACTTCGATGACCTGGAAGCCTGCGGCCACGGCCCGGCGGGCCGCATCCATAAAGGCGTTGATCACGGTGATGATGCCTTCCTCATCAAGCGCCGTGGGCACAGCCCAGCCCGCGTCGAAGGGCAGTGAGCTGGGGGCGACGGGCGTCCACCCTCCGGCGGCAGCGGGCACGCTGCCGCTGCCCCGCCAGGGCGCGAAGGTCGAGGCCTTTCGGCCCGCGTGGGCCAGCTGGATGCCGGGCACGGCGCCCTGCGATTTGATGAAGTGGACGATGGGGGCCAGGGCCTCGGCCTGGGCCATGTTCCAGAGGCCGAGATCCTCGGGGCTGATGCGCCCCTCGGGCAACACAGCCGCTGCCTCGGTGAGCACCAGTCCGGACCCGCCCTGGGCCAGACCGCCCAAGTGGACCAGGTGCCAGTCGTTGGCCAGCCCGCCCGTGGCCTGGTACTGGCACATGGGGGATACCGCGATGCGGTTGGGCAGGGTGAGGCCGCGTAGGGCGAGGGGTTGAAAGAGAGTCGTCATGGTGGCTCCGGGCTCCGAATGGGGCCTTCGCCCCATTCGGAGATAGGGTAAGGCGTCCTGGTGCCCAGCATGGGCAGCGCCGTGCGGGTGCTTGTAATAGTTATTTAATTTAACAAATTTTTTCTGTTAAACAATAATTACTTGCCGTTTTACATTGACTGCCTATCTTTGGAGGTGACCACCCAGGAGGCCCGGCATGAAACCAAGCGCGCACCTGCAGACCATCCACCGCGGCAGCCGCTTCCTGGCTCCGCTGTGTCTCCTGGCCGCGATCGCCTGGCCCCTGGTGTCGACGGGCAATGTGCTGTTGGTCAAGGAAGCCCAACTCTTCTCGCTTTTCGGGGTAGACCCTCCCGTGGGGGCCAGCGTGGCCATTGGCCTCGGACAGCGCCTGCTGGTGTCCGCCTTGAATCTCATGCCAAGACTGGCGGCCAGCATCGGGCTGTGGGCCTTGTACCGGTGTTTCCGCCTGTTCTCGGCCGGGGAGTACTTCAGCGTGAGGACGGTCCGCTGCCTACGCCGCTTCTCCGGCTGGACCTTTTGCCATATGGCCCTGGCCGTGGTCTTCCAGCCTCTGATCATGCTGGTGCTTACCATCGGATTCCCCGATGGCCAGCACCAGGCGATGGTCTCCTTCGGTCCCGCCCAGTTCTATCCCCTTCTGATTGCCGGCACGGTGTGGGTGATCTCCGGGGCCATGGCCGAAGCGAGCCGTCTGGCCGACGAAAATGCGCAGTTCGTCTGATGCCGATCGTCCTTTGGCTCTTCCGCAGACTCGTCGACGGAGCGTACGCGCGGCCGTCGAACCCCCTCCGAGGTCCGTCATGAGCACCAGCACCCACCTGAACACCATCCACCGTGGCAGTCGCCTCCTGGCTCCGTTGTGCCTGCTGGCCGCCATTGCCTGGCCCCTGGTGGAGGGAGCCTGGATGATGCGGACCCCCGCAGCCGACCTTTTCCACGCGTTTTCGATGCAGCCGAGCGCGAGTGGCACCGTGTCGCTGAAACTGTGGCAGCGGCTCCTGCTGGCCACTCTGGGGGTGGTGCCCGCCCTGGCTGCCAGTGGGGGGTTGTGGGGGCTCTACCGCTGCTTCCGCCTGTTTGCGGCAGGGGACTTCTTTAGCGTCCGCACCATCCGTTGGCTCCGGCGCTGTGCCGGCTGGACCTTCTGCTCTGTGGCTCTGAGCCTGGTCGCCCATCCCCTGGTTGGGGTGGTGCTGACGGCAAACTTCCCTGGAGGTGAGCATGAGGCGGTGTTCGCGTTCGGTTCCGAGAATTTCCGGACGCTGCTGATCGCCGGCACGGTGTGGGTGATCTCCGGGGCCATGGCCGAAGCCGGCCGTCTGGCTGAAGAGAATGCGGGGTTCGTCTGATGCCGATCATCATCCGAGTCGACGTCATGCTCGCGGAACGGAAGGTGCGTTCCAAGGAACTGGCGGAGCACGTCGGCATCACCGAGGCCAATCTGTCCCTGCTCAAGCAGGGCAAGGTCAAGGGCGTGCGCTTCGACACCCTGGAGAAGATCTGCGAGTACCTGCGGTGCCAGCCGGGCGATCTGCTGCGCTACGACCCAGGGGCGGAGCCATGAGCGGGGCCCGAGCGCCAACCATGGAAGAAATAGCTTTAGGCAGGCTTGGGAAAAGGGTTTTAGGAAAGTCCAGGCGTTATGCCCGCAAGCCTTAGGAGGTTGCCATGCGCTCTTTCACTCTTCTAACCCTGCTGGTCCTGTTCTCCGGATGCAAGAGCGGCGACATCTTCAGCGGCAATTGGCCGCCAGTGCTTTCGGAGATGCTCATAGTCAACCTCGATTCACGACCCGCGTCCGGCATCCGGGAGATGGCCCTGGAAACCACCCGCGTGGAAGCCCGTAGATCTCTTGATGGTAACTGGATCGAAATTTCTCAGACTGGCAGCCCCCGCCCCCCCGTCGGAGCCTACGATGCCCTCCGCATCCAGATCGGTTCCGGCTCCAGGATCGTCACCACCGATGGAAGTTACTCCGGCCCTCTGGCGCTCCCGCCCGATCTGGCCAGCGGCCTGACGGTGCCGGTGAACTTTACCATCAACAGTGGACAGTGGACGTCCATCACCCTGTTGTTCGACACGCTTCTGAGCCTGCAGGCCCAGCCGGCTGGGTCAGCTTCGCCGTATCTGTTCCGCCCCACCTTCAGGGTGTTCAACGGAGTTGGCGGCAACCAGAACGGCCTGGTCTGGAAGGGAAGTGATAACTCGCCCCTTCCATTCGCCATGGTCACGGCCCAGGTTCCCCGCGCGCCGGATCCTCCGGAGATCCTGGAGTGGGGCCTCACCGACTCCGGTTCGCATTGGTGGAGCTTGGTGTATCTGCCTCTTGGCCAGCCGGTTTGCCTGGTGGCAACCCACACTGGTACCGACGTCTGCGTGACCAAGGCGGCCACCATCACACTGGCCCAGAAAACCAACACCATGTTCGAATTCACACTGGGCGTGGTGCCGCTGGCCGGGGGCGTGCAGGGCAGAGTGACACCTGCTCCTGGCCTGGGCCAGGCCGACCTCATCCTGCTTCTGCAGGAGCTCGAAGTGGCGCCCGGCAGCACGGAACAGTTGATCGTGGCCCGAGTCCTTCCCACCCTGGCTGCGGAGGAGACCTTCACCTTCACCGTCCCCTCCCTGGCCCCGGGCTCCTACCGGCTCTGCGTCCTCCGGCGCAGCTTCGGCGCGACCGGCGCGGAGCAATCCCGCGTCTATGCCTGGAGCACGCCCTTCCTCGTGGAAGCGGGCCAGAGCACCAGCGTGGATCTGGCTTTCTGAGGCGCATCACCAGGGTCAAGGGAAATGGGTAGGACTCGTTGCTTCTGTTAGACACGAGACGTCAACGGCCCAGCACATCCACTGGGCCGTTCACGAATCACCCGAGTCCTATCGCGCCTGATCATTTTCCATACTCGGAACGCGCAGCGTTCCGAGTCGTCCCGCTACAACCCAAGGACCTTCCGAATCTCCCCCTCCAACACGCCCTCGCGGATCTCCGCCAGGTCGTAGCGGGCGCGGGTCATGGGCTTGGAGACCTTCAGGACGCGGGTGAGGTCGATGGGCGTGCCGCAGAGCACCACGTCGCAGGGGGTGGCCTCGATGGTGGCCTCCAGGTCCTTCACCTGGTGCTCGCCGTAGCCCATGGCTGGCAGAATGCCCTTGGCATTGGGGTATTTCCGGTAAGTGGCGGCGATGGAATCCACGGCGTAGGGCGTGGGGTCCACGATCTCGTGGGCCCCGGCGGCCTTGGCGGCCACGACGCCCGCGCCGTAGGACATGGACCCGTGGGTGAGGGTGGGGCCGTCCTCGATGACCAGGGCGCACCGGCCTTTCACCAGGTCCGGTCGGTCGCAGGTGACGGGACTGTTGGCGCGAATGACACGGGCCTTCGGGTTCACTTTCGCGGCGTTGTCTTCGATGGCCTTGATGTCCGCTTCCTTGGCGCTGTCGCACTTGTTGATGAGGATGAGGTCCGCCATGCGGAAGTTGGCCTCGCCCGGGTGGTAGGCCAGCTCGTGACCTGAGCGCAGCGGATCGGCGATGCAGATGTGCAGGTCGCTCTTGTAGAAGGGCAGATCGTTGTTGCCGCCGTCCCAGAGGATCACGTCCGCTTCCTGCTCGGCTCGCCGGATGATCTGCTCGTAGTCCACGCCCGCATAGACCACGAAGCCGTTGTCGATGTGCGGCTCGTACTCTTCGCGCTCCTCGATAGTGCACTCCTGCTTGTCCAGGTCACCGTAATCCGCAAAGCGCTGGCAGGCTTGCCGGGCGAGGTCGCCGTAGGGCATGGGGTGGCGGATGGCGACCACCTGCTTGCCCAGTTTCTTGAGGATTTTGCTGATGTAGCGAGTGGTCTGGCTCTTGCCTGCGCCGGTGCGCACGGCGGTGATGCCGATGACCGGCTTGGTCGACTTGATCATGGTCTTGTCGGCGCCCAGCAGCTCAAAGTCACAACCGTGGGCAATGCAGAGGCTCGCCAAGTGCATCACGGTGGCGTGAGGAACATCGGAATAGGAGAACACCGCTGCGTCCACCTGCTCGCGCTGGATCAGGTCCACCAGTTCCGACTCATCGAAGATCGGGATCCCTTCCGGGTACAGCTTCCCGGCCAGCACTGCGGGGTAGCGGCGCCCCGCGATATCCGGGATCTGGGTGGCGGTGAATGCCACTACCTCGAAATCCGGATTGTCCCGGTAGACGGTATTGAAGTTGTGGAAGTCGCGTCCTGCGGCTCCCAGGATCACCACGCGTCGTGTCGTCATGACACTATGCCTCTCGGTCCAGCGGAGGGCCGACACGCTCAGTGGTGGCAGTCCTGGCCCAGCCGCGACCCCTGGAGCATAGCCCCGTTGCAGAGGGAATGAGTACGGGGTTGTGGCTTGGATCACATCGAGGGGATGGGTCTATGCTTTCCCCATGCTCATTCCGGGTTCACTCTCAGCCTTTTTCCGCCGCTGGCGGCGCTTGGTCGCCGTACTGGTCAGCCTTTACGCCCTGTGGGTCCTGGCCGGTTTCTTCCTCGTGCCGGTTTTGGTGCGGCCTCGGATCGAGCAGGAAGCAGCCAAGGCCCTGAAACGCCCTGTCACGGTGACGAGCCTGCGCTTCAATCCCTTCACTTTTGGAGTGACGGCCGAGGGGCTGCGTGTGGCTGAGCGTGGCGGCGGTGACTGGATCACTCTCCGGCGGCTCTATGTGAACCATGACGTCTGGCGCCTGCTGCGTCATACGGTGGGTTTCTCCACCATCGAGGTGGAGGGCCTCACCTTTCGGGCCACGCTGGATGCCAAGGGGCACCTGAATTTCCAGGACCTGATCGCGGGGGACGGCAAGACGGAAGCGGCGCCCCAGTCGAAGGGATCGACCTGGATCTTGGATGTCCGCCACTTTGCGCTGCGGGACGGCCGGATCGAATTCCAGGACCGTTCTGAGGGATCGCCCTTTCAGACCATGGTAGGGCCCATCGCCTTCACCCTGGAGGGCCTCCGCACGGAGGTTGGCCACCGCAGCGGCGTGTCGCTGGAGGCCTGGACTGAAGCCAAGGAGCACCTGGCCTGGAAGGGGGACCTGGGCTTCCAGCCCTTCGCCTCCAAGGGCAGTCTGCTGCTGGAGAACCTCTCGCTGCCCAAGTATCGGCCCTACGAGCAGGAGCAGGTCACCACGGAGATCCGCAGCGGCATTGCCGCCGTCCATGCCCAGTACCGGATTGAGTGGGGCCAGAGTCGCCATGTGGCTGAACTCTCAGACCTCGAGCTCACCCTCAAGAACCTGAAGCTGGCCGAGCGGGGTGTGGTTGAGCCCGCTGTGGAACTGCCCCTTCTGGAAATCCGCGATGGCCGGATGGACCTGCTGGCCTCTTCGCTGGAACTGGGTTCGATCCGTGCGGAACAGGGCGTGGTGCGCCTTCAGCTGGCCAAGGAAGGTGGCCTCAATCTGTCTCGGCTGTTCACGCCCGTCAAGCCGCGGGCGAAGAAACCCGACGAGAAACCCTTCCAGTTGCTCATCCGCGACCTCGCACTCAGAGGCTTCCACCTGGGTTGGGAAGATCTCGGCCGGGCCCGGCCCGTGAAGGTCGAGGCCACGGACCTCAGCCTGCACTGGCAGGATCTGTCACTGGATCCGGCGGCGAGCAGCAAGGCGACGCTGGAGTTCAAGCTGGCCAACGGTTCCCTGAAAATCGAGGGGAGCCTGGTCCCCTTGAAGACCACCGGGGATCTGAGCCTGAAGGCGGAGGGACTGGACCTGGGCACCTGGGACCCCTACCTGGACTCGGCCCTGGACTTGCGCATCGCCTCTGGGAAGTTGGGGTTGGACGGGCGTCTGCGCTACGCCTTCGAGGGCCGCAAGTCGGACGGACTCGCTTTCCTGGGCGAGGCTGCTGTGCAGGGCCTGGAAGTGCGGGACGCGGCCCAGAACGAACCCTTCCTCCGCTGGAAGCAGCTGCGGATCTCCGGGGCGGAACTGCGCACTTCACCCCTGACCCTGGCCATCCAGGCCGTGGATTGGACGGATCCCGAAGGGCGTCTGGTGGTCCAGCCCGACGGCAGCACCAACGTGGCCCACGCGCTTCGCCTGGAGAAGGCAGGTAAACCTGCGCCTGTGACAGCCTCGGCGCTCCCTGCCACGCCAGCCGCTGCACCGGACCTCACCATCACTAGGCTGAGCATTTCCGGGGGTCGCCTCAGCTTCATCGACCGTTCCCTGCAACCCAACGCCGCCCTGCTGCTGAGCGACTTGGAAGGCGCCTACCTGGGCCTGTCCAGCCGCCCTGAGGCCGCTTCGAAAGTGGACTTTCGGGGCCGCGCCGGGGGCCTTGCGCCCATCACCATCACAGGGCACGCCATGCCCCTGCGCAACGACCTCGACACTGATGTGGCCCTGAAGATCCTGGGCGCCGACCTCACGGACTTCACGCCCTACACCGTCAAGTACCTGGGTTACACCGTCCAGAAGGGCAAGCTCGACGTGGACGCGCACCTGCGCATCGATCATCGCAACCTGAAGGCCGAGAACGCCGTGAAGCTCGATCAGTTCTACCTGGGCGAGAAGGTCCCGAGCCCCGATGCAACGGGCCTTCCCGTGAAGTTGGGGCTGGCCATCCTGCGGGACCGGAAGGGCGTCATCGCCTTCGACCTGCCCATCGAGGGTAGCCTCGACGATCCCGACGTGAAGTACGGCAAGCTCGTGTGGAGGGCCATCTTCGGGTTGCTCGGAAAGATCGCCACATCGCCCTTCACGCTGATCGGCAGCCTCTTCGGGGGCAATGCGGGCGACCTCAGCAGCCTGGCCTTCGCGCCGGGTTCCGCCGCCCTGGATGCCGCTGCCACACCCAAGCTGCAGGCCCTTGCAAAGGCGCTGCAGGAACGCCCGGAGCTAAAACTCGAGGCGGAGGGCGCCGCGGACCCTGACCAGGATGGGGCCGTCCTGCGTAAGGCCGCTCTGGAGGCCTTGCTGCGGCGCACGCGCACGCTCTCGCTGAAAGCCACGGAGGATGTTCCCGTCCCGGCCGCCGAGCGGGAGCGCTGGCTCCAGGTCGCCTACGGCGTCGCGTTTCCGGTACCGAAAGAAACCAAGGAGGCCAAACCGGCGCCCTTGCCGCCACTGGCGGAAATGGAGCAGCGTCTGCTGGGCACCCTCAAGGCCGATCCCGCCGAACTCACCCAGCTTGCGGATGCCCGCGCCAAGGGCGTCCTTGCCTGGCTCCTGAATACGGCCAAGGCCGATCCCGAACGGGTTTTCCAGGTGCGGTCCGGACAGGCCAAGGGCGCCGTCGTGGCCTTCGCCCTCAAATAGACAGGCTCCGCGTCCACCCCTCGATGCCCTCGGCAAGGTCCGGGAGGCCAGGTCCGAAGCGAGCCGCACCAACCCAATGAAGGTTCGGCGGAAGGTCCGAGAGCAACCGTGCCACGCGAGTACCATGGCCCGGTTCCAGCAGGGGGAAGGCGGCAGGGCAGTGCTCCTCCCGCACTTGGACCGGCTCTGGTAGTTCCGGCAGCCAACGACGCAACTCCCGGAGGACGCCAGACCAGGTTTCCACCTCCGGTTCCACCGGGAAGGCTCCGCCCACATAAGTACGCACTTGGAGCAGGCCCGGTACGCCGCGCGGATCCTCGGCCTGGAGGGAGACAGCGCCAAGCAGGCCGCGCCCCTCGGGTGGATGGACGAGCAGGCTGATGTCCCGCTCCCAGCCCTTCACCTTCGCGTGGCGGCTGTGCCACACGCGGAGATCCAGCTGGGGAATGGTTTCAAGAATCTGGGCGGATCCGGGTGCCACCGGCCTCAGCAGTTCAGCGGCGGAGCGGGCGGGCAGAGCCAGCGCCACGGCTTCCGCCTCGGAGGTCAGGCCATCACCGTGAATCCGCCAGCGTCCTCCGGGCAGGGACTCCAGGCCCCGGGCTGCGCGGTTCGTGTGCACGCAGCCAAGCTGCGCAGCGAGAGCCCACGGGAGCGCCCCCGTTCCGCCCACAGGCACTCGGCTCCGCTCGCGTCCCGCCCTCAGACCGCCGAGCAGGAGACCGCCCCGGCCCTCCAGCTCACGCAGGCGGGGCAGCATGTCCATGCCGAGGCGTTCCGACGGTGCCGCCAGGACGCCCGCCACCAAGGCCGGGAGCAGTTCCCGGGCGAAGCCCACGCCCAAGCGGCGGGCGAAAAAGGAGTGCAGGGTTTCCTCGGGACCGTCCCCAGCTGGAATGAAGGGCTCCGTGAGCATCCGCAACTTTCCACCGAGCCCGAGTCCGGGAGCCCGCAGCAGGCCTGCGAGGGAGGCCGGACTGGTGTGCCGCCGTCCTTCCTTGCCAATCCAACGCGGACCCTTGGGGCTGGTTGGATGCAACCCGAGGCGCAGCTCGCCCAGCAGGCGCTCCAGCGCAGTGCCATGCCCCACCCGCAGCGCCTGGGGGCCGCGCTCCACAAAGCCGGCTTCTCCCGCCGGACCGGGCCAGGGAAGCGTCTGCACCCAGCCGCCCACCGCCGGGGAAGCCTCCCACAGGTCCACCTCCCGGCCCTGCCGGCGCAGGTGCCAGGCGGCCAGGAGACCGGAAAGGCCGCCGCCCAGGACGAGGGTGCGGGGGCTGATCATGGTCGTGGTCACGGGGCTCCGAAAGCGGTCGTCTTCGGAGTATGGAACAAGATCAAGCGAGCCTACTCCTCACTGCCATCGACAGCGTGCTCGATGATGCTGGAGGCCAGGCCATCGTGGTCCTCGCCGGACGGGACGGCGCTTGGTTCCAATTGGGAGATGATCATGCCGGTGAGCATCAGCACTCCACCGAGGGCCAGGCGCAGGGTCAAGGGCTCTCGCAGGAACAGGACGCCGCCAATGGCTGCGAACAGGGCCTCCATGGACAGGATGATGGAAGCGTGGGCGGGATGGGCGGTCTTCTGGGCCACGATCTGGAGCGTGTAGGCCACACCAATGGACAGCAGCCCGCCGTAGAGGATGGGAATGGCCGCCGGTCCCAAGCCCGCGAAAGGAGCCGGCTCCCGGATCAGGGCCACCCCCAGGCTCAGGAGCGAGCAGGTGGCGAACTGGCCCACTGCGATCTCCAGAGCCTCCATGCGATCCACCAGGCGGTTGATGAGCAGGATGTGACCGGCCCAGAAGAAGGCGCCCACCAGCTGGAGCAGGTCTCCGGGGGCCATGGCGAAGCCGGCGCCGATGCTGAGGATGAAGAGGCCGATCACGGCCAGCACTGCCCCCATCCAGATCCGGAGCCCCGAGGGTCGGCCGAGGCAGGCGCCGATCAGGGGCACCAGAATCACGTAGAGGCTGGTGATGAACCCGGCGTTGGAGGCGGTGGTATACACCAGGCCCACCTGCTGCAGGCTGGCCCCCAGGAAGAGGACGAGGCCCGCCAACGCCGCCCAGCCCGTTTTCGCCAGGGGGCCCAGGCCAGCGCCCTCCTCCTCTTGGCTGGACCTGGCCTGCCGCTTCCCCAGGATGAGCAGGGGCAGGAGGGACAGGGTGCCCAGGGCGAAGCGGACGCCGTTGAAGGCGAAGGGCCCGATGTCCCGCATGCCACTCCGCTGCGCCACGAAGGCGAAGCCCCAGATGAGGGCAGTGAGTAGCAGCAGGCCATCCGCCCGGAAGATCCTCTTGGCCGGGTTCATCTCTCCGCCTCTGGGGCCGACCTTTCCGCAGAGCTCACTCGGGGCTCTCCACCGGCCGGGGATTGAGGCCATGGGCAGTGGCGAACAGGGCCTGGATGCGCGGCAGGTCCTGGTCCATGTCGCCACTGGGCTGGAACAGGGGCAGCAGGTGGACCCGGTGCTCCCGGAAGTCGAAGGCCACGGGCAGGATGGGCACGCCGGCCCCGGTGGCGATGGAATAGAACCCCGATTTCCACCGGCTCACGCCTTTGCGCGTTCCTTCCGGCGCCAAAGCCAGCAGCAGGGCGGGGGCCGCCTTGAAGGCCTGTACGCAGGCGCCCACCACACCATGGCTGGCCCTGCGATCCACCGGGATACCGCCCAGCCACTTGAGGAAACCGATGAAGGGGGCTTTGAAGAGGGAGTGCTTGCCGAGCCAGAAGACCCGCAGTTCCACCGCAAAGACCACCGCCACCCCCAGGGTGAAATCCCAGTTCGACGTATGGGGGGCGACGACGGCGACGACCTTGGCTGCTTCCGGGAAGCTGCCTTCGATCCGCCAGCCAGACAGCTGCAGGTAGGTTCGTCCGAGGGTTCGCCAGGGCCAGCCGCGGGCTTGGCGGAGGCCAATAGGAGGAACGGGGTATTCCGTGGGTTGCCGCAACTGGCTGCTCGCAGAAATGGGTGCCACAGTTTAACCGGACCGAAACGAAGCGGGCGCCGCAAGGCGCCCGCTTCGTTAGCTTCCTGCCGGACTACTTGGTGGCGACGTAGGCTTTCAACCCATCGGCAGTGGGCTTCATTGCTTTTTGGCCTTTGTGCCAATTGGCGGGGCAGACTTCGCCGTGTTCTTCGCTGAAGTCAATGGCATCAAGGAGGCGCAGGACTTCCTCGACGCTGCGGCCCAGGTCGTTGTGGTTCACGGTGATGTGCTTCAGGATGCCGTCCTTGTTGATGATGAACAGGCCGCGCAGGGCGATGCCGATGGGCAGCAGGACGTTGTAGTCCTGGGCGATGGTCTTGTTCAGGTCGGAGACCAGGGGGAAGGTGACGCCCTGAATGCCGCCCTCCTTCCGGGGCGTGTTGACCCAGGCGTGGTGGCTGAACTTGGAGTCAACGCTCACGCCGATGACCTGAGTGTTCCGGGCCTCGAACTCCTTGCTGGCATCGGCAAAGGCCAGGATCTCCGTGGGGCACACGAAGGTGAAGTCGAGGGGGTAGAAGAACAGAACGACCTTCTTGCCCTTGTAGTCGGTGAGCGAGACCTGCTTGAACTCGCCGTTGACGAGGGCGTCGGCCTTGAAGTCGGGTGCGGGCTGGGTGACGAATGCGGCCATGGTGCCTCCAATGTGGGGACTCGCCCCAGTGGTTTCGGTTGGAAGGTTCAGGCTACGCCCGGACCCGGGAGGGTTCAAGAAAATTCTGACTAATTTAGTCGGATATACTAAACCTGCGGGTCCATTGAGTGGCCGGGGACTGATCCCAATTGGCGCATTGTCAAAGGTCGTCTTCCGCCGGGGCATGTGGCTCGGACCCGCGTGGTACGCTGCGAGTTCTCGATCCAAGGACCCCCATGCAACCCATCCAACTTTCGGTCTTTTCCGAGACCACCCGCCTCCGGCAGGTGGTCGTGCACAATCCGGGCCCCGAGGTGGACCTGATGGTGCCCGGGATGATGGAGAAACTGCTCTTCGACGACATCCTCTACGGCGATCTGGCCCGCAAGGAACATGGTCAGTTCCGGCAAGTGCTCGCCAAGGTGGCCGAAGAGGTCCTGGACATCCAGGACCTCTTCATCGAAGCCCTCCAGGACGAGGGCGTGAAGCTGGCTTTCATCGAGGACCTGAGGCAACTGGTGGGTCTGCCGGTTGACACCTGCGCCCTGTTGCGGGACATGAACCCGGCGGATGCCGCCCGTAGCGTCATTGGCGGTGTGCCTTGGGAGGACATGCCCAGCCACACCCGCTGGGAGGAAGAGTTCGACTACCGGGTCCGACCGATCCCTAACCTGCTGTTCATGCGGGATCCGGCCTCGGTCATCGGCGACGGTTACAGCGTGAACTCCATGGCCACCTGGGCGCGGGAACGGGAGCCCCTCATCCTCAGCTATGTCTTCCGGCACCATCCCCGGTTGCGGCACCACACGGACCAGGACAAGTGGTTTGACCAGGTGACCCCGTTAATTCGTGGCGAGATCAAGGCGCCGGTGAGCCTGGAGGGCGGTGACATCCTGGTGCTCAGCCCCAAGGTGCTGGCCGTGGGCTGCAGCGAGCGCACCCAGGCCGATGCGATCCACCTGCTGGCCGAGAGCCTGCGGACCCACCGGGCGGTGGACGAAAGCAGCTTCGACCACCTGCTCATGGTGCTCATGCCGAAGAAGCGCAGCGCCATGCACCTCGACACCATTTTCACCCGCACCAGCGAGGATGAGTGCCTGGTCTACCCGCCCTATTTCCTGGACGGCAGCCGGGAGCTGTTGAACGTCACCTCAGTCGACCTGCGCCGCGGCGAGCTGCGCATGAGTACCCAGCCCAGCCTGCTCAAGTCGCTAAAGGCCGTGGGCATTGAGCTGGAACCCATTTTCTGCGGCGGGCAGGACCCCATCCTCCAGCAGCGGGAGCAGTGGACCGACGGCGCCAACGCCTTCTGCCTCGCCCCGGGAGTCATCACCAGCTATGGCCGCAACCTTGCCACCGCTGAGGCGCTCGAACGGGCCGGCTATCGCGTGGTAACGGCGGCCCAGGTGCTCATGGAAGCCAGCCTGGACCTTCTGGACGGGGGCAAGTACTTGATCCAGATCGAGGCCAGTGAACTGAGCCGGGCCCGCGGCGGCCCCCGCTGCATGACCATGCCGCTCTCACGGGAAAAGACCTGATAACTTTCTTCATTGGATCTTGCGCAACTCAGACCCCTGGTGATCACCGTCTCAACCCAATTCTGAAGGGCCTGGCACATGAAAAGAATATTGGTTACAGGCGGTGCCGGTTTCCTCGGGTCACACCTATGCGAGCGGCTGCTGGGGCTCAGGCATGAGGTGATGTGCCTGGACAATTTCTTCACGGGCACCAAGGAGAATCTCCTGCCCCTGCGGAAGAATCCCTATTTCGAAGTGATCCGCCACGACGTCACCCTGCCGGTTCATCTGGAGACCGACCAGATCTACAACCTGGCCTGCCCAGCGTCGCCGGTGCACTACCAGAGGGACCCGGTGGAGACCATCAAGACCTGCGTCCATGGATCCATCAACATGCTTGGGCTGGCCCGGCGCACCAAGGCTCGCATCCTCCAGACCTCGACCTCGGAGGTTTATGGAGACCCCGAGGTCCATCCCCAGACGGAAGAATACTGGGGCAATGTCAATCCGATGGGCATCCGCAGCTGCTACGACGAAGGCAAGCGATGCGCAGAGAGCCTGTTCTACAGCTATCACCGCGAATATGCCACCGACATCCGGGTGGCTCGTCTCTTCAACACCTATGGGCCCCGGATGCACCCCAACGACGGGCGCGTCGTGAGCAACTTCATCGTCCAGGCTCTCCGGGCGGAAGACATCACCATCTACGGGGAAGGCCAGCAGACGCGATCCTTCTGCTATGTCGACGACCTGATCGGCGGGCTGATCGCCTTCATGGAGCAGGAGCAGACCACGGGACCCATCAACCTCGGCAACCCGACGGAGACGACCATGCTCCAGCTGGCTGAAACGGTGATTAGGCTCACCGGCTCCAGCTCCAAGCTCGTTTTCCAGCCCCTGCCCATGGATGATCCCAAGCAGCGGTGCCCTGATGTTTCCAAGGCAGTGGCCCTGCTTGGGTGGGAACCCAGAGTCTCGCTTGATGACGGCCTGAAAGAGACCATCGCCTACTTCCGGCAGCGGCTCGGCTGAACCTGGGCCATGCTTCATCCCCCCCCCACGGGAGTCAGCCGTGAATTCGATGATGAATACCCTGCCTGTCTCCGAAGCTTTCACGGAGTTTTCGCGCTGGGCGCCTCGCTCACCGCTCTACTGGGCGCTTCGCCCCCAGAAGGCCGTCCGCAGGTTCATGGAAGATTACGTGCCCATGGCCGTCCGCGTGCAGCCCTCCCCGGACCCACGGCTGGCCAGTCGGGATCTGTTGGTGTGGTGGTCCTATGACCGGAAGCAATTCGGAGACAAGCTGCGCCTGCGCTTCGAAACCGGCCATCAGATCCAGCGCAACGAGATGCGCTGGCGGACTGTCGCAGGGGCACTCTGGCGGCTCATCCAGAAGGATCCCTCCATCGTCTTCCATGAGGTTCCCGTGGACCTTGGGGATGGCTGCGATCCTGACATGCCTGAGGCCATATTCTGCTTCGCTCGGCACAAAGGGGCCAGGAACGCCCTGCTCCCCAATCCCTACCTGATGCAGAGGCGGCGACGCGTTCCCAGGCCTCTGCCCTGGGGGTCCAAGACCGATAAAATGTACTTCCTGGGGGCGGACACCGGGTCCCCCGATTTGCAGAAGAATACGCGAGTAGTGCTTTGCCGCCTGGCGGCGACCCTTCCAAGGACCGAATGCCGGCTCACCCGCCTCGTTCAGGGTGGACCCGAGTTCCATGCCCAGATCCAGCGGGAGGGGCTCGTGGCCCCCAAAAAACCGCTCGAGGAGATGAACAAGCACCGTTTCCTCGTGGACACTGACGGGAACACCACCTCCTGGGACCGGTACCTGTGGGCAGGCACCTTCGGCGGGGTTCCCATCCTGTTCGAACCGACCTGGGAGGAATGCTGGCATGGGCAGCTGGTCGATGGTGAAAACTGCATCCTCGTGGACCGGACCACCCTGGGGGAGACCCTTCAGAGGCTCCGATCCGATGATGCCCTGGCGCGCCATATCGCGGCCGGGGCAGCGAGGCTCGTGGCCAGCGTGCTGAGCCCCTCCGGAGTGCAGGACCTGTTTGAAACTGCCTGGAAGGAGCGGAGATCCCTGGCGCTGTGACGCATCTGGTAGACTGGAACCCGGCCGCCTCGGATTCTCGAGGCGCCTTTTTTCTAGGCTTCCCGGACCTTGGCGGACCTCCTTCCACATCCCCGGCCCACCCTCCAGCACCGCCTGGAGTACGGTGCCTTCCGTCTCCTGGACGCCCTTCTGGGTCGGCTGCCCCTCACGACCCTTCAGACTGTGGGAGAAGCGGCGGGCTCGCTTTTCTACCTGCTGGATCCGCGGCATCGGCGGGTGGTCCGCGATAACCTTCGATTGGCCAACCTGGGTCTTTCTGAAGCCGAATCCCGCGCCTTGTCGAAAGCCTGCTTCCGGCACTTCGGGGCCCTTTTCGTTGGATTATTGCGCCTTCGCCAGGCCTCGCCGGAGGAACTCGACCGCTGGATCCGGGTGGAAGGGCTGGAGCACTTCGACGCCGCCCAGGCCGGGGGCAAAGGTTTCATCCAGCTCACCGGGCACTATGGCAATTGGGAGGCCATCGCCCTGGCCCAGAGCCGCCACGGGCGCACCTTGGATGTCATCGGCCGCGAACTCGACAACCCGCTGCTGGAGCCCATTTCCCTGGGCTTCCGCACCCGGTTCGGCAACCGAGTGATCCTCAAGGATGGCGCCATGCGGGAGACGCTGCGCGCCCTCAAGGCTGGGCGCGGCGTAGGCTTCCTGTTGGACCAGGATGCCCTCACCAGCGGCGTTTTCGTCCGCTTCCTGGGCCAGTGGGCCTCCACCTTCGGCACGGCGGGCAGTCTGGCCGCCCGGTACGGCTTGCCAGTGCTCCCGGTCTTCAGCTGGCCGAATGAAGACGGCACCATCACTGTGCGGTTCGACCCCCCCTTCGAGGTGCCGGTCACCGGCGATGCATCCAGAGATGCCTGGGTGGCCACCCAGCTCATGACGGCCCGGATCGAGGTCCAGGTCCGGAAGGACCCCCGCTGGTGGTTCTGGATGCACCGTCGGTTCAAAACCCGCCCCAGGTCGGCGCCTCCTCTTCCGTCCCCGCTTCCGCCCCAGGAGTGGATAGAATCAGTGCAAACCTTCTCTGTTTGACCGGGCCCTTCGGCCCGCCTTTTTTTTCTCCACCCTTTCCTGGAAATCCCCATGCCCAAGCACGTGCTCGTGAAGCTCGAGAAGGAACTCAAGGCCATCAAGCAAGCCCTCCTGGTGGACATCCCCCAGGAGATCGCCCGGGCGGCCGGGCAGGGTGATCTGTCCGAGAATGCCGAGTACGAGCAGGCCCTGGCCAAGCGCGACATGTACCAGAACAAGCTCGTCACCCTGGAGAAGCGCATTTCCGAAGTGGCCAGCCTGGATATCAGCCGCCTGCCCAAGTCCCGGGCGGCCTACGGGTCCAAAGTCACGATCCTGGACCTGGATTCCGAAGAGGAGTTCACCTACACCCTCGTGCTCCCGGAGGAACTGGATGGTTATCCCCAGCATCTCAGCATCAGTTCCCCCATCGGCATGGCGCTCGTGGGACTGGAGGAGGGCAATGAGGTCCGCGTCCAGATACCCGCGGGAATCCGCCGCTTCGAGATCCTGGAACTCAAGACCATTCACGATGTAGCATAGTCCGGCCCCCTACAGGAGGTATCTGAGTGAGCACGAAGCAGGAGCGAAGTGCCACTTTGCGCAGCGAAGCCCCGAAGGGGTGCTGCACACGAGGTGCAGCATGAACAAATACAAGCGCGAACAAAAATGCTCCTTCTGCGGCAAAGAGCCCCATGAGGTAGAGCAGCTGCTCGCCGGGCCGGAGGCCTTCATCTGCAACGAGTGCCTGGAGGCCGGGCAGCTCCAGCTGCGCATGAGCCGCCAGGGCAAGCCCCTGGGCAAGCATGAAGCCCGGCTCAGCCGTCCCAAGGAGATCAAGACCTTCCTGGACGACTACGTCATCGGCCAGGAGGCGGCCAAGAAGCGTCTGGCCGTGGCGGTCTACAACCACTACAAGCGCATCCTGACCCCGCGGAAGGCCCTTGGCGCCACGGAAGTGGAGTTGTCCAAGAGCAACATCCTGCTGCTGGGTCCCACGGGCACTGGCAAGACCTTGCTGGCCCAGACCCTGGCCCGGTTCCTGGACGTGCCCCTGGCCATGGCGGACGCCACCACCCTGACCGAGGCCGGCTATGTCGGGGAGGACGTGGAGAACATCCTCACCAAACTGCTCCAGGCGGCCAACTATGACGTGGAGCGGGCCCAGCGGGGCATCGTCTTCATCGACGAGATCGACAAGGTGGGCCGCAAGAGCGAAAACCCCAGCATCACCCGCGACGTGAGCGGCGAGGGCGTGCAGCAGGCCCTGCTGAAGCTGGTAGAAGGCACCGTGGCCAACGTGCCGCCCCAGGGCGGCCGCAAGCACCCGCACCAGGAGTTCATCCAGCTGGACACCAGCAACATCCTGTTCATCTGCGGCGGCGCCTTCGTGGGCATCGAGGACATCATCAAGCAGCGCATCCGCGCCAAGGCCGTGGGCTTCGGCTCAACGCCCTCCTCGAAAGAGGACAAGGAGAACATGCTCCGCCTGGTGGAGCCCGAGGACATCATCAAGTTCGGCCTCATCCCCGAGCTGGTGGGCCGCCTGCCTGTCGTGGCGGGCCTCACACCCCTGGACCGCGAGGCCCTGGTGGCCATCCTCACCCAGCCCAAGAACGCCATCACCAAGCAGTTCGTGAAGCTCTTCGACATGGATGACGTGGACCTGAGCTTCGAGGAGGGCGCCATCGACGCCATCGCCGAGCAGGCCCTCACCCGCAAGCTGGGCGCCCGGGGCCTCCGCAGCCTGGTGGAGCAGATCCTGCTGGAACCCATGTACGAGCTGCCCTCGGACAAGCGCACCGCCCGCGAGACCCTGCGCATCACCCGCCAGAAGGTGGAGGAAGTGATGGGGCTGCCGTCCCAGCCGATCTCCGCCGCGGGCTGAACCGAGGCGCCCCTTGGCCACTCCCAAAACCCTCACGCTGCCGGCCATTCCCATCCGGGACATGGTGCTCTTTCCCGGCGCACGGGTACCTTTCGTGGTCGGACGGGCGGCTTCCGTGCGAACCCTGGAGCTGGCCATCAAGGCGGGCGACCACCTGCTGATGCTCACCCAGAAGGACGCCAAGGTGGAGACACCGGGCCAGGAGGACCTCTTCGCCATCGGCACCCTGGCCCTGGTGGAGTCGGTCATCGCCCTGCCCAAGGACTACTACAAGGTGGGCGTGAAGGGCATCGCCCGGGTGAACCTGCGCCGCTACGATGACAGCGGCGAAGTCATCCAGGCCGAGGCCTACCTGCTGCCGGAACCCGCGGCGGTCGCCTTGGGGACCCTCCAGCCCTTCCATCTGGCCGTGGAGACCTTCCTGGGTCGCAACTCGGACGCCTCGCGACTGCTCAGCATGGATCAGATCCGCGAGCTGTCCCTGGGCAAGGCCATCGATACGGTGGCGGGCCTGGTGCCCGCCGAGGTGAAGCAGAAGCAGGAGATCCTCGAACAGGTGGACATCGAGCCACGGCTCGAGGCCCTCATGCACCTGCTGGAGCTGGACGCCGCCCGGTCTGAGGTGGACCGCACGCTCGACGAGAAGACCCGCCAGCGTCTGGACCAGGACCACAAGCAGTACGTGCTGAACGAGAAGATGCGTGTCATCCAGCAAGAGCTGGGCAAGAAGGAGGAGAAGGACGAGTCCACCCGGCTCAAGGACCAGATCGAGGCGGCCGGGATGCCCGTGGAGGCCAAGGCCAAGGCCCTGGAGGAGCTGGAGCGCCTGGAGGCCATGCCGCCCCAG
>CAIQPH010000319.1 GCA_903873655.1 uncultured Holophagaceae bacterium | reverse complement strand
GCGGCATTCCAGCAAGCTATCCAGTCAGGCCAGCTGGACTTCGGCAAACTGGTCGGCTTCCTGACCAAGGACCTAGTCAAGGAGCACATCCTGACGGAAGACCAGAATTATTTCTCCCATGTGCTGGCCCTCACCAGTGCCGATGGGCCTTCGTCCGCTGAGGCTTAGACTCCTTCTTCGTCAACGCTCCGACAGCATGCGCACGGCGAAAGTGGCCAGCCAGTGCTCGCCCTCGTAGTTCCCCGAGGCGAGGTGGGGCAGCGAGGCCCGGGCATGGCGATCCGCCAATTGGCGCAATTTCGTGGAGCGTGGATCTCCCGGGCCCAGCGCCGCGGCCAGGTGGTACAGGGCCCGGGCTCGGCTTAGGTTGAGGCCGTCCAGGTGGACGATTTTCGGGTCCGTGCGGTCGGAGACGACGGCAGGCTTAAGGCCCCCCGGGAAATCCGGCAGGAAGCCACCGAACCATCGATGGAAGGCGGGGCGGGACAATACCCGCGACATCAGGGTCGCCTCCTCCAGGCAGGGGGACAAGAAATCCTCGCCCCCGGGTTCCCAGACCAGGGGTCCCAAGCGGTCCCTACCGTACCAGGTCCGGGCGCGCTCCAGGATCAGAGCCTCGAAGGCCTCGTCATGGGTGATGCGAGCAAAGTCCAAGGCCAATTCAAGGCTGAAGGCAGTGTTGGGGTGGACACCGGTGCGGATGGGGTAGGTCTGTTTCGGCAGGAAGAGCTTGAACTGGTTGACCAGCTCATCAGCCAGGGGCTGGAGGGCTTTGGCCCAACGCGCCGCGGCCGGATCCTCCCAACTCTGCAGCTCCGCCGAGAGCTTGAGCAGCCACGCCCAGCCATAGGTCCGTTCGAAGCTCCGGCGGTTGCCCTGCCCCAGGTAAGCCACTTCTGCAGCTATGCGATCCGGCGCGAGGTCTTCATCCAAGGCGGCGCGGATCTCCGCCGCCCGAGCCATGCCCGGATGATCCCGCAACAGCTTCACGAGCATCCAGTGCCCGTGCACCGAGGAATGCCAGTCGAAGCACCCGTAGAACGCGGGATGAAGCTCCTTGGGAACTTTCACCTCGCCGACCCCGCTCATCACGTGATCGAGTTTGTTGGGGTACTCCCGGTGCACACAGGTGAGCACGAGAGCCGCGAACCGGTCCGCCCCGGCATCGGTCAGGGTAAGCGGCGCCTCCTGGGCCAACCCGGCCGTGATCACCGCGAAACCCACCAGCATGCCTCGAACCGTCCTCATGGCAGCCCCCAATGCTGGATTCTAGCCAGCGCTTAGGTAGAATAGTCGCTCCGGAGAGATGGCCGAGTGGTTGATGGCACCGCACTCGAAATGCGGAGACGGGGAAACCTGTTCGGGGGTTCGAATCCCTCTCTCTCCGCCACATCGCGCCCGCCATCTGGCGGGCTCAATTGTGAAGGGCGGAGAGAGAGGGATTCGAAATCACTGAAATGCTGGCAGGTAGCTCCTGGCCCATTCGAGCCAGTGGCTCATCTCGGATTCAGGTTGAAGGTCGACTCCTGTTGCCCTTGCCCAGCCCTCCACGGACTGGAGGTAGTCCTTGGCGCGGCATATAAGGGTGAAGTCCTCAACTCGACTCCAGAGGTCGAACCGGCGAGCTTCCTCGATACGGCGCAGCCGGTCTTCCTCTTCACGGCGCTTTCTCTCGATGGCTGCTTCAACTTCTCTGCGTTCGCTCT
>CAIQPH010000318.1 GCA_903873655.1 uncultured Holophagaceae bacterium | reverse complement strand
TTAATGTACAATCAGTCCATTTTCGATTATCTGTCGGCCAAAGCAGACCTTGAAAAATTATTAGGAAAAAACTAAAAAGAAATATATTAAAAAATAAAATACTAAAAAGACGAATATGAAAAAGATTAAATTAGTTGGAATGTTCCTTCTCGCACTGGTTATCGGTTTGACTTCGTGCAGCAAAACTAAAAAAACCGAGGCAGTCGTTGCTGAGATACCAAATGTTCGGTTAACAACAACCATTGAACGCAATGTGGATCAAATCTATGATGTTACTGCTACCGTTCAACCTGAAGCAAAAAACAGTATAGCTCCTTCGGCTCCCGGTCGTATCCGCAATATTTTGGTTGAAGTGGGTCAGCAGGTAACTAAAGGTCAGAAATTAGTTCAAATGGATGTCGCCAATTTGTCAAATCTGGAAACTCAGATTGAGAACGTGAAACGCGTGTACAAACGTACTCAGGAGCTTTTTAAAGTCGGTGGTGCTGGATTGCAGTCGTTCACGCCGAGCTATGCAAGCCCCGAGCAGGTGCTGGGCGAAACGATCACCACCGCTTCGGATACGTATTCCCTAGGAGTACTGCTCTTTCTATTGTTAGCAGAGGTTCCACCTTACGAATTGAAGGAAGGCAGCACCGCTGAGATGCTGCGAGTGATCTGCACGGAGCCGCCTCCGAAGCCGAGCATCGCTTCGCTCTCTGCTATGCGGCCCGATGCCGATCTGGATGCCATCATCCTCAAGGCGTTGCGCAAGGAGCCGCAGGATCGTTACCGTTCGGTCGACGAGTTCGCGGGGGATATCCAGGCCTACCTGGAAGGACGACCGGTCCTGGCCCGACAAGGGACCCTGCGCTATCGGGCCACCAAGTTCATGCGGCGCAACAGGCTGGGTCTGGGTGCCGCCACCCTAGTGCTGGTGACCCTGGTGACGGGGCTTGCCGGCGCGCTCTGGCAGTACCGCAAGGCGACAAAGGAACGCCGGAGGGCCGAGGCCCGCTCCCAGGACCTGAGGCAGCTCAGCAACAGTCTGCTCTCCGAGATCGACGAGGCCGTCAAGCAATTGCCGGGCTCCACACCCGTCCGCAGGCTGCTGGTGGGGCGCGTATTGGAGCACCTGGACCGCATGGCCAGGGATGCCGCAGGTGACCACCTGACCCGGCTGGACCTGGTCCAGGCCTACACGCGCCTGGGCAACCTGCAGGGCAACCCCTACGACCAGAACATCGGGGATTCCGAGGGGGCCATGGTCAGCCTCGACAAGGCCGTCACCATTGGGAAATCGCTCCAGCAGGGCAGCCCCATGAGCCCCGAGGTGCTTGGCCCACTGGCCCTGGCGGAGCGGTCCCGCAGCGAGATCCTCTTCGGGATCGGCCGCACTCAGGCGTCCCTCGCGTCCATGCGCGAAGCCGTCAACACCTTCAACGCTCTGCTCGCCCACACGAACCCAACGGCAGCCCAGATCGCGGAAGTCTCCTCCACCTATGGCTGCCTGGGGGACCAGCTCGGACAAAGCGGGGTTGCCAGCCTGGGCGATCCCGAAGGCGCCCTCCAGATGTACCGCAAGGGCCTTGAGCTCTCGCTGCGGGCGCTCACGGTCGATCCAGGCTACACACGCTCGAAGCGGGCACTGGCCATCGACCACCTAAAGATCGGCAACATACTGGTCGAGAAGGACCCTGCGCAAGCCATCGCGGAGTACCACCTGGCCCTCGTCGCTTATGAAGGCCTGCCCCCCGCCGACAAGGGCACGGCCACGGTTCGCCGCGGGATGGCCACTACTTACCGAAAACTCGGCAAGGCCCTCTCCGAGGCCCGGGACTATCCAGCGGCGCTCGCGGCTTTCAGGCAGGCCAGCGACATCTATGCGTTCTACGCGGCGGCTGATGCCAAGGATGCCCGGGCCCAGTACGACCTCGTGGTGGAGCTGTTCGACGAGGCCCTCACCTACCTGGACATGATGGACCCTGCGCTGAATGGGTCCAGCCATGGCCTGTCGGAGCACCGGCCCAGGGCTATGGCGCTGGTCGGGCGCTCCATCCTGATCCTGGAGCGCCTTGTGGCTGCCCACCCGGAAAACCAGGGCTGGGTCGCGGAGCTGGCCCACAAGAAGGTGGTGGCCGGCAGCCTGAAGCAGGGCCTGCATCCCGGAGGCGACGGCGCGGGTTTGGCCGCGGAGAACCTGGCGTCCCTGTGCAAGATAGCCAAGGCTGACGATGCGCCGATCCCGATCCTGGACAACGCCACGGCGGCCCTGTTGACGGTGCGCCCAGCGCGCCTGCGCGACCCGGGGCTGGCGGTCACGTTCGCGGAACGCTTGGTCGCCCAGACTCATCACCGAAAACCCACCTTCCTCCTCTCGCTGGCTCAGGCCTACAACCTCGCGGGAGCGGCTGGAAAGGGCCGGGCCACCGCGAAAGAGGGGCTGGCCCTGTTGCTGCCGCACCCCCCAGGGACCGTTAAGCCCCGTCTCCAAATCCTGTTTGAAGCTGAAACACGGGAAGGCCGATGAGGAAGAGGCAGTCCGAGGAGAACCTTCGGCCATCCCCGGTTGCAACCCCCGGCCCCTTTCGTCACACTGGGCAGGTCATGATTCCTGTCGCGACCCTTAACCCGCCGCCTAGCCAGCCCACCTCCGATGCACCGGCAGGAGGGGTCTGAGCCGATCGCCGTCACGGCCTGCTCACATCCACCCCCGGGTCGCACACCGACCTGGGGGTTTTTCTTTCCACGAGTTCCCATGACCAATACCTCCGAACCCTCAGCCAATCCAGGCGCCCTGCCCGCAGGCAGAGCAGGCCTCCACCTGGCCCGGCGCATCGTCGTGAAGTTGGGTACCCAGGTCGTCCTGGATGCCGAGGGCCGGCCTGCGCTCAGCCGTCTCTACGGCCTCATGGAGACCGTGGCCGAGGTGCGCCGGAAGGGCGGCCAGCCGGTCCTGGTCTCTTCGGGGGCCATCGGGCTTGGTGCCCGCCAGCTGGGCATCAAGCCTGAGGGTCTGCCCCAGAAGCAGGCCTGCGCGGCGGCCGGACAGGGCCAGCTCATGTCCATCTACCAGGAGGGCTTCGCCCGCATGGGGCTCTGCGCGGCCCAGGTGCTGCTCACGGAGGACGACTTCGCCGATCCGGTCCGCCACGCCAACCTGCGGCATACCCTGGACACCTTGCTGGAACTTGGCGCGATCCCCGTGCTTAATGAGAACGACACCGTCTCCACGCTGGAACTCGAACGCACCTTCTCCGGCTCCACGCCTGTCTTCAGCGACAACGACCATCTCTCGGCCCTGGTCGCCACCCACCTGGAGGCCGACCTGCTGGTGCTCCTTTCGGACGTGACGGCCCTGCACACCAAGAACCCCGAGCTCTACCCGGATGCGACACCCCTGGCCGAAGTCCCCTTCGGCGCCGATCTGCAGGTCGACCTGGAAGGCACCTCGGGACGCGGACGGGGGGGCATGGTCAGCAAAGTGGAAGCTGCGCAGGTAGCCGCCCGGGAGGGTGTGCCTGTCGTGCTGGCCTCGGGTCTGGTCTTCCGGATCCTGGACCAGATCCTCGCGGGCGACCCGGTCGGGACCCTCTTCCTTCCCGCCCCTCCGGGGGCCCGCCCATGACTCCGGAACCCACCCCCGCGCTCGCGATCCAGACCCTGGCGGAGGCGGCCCGGCAGGCCTCGCGCCGACTGGCCACCACCACCTCGGCGCAGCGTGCCGCCGTGCTCCACCTGCTGGCCGAGCGCCTGGAAAGCCAAGCCCCGGCCATCCTCGAAGCCAATGCGGAGGATGTGGCCGCTGCCACTGATTCCCTCGAAGCCTCCGCCCTCCAGCGGCTCCAGCTGGACGGCGCCAAGCTGGCCGCCATGGCCCAGGGCGTCCGGGCCGTGGCCGCCCTGCCGGAGCCCCTGAATCAGGTACAGCTGCGGCGGGAGTTGGACGAAGGGCTGGAGCTCACGCGGGTGACCTGTCCCCTGGGCGTGCTCTGCGTCATCTTTGAATCGAGGCCGGATGCCCTGATCCAGATCAGCGCCCTGGCCCTCAAGAGCGGCAACGCCGTGCTGCTCAAGGGCGGCAGCGAAGCGAGCCGCTCCAACGCGGCGCTCCTGCAGGTCGTCCAGGATGCCCTTCGGGAGGCCGGACTTCCGGCAGCCGCGGCCCAGGGTCTGCCGGACCGGGCGGCGGTGGCGACGCTCCTCCAGCGCCCCGATCTGGTGGACCTGGTGATCCCGCGCGGTTCCAACGCCCTGGTGCAGAGCATCCAGGCCGCCACGCGAATTCCCGTGCTGGGCCACGCGGAAGGCATCTGCCACATGGTCCTCGATGCAGCCGCGGAGACCGCCATGGCCGTGGCGCTGGTCCGCGACGCGAAGCTGCAGTACCCCTCGGCCTGCAACGCCGTGGAGACGGTGCTGCTCCACCACCAGGCCGCGGCCCGGCTCCTGCCGGCCCTGGTGGCCGATCTGGTCCCCCGCGGCGTGGAGCTGCGGGGCTGCCCAGCCTGCCGGGCCATCGCACCTGACCTGAAGGCGGCCACGGAGGCCGATTGGGATGCGGAATATGGAATGCCTGTGCTAGCCCTGAAGGTGGTCGCGGATCTGGACGAAGCCCTGGCCCACATCCGCACACACGGCAGCGGCCACACGGAAGCCATCGTCACCGACGACCCGGACGCGGCCGCCCGGTTCCTGGCCGAAGTGGACGCGGCGGGCGTCTTCCACAATGCCTCAACCCGCTTTGCCGACGGCTTCCGCTACGGGTTCGGGGCCGAGGTCGGCATCAGCACCGGACGCATCCATGCGCGGGGACCCGTGGGGCTCGAAGGCCTGCTCAGCTACCGCTATCTGCTGCGCGGCTCCGGCCAGCGGGTGGAGGACTACTCCGGCCCCTCGGCCAGGCCTTTCAAACACCTGGATCGTCCACTGATTCCATAAGCTCAATTAATCAAAGCATAAATCATTATAACTTGAGCCGATGATCCCCACTGCTAACCTGAAGGGGCGTCTTGTCGCCCCCAACTGCATGAAGGGGCGACATTTCCTTCTCGGGAGGTCCCATGTCCGCACTACTCTCCCCCGACACCCCAGCTTTCGCCGTTCCAGAGGCGAATCTCGTCCCGGTGAGCGATCACCTGGGGAAGCTGATGGCGATACCCGCCTCACGCATGTTCCTCATCAACAAGTCGCTCAAAGTGTTCCAGGAGAAGCAGCCCGGCGTGCCCATCTACGACGCCAGCCAGGGCGATGGCGGCGCCTCGCTGCCCGGTGTCCCCGAGGCCCTGCTGGATCGCGCCTTCGAGTTGCAGAAGCAGCACGGCACCGCCTATGACATG
>CAIQPH010000317.1 GCA_903873655.1 uncultured Holophagaceae bacterium | reverse complement strand
TATTTGGTCTTGCTCCCTGGGGGGTTTGCCGTGCCCGTCCTGTTGCCAGTCCGGCGGTGGGCTCTTACCCCACCGTTTCACCCTTGCCTGTTCCGCTTGCGCGGCCATCGGCGGTTTGTTCTCTGTTGCACTTTCCGTCGGGTCGCCCCGCCCTGGTGTTACCAGGCCCAGCACCCTGCGGAGCCCGGACTTTCCTCTGCCCTCGCGGACAGCGACGCCCTGATCCACGGGTCCACGGTATCACCTCATCATCGGCGCCCGCTTGGTTCATTCAGAAGGCAGGGGCATCAGCCAGCCTTCCCGCTGCAGATCCTCCAGCAGGGACCAGCCCGCGCGGTAGGGATCCCCCGTGGTGCCCCCTAGGACCTCGTCCCGCAAACGGGTCTGGTAGGGGATGAGGTCCGGGTGGAAGGCGCCGGCCAGATCCGCTTCCGCCTGGAACAAGGCCAGAAGCAACGCCTCCGGATGGGGGTGGCCGATGCTGATCGAGCAAAGGGCCAAGCCTCCAGGGCCTTCCACAGCACCCGCCCGGAGGAGACGCTCCAGGAGCGGAGCCAACGGGGCCGGGTCGGCTCCCAGCCCGAAACAACGGACTGGCACCGGGTCAGACAGGACGGCCTCAGGGTCGTCATCTTCCAACCAGGGGCAGGGCGGGCGCTGGCCTTCATAGGCAAGCCAGGGCAGGCAGCTCTCATGGTGAGGCCCATTCCGGATCCAGGCGTGGGCAAGCCGGATCCACGGATTGGATGTGCCTCCACCCTGGTTAGGTCCCATCCAAATCAGCCTCTGGACCCTCGCTGCCCTGGGCCCAGCCTCCCGGAAGGGATGGTCCTGGAGATCGGAGTCCATCGCGAGAGTCAGGTTGAGGCCTGCCAGGTATTCCGGCAGTCCAGGATAGGGATGGGGCAGGCCGAGGCGCACGCCTTCACGGGTGATCCGCATATCCAGGGCCGGGAAGCAGGCCGCAACCTGGCTTTCCCTGATCAGGGCCAGCAGGGCGAGGCGTTGGCTTTCGGTCTTCAGAGAGCCCGCAAGGCGAAGATCCCAGATCTGACCAGTCGGATCACAGGCCCACGCGTCCAGAGCCGAAGGCTCTGGACGGCTGAGGGCATCCTGCCCAAGCAGCAGGAGTTGCAGGTTCCCAACGGAATCAAGGTAACCAAAGGGAGGCAACAGGCCGCCGTTCTGCGCAATCCTGGAGCGCCGCCGAGCGCGAGCCCAGGCGATGCCATTCCAAACCGCATCGGCACCTTCGGGCGCCTCCACCAGGCGCGGCAAGCCTCCGGAGGCAACCTGCCGGTAGGCCTCGGTTCGCCGGACCTCCTGGTAGCGGGCATGGATATCCCAGATCTCGTCGATGTTCTGCTGGCTGCTGCGGGCCAGGCCGTCGCCAACTTCCGCCAGACGGGTGCTCACCCTGGAAAGGCGCTCATGCTCCGGCGAAATCTTGGCTTCCACCCCCCATTGCCGCCCGTGGGCCGCTTCCAGGGCCATCGCCCGGGCGCCCACCTCATGCAGGGAAAGCTCCGCGCGCTCAGAGGTCTGGCTTACCTGGTCCACAAGGCCCAGGTGGTTTTCCAGGGCGCGCTCCAGGTCCTGCCCATGCTGGTCCATGTGTCCGGCTGTCCGCAGCAGTTCATGGACTTCAGAGAGGAGCCTCTGCGTGACTTCCTGGAGGTCCCACAAACCTGCGGTCTCCCGCTCCAGACCGTGCCGGTAATCATCCAGCATCCGTGCCATTCCGGTGGCGCCCTCCGTCGTCTGATCGGCCAGGAAGCGCAGGCGTTCCCCGATCGCGGTCATTCCGGAACTCCCTGCTTCCTGCTGGGCGAGGATCGCTGCATTGACGGCCAACAGCCCCGTCTGCTGAGCCACATGGTCGAGGTCCGCCAGGGAGCCCTGGGCTCCGCCGAAGGAACGGATCCGCGCCTGCGCCTCATCCCGGAACCCCTCCATGCGGCGGGCCAGGGCCTCGGTGAGATCCCGCACGCCGTCAGCTGACGCACGCAGCCGGCGCAACCACTCCGTGCGCGCCTGGGCATCGCCCACCAGCCGGGAGGCATGGTCCATCAGCCCCTTCGCCGCAAGGTTCAGGCGGGCGCCCTGCCGCAGTCCCGCATCCGCCAGCCGCCTCAGGGCATCCTCTTCGCGACGCAGGCGAGGGAAGGTGTCCTGCAACTCCTCCAGGTGATTCTCGAACTGATCCAACCCAGTCTGCAGCTGGTCCAGCGTGCTCCGAAAGGCTTGTCCCTGCAGCTTGGACTGGTCGGCCCGCAACCGGTAGTTCAGCTCGATCCGGTCGAGCCGGAGGGTGTCTTCGAGGGCAGCCTTGAGTTCCCGCCCCAGAGCTTCCAGGCGGGCACTGCCCCGCAGGCGGGTCTTCGTCTCGGTTTCATGCACACGCTGGACCCCCTCCAGCAGGCCATCCAGTTCCCGCCAGTCCCGGGTCATCGCCAGTTGGAGGTTCGCCAGGTCCGAATGCCGCCCCTGCAGGTCTTCGATCAGACCATTCAGAGCCGCTGCAACCCGTTGGTCCTGTTCCCGGAGACCCTCTGGCATCCCCTGCGGTTCCTGCTCCCCGTGGAGGATCCGCTGAACCCAGTCCACGAGGGCGCCATCCTTGATCAACCGCCGATGCCAGTCCCACCAAAGGAAGGCACCCCGCAGGAGACCCGCCGTCCCAATAATCAGGAGGGCCCCCTCCAGCGGGCTGATGGCGCTCGCGCGGCGGAACAGCAGAT
The DNA here is from genome assembly GCA_903873655.1 of uncultured Holophagaceae bacterium. Taxonomy (GTDB): domain Bacteria; phylum Acidobacteriota; class Holophagae; order Holophagales; family Holophagaceae; genus Geothrix. The sequence continues at coordinate 27,383 of CAIQPH010000317.1, read as the reverse complement.
AGGCCACCGCCCCCAGGAACAGGAGGAGCGTGAGCTCCACCAGGACCCTGGACGCAGGTCCCTGCTTCCGGTCGGACTCGACCCGTTCCATGTCCCTTTTCTCGTTCATGGGGGTCCCATCGGCTCTTCGGCGCCAGAGGCAAAGAATCAGACTGAACGCCAGAGCACGTCGTAGCTTCTCAGCCCCCCACCCAACTCGTGGAGCAGTCGGGTTCGAAGGAGGGCTGTGACCGCCCGCTGGGCTTCGTCCGCAGGATCCACTCTGGGTGCAGCCTCCGCACCACGGATTCTGAGGTTCCTGAGGTAGTCCCGGCTGCCAGCAGGCAGGGCTTCCGCAGGATCCGCTGGCGTGCAGGAGGAGCAGCACCACCCTCGTTCCGGGTTGAGGAAGACCAGCGGCGCGGTCTCGTTCCCACACCGGCCGCACACTCGGGGGTGAGGCAGCAGGCCCATGCAGTGGAGCAGCCAGTGTTCCGCATAGGCGAGAATGCCGAGGGCATTGTCGGGATCGGCCTTCAGCGCCCGTCCGCAAGCGCTGAGCAGTCGGTAGAGCCGATCGTCCTCGATGCCTTCCCGGGCCACCCGGTCGAACAGATCCGCCAGGCAAGCCATCACCAGACTGGATTCCAGGTGCCCCAGAGAGAGCGGGCTGAAGTTCAGTTCGCAGCGGGTCACGCGCTTCAATTCGGTCTGCTCCTTGCCAAAGAAACTGACCCGCACCATGCCCAGCGGTTCGAAGGCCGCCACCCACTTGGCTGTGGGCTTCTTCACCCCCTTGGCGAGCCCGGACAGGCGCTCGCCATGCTCAGACAGGAAGGACACCACCGCCCCGCCTTCGGCAAAGGGCACGGCCTTCAGGACGATCGCCTCGCAGGTCCGGAGCATTCCTCCAGTCTGCCCGGATCGACCTGCGGACGGCCCTCCAGGATCCCTCCGCGCCGAATTCCCGGTTGCGGGCACTGTAGGACAAGGCTGCGGCAGCCACCAGGGCGGAGGCGCATGGATAGCCGGCTGATCCACGAACAGGCCGATAGACTGGGGGGATGCGCGCATCCCCCCTATTGTTATCAGCCTTGACCTGTCTGACCCTTCTTGGTCAGACGAGTTCGGCCCAGGCCTTCCGGCAATGGATCGGTGGGCAGGAAGTCGGTGGCTCCACCCAGGAGGCGAGGCTGGATGGGAAGGTCCGCGAGGTCCACACCCGGGAGTGGGTCGTGCTGTCCCGGATGGGTCAGGAGCTTCGGGAAGAGGTGAACCAGACCGCCCGGAAAACCCCCGAGGGCCTGCTGACCTTCACCTGGCGCCTGCAGCTCTCTGCCGAGCCCTTTGAGGGGCGGGCCGAGTGGTCCCCCCGCGAGCCGGGCGTCCTGTCCATCCAGCCCACCCACGGCGCCGCCACCCGGAAGGAAGTCCCGACCGGGGCGCTCCTCTGGCCGGAGGAGCTAGAATCCCGACTGAAGGAAGCTGCCGGCAAGCACCAGCCTGTCCGGGCAACCACCTTCTCCTTTCCGGTTCAGCAGTGGAACACCCTCCGCCTGGAATTCCAGGGGGCGTCCCCCCTTCCCGGGTTTCCAGATGCGGTGCGATTCACGGGGGAAGAGCAGGAAGGGTCGGCCACCAATCCCGTCGAGCTGTGGATCTCGCCCACGGTGGGAGAGGTCCGTCAGCGAATGCAGCTGGGCGGGCTGGAGGTGCTTACCCAGCGGGCAGAGCTGCCACCGCCCCTTTCAAACAAAGGCTCTGGCGAGGGCTTCTTCGAACAGACCCTCCAGACCCTCCCGCCTCACCCCTTCCAGCCTTGGCTCCCGGAGCTCGTCCTGCTGGGGGAAGGCCCCCTGCCCAGCCTTCCCGAGGACGCCCAGCAGACGCAGATCTCCAAGGGACGATGGCGCCTGCGGCGAGCGTCTCTACCCAGCCTGGAGGAGGCGGCCCAGCCTCCCAGCAAGGGTTCGCCATCCCCCGCCGAGGCTCGTTTCCTGGCTCCCAGCCCGCTGGTCCCGTTCCAGGACCCGGCCTTCGACGGACTGCTCCGGCGCCTGGCCCTGGCCCCAGAGCTGTCCCGCTGGGCGATCGCGCGTCGGGTGAACGCGTTTGTGTTCGACTGGATCACTGAAAAGGATTTTACCGTTGGGTTCGCCTCGGCCCTGGAGGTCTGCCATCACCCGCAGGGAGACTGTACGGAACATGGCGTGCTTGCGGTGGCCCTGCTCCGGCGCCTGGGTGTTCCGGCCCGGGGCGTCACCGGCTGGGTGGGCCTGGGCGAACTGCTAGGGCTGCATTTCTGGGTGGAGGTCCGCCTGAAGGATCGCTGGATTCCCATCGATCCCACCTTCGATCAGGCTCCGGCCTCGGCACTCCGCATCAAGCTCGGGGACACGGATCTGTCGGATCTGGGCAGCGTCGGCTGGGAAGGCGCCGCCCTCGCCTTCACGGGTGTGAAGTGGGTCCCGGAACAGGATGGGGCGACCACGTGTCTGGGTGACCAGGTCACGGGTCCAGGCGACATCCGTCTGCGCCTGCCAGGAGGTCGCTGGTACCTCCAGCACGGAGTGCTGCGGCTCCGCACTCCCCATGGGGGTCCCTGGGTGATCCAGGCTGTGAACCGGCCCAGCGAAGCCCAACTGAATGGGGCCGCCCACCTGGCCGGGGCACGAACGCTCAGGCAAGGCTGGTGGAATGCCGCCGCGCGTGCACTTTGGATGGATCTGGGCGCGGGGCGGTGGGTCCGGCTTGAGGGCGTTTCAGAGAACGAGGCTTACGACCTGCTCGATCAGCTGATGGCCTCCGCCAGTTCGTCCTGAAGTCCGTTCTGTTTCAGGCAGTGGTCGCGGAGCCGTTCCAGGTGACTGGCGAGGCTCAGGCATTCCTCCTCGCTGCAGCAACTGGTGAGGCGCGCCGCCATGGCATGGACCGGCTCATCGAGCCGTTCCATGAGGCGGCGACCCTTCGGTGTGATGACCACGCGGCTGACACGGCGATCCTTGGGGTCCGCCACCCGCTTCAGCAAGCCCTGCAGTTCCAGCCGGTCCACGAGGCGCGTGACGTTGGCGAACCGGTAGATCATGCGGCCTTCGATCTCGTAGATGGGATGGCCCTTGGCAGGGCCCCCGCGCACGATGCGCAGCACGTTGTACTGCTGGATGGTCAGTCCATGAGCCTCGAACAGCTGCTCCTGGACGCGGACGATGGCCTCGCGCGTCAGCATCAGCTGGAGCATCAACTGCACTCCAGGTGCAGGGAGCGAGGACATCTGGAGTTCTTCCTGTAGGGACATCGGTGCCTCGGGAGAGTTTGAGAGCAAGGATCAACCCATCCATGGGATTCTGGAAGGTCCGAGGTGCCTTTCTTGCCACCCATAGCCCTGAGTTTGATTAATGTCACGAAACGATATGGCGCGACAGCCAGTTTGGATGGATTGAGTCTTGGTCTCTTCCAGGGCGAGAAGGTGGGGCTCATCGGCCGCAATGGCGCCGGCAAGAGCACCCTGTTCCGCCTGCTCTCCGGCGACGAAACCCCCGATGCGGGCGCCGTGGTGGTTACCCAGGGGCTCCGGATCGCCCGGCTCAGCCAGGAACCACATTTCGCCCGGGGCGCCACGGTCCGGGAGGCCCTGGAAGCAACCCTGGCGGACCATGCCGCCTTCCTGGCCCGGCACCGGGAGATCCACGACAGCCTGCACGGCGCTGGGGCTGAGGCGGAACTTCGGCTCTTCGATGAACTCCAAGCCATCGAGCACAATCTCGACCACTGGGGCTGGGACCTCCTGCCCCGCCTGAAGGCGGCCGCCACCACCTGGGGTCTCGCCGACCTGGAGGCGGAAGTGGAGTCCCTGTCCGGCGGATGGCGGAAGCGCGTGGCCCTGGCCCAGGCCTGGCTCAAGGAACCGGACGTGCTCGTGCTGGACGAACCCACCAACCACCTCGACCCCGAGCAGGTGGAGCGGCTCGAAAGCTGGCTCCTGGCTTTTGAAGGTGCTTTGTTGCTGATCACCCATGACCGCCACCTGCTCGACGCTGTGGTGACGCGGATGCTGGAACTGGAGGAGGGGACCCTCCGCAGCTATGACGGAGGCTACAGCGACTACCTGCTGGAGAAATCCGATCGGGAATTCCGCGAGGCCCGGCTCACCGAGCACATGCAGAACCGTCTGCGCCGGGAGATGGCCTGGCTGCGGCGGGGCGCCAAGGCCCGGACCCGCAAGTCCAAGCTCCGCATCGAGGAGGTGCTGGATCTGAAAAGCAGCGTGGAGGACCGGACCCGCCTGGAGATCCGCCAGGAATTAGCCTTCACCAAAGGGCTCAACCGCAGCGATGCGCTCATCCGGGCCGAGGCGATCCGCTTCGCCTATCCGGGTGGCGACGAACTGCTTGGGAGCCTGGATCTCAGCCTCCAGCGCGGCATGCGCATCGCTCTGCTGGGACCCAATGGTTGCGGGAAGTCCACCCTCCTGAAGGTCCTCCTGGGAGAACTGGAACCGACCGGCGGCGCCTTGACCCGCCATCCCAAACTCGCAGTGACAGCCATCTCCCAGGGACGCGGCGAACTCGATGGTGCCCGGAGCATCCTCGACAACCTGGCGGATCGGGCCTCCGTGGTGGACACCGGCGGAGGCAGCATGCTTGCCCACGTCTACCTCACGCGGTTCGGCTTTCCCGTAGCTCAGCAGTCCCGGCCGGCCTCGACCCTCAGTGGCGGAGAACGCAACCGCCTGCTCCTCGCCAAGGCCATGCTCGGCCCCGCAGACCTGCTGGTGCTGGACGAACCCACCAACGACCTGGATATCCCCACCCTTCAGAACCTCGAGGAGGCCCTGCTCGGCTTCGACGGGACGCTCGTCCTGGTGAGCCACGATCGCTTCTTCCTCGATCAGGTGACCACCCATACCCTGGCCTGGAACGAGGGGGGTTCCCCCCGGTGGGAACTCTACGAAGGACCCCCTTCCACGGTGCGCAGCCTTCGTCAGGCCCGGGCCGCTGAGAGCACCCCAGCCAAGATGGCCTCCTCCCGTGGGGTGCTGCGCGCCGAAACGGCCAAACCCAGGAAAGCTGGACTCTCCCAGAAGGAGCAGCGTCGCCTCGGGGAGGTCGAGCAGGCGCTGGCCTCCCTCCAGGCTCGCTGCGCAGCACTCGATGGGATCCTTGCCGTGCCCTCGGCTTTCCTCCGGCCCGACAGTCCTGGGCATCAGGCTTTGAAAGACAGAGATTCCGCCCAGACCGACCTGGACCTCCTGGAACTGGAATGGCTGGAACTCGAAGAAAAGCGCGGGGGGGCCTGATCTCGTCACATCTTCACGATCATGGCCGCCCCTTCCGGACCTTTTCGCTACCCTAGAACCTGGACTTTGATGGAGTACCCATGCGCCCGATGCCTTTCATGCTCTTCCCTGCGCTGGCCCTGGTCGCCCAGGCCCCTGCAACGGTCGATCTCGTCCAGCGCTTCAATACCGAACTCCCCACCGTGAATCAGATGCTGAAAGAGTTGAAGCCCCAGGATGCCCTCACCAGGGTCCAGGCTCTGATTCCCGCTGAACGGCCGACTTTCGATGCGTCGAATGCGAAGACCATTGCCCAGAGCCTCGACAACGCCCAGGGACTGATGTCCCTCTATCGCCTCTGTGCCAATGTCTGCTCCGAGGCTGGGCAGTGGGAGAAGGCTGCGGAGGTCCAGGAGAAACGGGCCCAGGACGCCCGGGCCATCCTGGCTGATCTGGACAAGGCCCAAGCTCCCATTGCCGCCCAGTGGAAGACGGTGTCCCAGGAATCCAGTGATTATGTCGCCAAGAACGAGCCCCGGGCCAAAGAGCTGAGCGCCAAGGTCACTGCCTTCAAGGCTGAATACGACAACATCAAGGCGACCAAGCGGAAGCTCACCAAGGTTGAAATCGATGAGTTCAATGCCAGGGGCACGCAGATCCAGAAGGATGAGGCAGAGTTGGCCCAGATCAACGCGGCCCTTCCCGTCCACAAGCAGAACCTGGTGAACGCCCCGAAGGTCGCGAAGATCCTGGGGGACAACCGGAAGGAAGTCGAAGGGATGCTCAAGGCCGCTGAAGAATCCCTAGCCAAGGCGACCAAGGCCGTCTCTGATCAGAATGATGAGATCACCCAGTTCAATACCCAGCAGGTCATCAAGAAGATCAAGGTTGTCGGCAGGAAGAACTGGGTGGATGCAGTCCTGAGGGTGCCCGCGAATATCACCAAGCTGGGGTCGGTCCAGGTCCAGTCGGCTTTCCTGAACCGACTCCTGGTGCTGGACCCGGGCAACACGGGTGCCCAGAAGGCCCTCGATAATCTGAAAGCCGGCAAGGATGCCTTTGCCAAGGAACCCAAGCCCACGAAAAAGACCGGGAAGAAATAGGATCTGCAGTTACTTGAACTCATTTATGGGGGCGAACATGACCCGTTTCGGATTCCTGCTTGCCTGCACTCTGGCCACCAGCCTCGGAGCACAGAGCCTCACCGACCGTTTCAAAGAGGTCCGGGGTCCCTGGGAACTCCAGTTGGAGCGAGGGGATGCCGCCATGGTGCGCAAAGGCGTGGAGGCGCTGCTTGGCAGGGAGGGGCTCACAGTCAATCCATCCGACTACAACGACATGCATGCACTCGTGGCCCTTCGAGGTCTGGCTGCAAGGGCCTGCCTCTCTGAAGGCAGCTGGGAGGACGCGGTCATCCATTTCCAGAAGGCCCAATCAGCTGCCGAAGAGAACCTTGTGACCGCTGAGCCCTTCCTGGCCAAGACCCGAGTGGAGCATGAACAGAAGCTCAAAGAGTGCCGGGACACTCTGGCCAAGCAGGCTCCCCGCCTCAAGGAACTCGATGAAGCCCCTGGGCTCACCAGAGACCAGATCAAGCTCCGGCAGCAGCTGAAGATCTTCACAGACGAACAGCAGGCCGCCATCGCCCACAGCGAGCGGGCCCTGAAGGACATCGAGGGCATCCTCGACCGGCTGCGACAGGCCAAAGAGACCACGACCCGGACGACGGCAGGCTGGCAGGCCTTCCTGGCCGCGGAGAAGACCGAAATAGCCGAGGCGGGAGGGGTGCCCCAGTACGTTGCCGGGAAACTGGAGCAGGTGAAGGCCGATGACGCCCGGCCCAAGCAGGAGCGTCTCACCTATGCCCGGAGGCTCCAGAAGCTGGATCCCGCCAACAAGGACGTCGTCCGCCTGGTCAACGGGCTGCTGGGCAAAGAGGAAGAAGCTGCACCGGTGAAACCAAAGAAGAAAAAGAAGCCGGCAACCAAGAAGGACCAGGTTTCCAAGTAATGAAACGGCCCCTCACGGGGCCGTTGTCAGCAGAGAAACCGGTTCAGAACACGAATCCGAATCCGAGCTTCACGAAGTCCGTGCTGGGCGGGTCTCCGGCATTGACGTCGTTCGCAGTGAGGGTCTTGTGGAAGGTGGCTTCCACGGTGAATCGCCATCCCAAGTCATAGCCGAAGCTGTGGCCAAAACCCGCGGAACCGCCGAGGCGGCTCTTTCGGGTGGTATCGGTGTAGTCGGACTGGGGATCACCGAAGCTTCGGTCGAACCTCTCAAAGTCAGCGGACAACCCCGCCACGAAGTAGAATCCACGATGACGGAAAGCCGTGCCCTGAGGGAAGATCTGCAGATCGCCGCCGAGGCTGAACATGGAGTGCTGGAGGTTGATGGTGGGATAACCCTGAGCACGGTTCGTCCCGCTCTCGGACGTGCCACCCAGGTTGAGGCGGACGGCGAGGGTGCGGTCCATGGGGATGCTGGCCGTGAAGGTTCCGCCCAACCCCAGGTCATAGGTTTCCTTCTGGGGAGGGACGAGGTTGTTGGAAGGATCAAAATAGGCCGGGTAGGTCGTGCTGTAAAAGGCTCCTGAGGGAACCGACAGGTTCAGGCTGAGGCCGTAGTGCGGGCTCTGGGCCCTGAGGTTGGCTCCCGAAACGAGAGCCAGGGTGAGGATGGAGAGGAAAGCAACGCTGCGCATGGGACCTCCGGGATAGCTGATTGGGGATACGTGCGAAGGGTGTGCCAGATTACGCCAACAGGCGTCAATCCTTAGATGCACTCTCTTCAGGTTAGGTTGACTCCCACTCCTCCCAGCGGCGTTTTGCCTCAACCAGGCGCGGGATTGCAACGCTGGGTTTTGTTAGACGCTCCTGATGGCCTACTCTTGACGGGACGAGGATGGTTCATGGCCTGGAAGCAGGATCTGGCAAAACTGAAACAGCAATTCGGCCCGGAGATCCCTGCAGCGGCCCGGAAGACCATGCCTAAGCCAAATCCTAAACCCAGCGGTCCCGCGCCGCTGGACGATGAAGACGCGGTGTTCCTGTCGGCCATGGGGTTGAAGCCCGCTTTGCCACGCCGGGCCGGGCCGGCCACTAGCGAGGGCTCTGTTTCCAGTCCAGTGGTTGCTGATCCCCCTACTCCGGATGCATTCCAGGAGGCCGTCAGGGATTTGAAGGGATTGAAACCCCTAAAAAAGGACCTGCCGGACCCGGTGCCGCTGCTACCCCCCACTGCCATCAGCCCACCAGAGGCTCCCCCGGCAGCCCCTCCTGCAGGAACTTCTGAGATAGCCATTCCCAAACCCGCCACCCCCGCCACTGGGCCTGCGACCATGGCATTCATGCCTCTGCGCTTCCAGTTGGCCGCTGGCATGGCCATCGAAGTGGATGGGGCGCTGGACCTCCGGGGGCACACCCTTTCTGACGCCATGGAACGCCTGAAGGATCGCCTGGGAGATGGGCAGGTCCTCGGCTGGCGGAGCCTCCAGGTGACCCTTGGACCGGATCCGACCCTGCATGAGGGGCTACTCGCGTTACTAACTTCCGGCCAGGCACCCATGGTTGCCCGCTATGCCCAGGCTCCGGTCCCCATGGGCGGAACGCATGCCTGGCTCCTCTATTTCGGACCCTCACCGGTCCAGTCCTGATTCTTACGCATGGAGCCTCGCTCATGAGTTTGCTGGCCGTTGGAAGCATCGCCTTTGATGACCTGGAAACGCCTTTCGGCCACAGGGAACATGCCCTGGGCGGCTCGGCCACCTATTTCTCGCTGAGCGCCAGCCGGTTCCACCCGGTCCGGATCGTGGCCGTGGTGGGCGAGGATTTCGGCCCAGACCAGATGCGGGTGTTCGATCGGCGGCCCATCGATCTGGCGGGGTTGTCCCGGATGAAGGGCCTGAGTTTCCATTGGAAGGGGCTCTACGGCTATGACCTCAACGAGGCCAAAACGCTCGCCACGGACCTGAATGTCTTCGCAGATTTCCAGCCGGACCTGCCCGTGAAGTACCGGGAGTCCGAGTATCTCTTCCTCGGAAACATCGATCCCAGACTCCAGCTGGATGTCGTCCGCCAGATGACTGTCCGCCCCAAGTGGATCGCGCTGGACACAATGAATTACTGGATCCGGGGATCACGGCCCGCTCTGGAAACAGTCCTGAAGGAGGTCGACATCCTCCTGGTGAACGACGCCGAGGTCCGGGAACTGACTCAGGAATATGGCCTCATCAAGGCCTACCGGAAGATCCAGGCTCTGGGCCCCCGGATCCTAGTGGTCAAGCGGGGCGAGTATGGCGTTGCCCTGTTCACGCCCGAGGGCATCTTCGCTGCGCCAGCCTACCCACTGGAGAATGTCTTCGATCCCACCGGGGCCGGCGACACCTTTGCCGGAGGGTTCTTGGGCTACCTGGCCTGGATCGAACGGACGGACGTGACGGCCTTGAAGCATGCGGCCCTGGTGGGTTCGGTGATGGCCAGTTTCACGGTGGAGCAGTTCTCCACGGAACGCCTGGAACAGGTCAGCCAGGACGAAGTCCGCAACAGGCTGTCATTATTTTCAGATATGATTCGCGTCGAGGACCTATAATCAGCGCTGTCCAATCCTTACAGGGGGTTACTGATGCACCAGCCCACTCGCCTGCATGCCGGCCGGATGCGTTCCCTCGCGGTGGCGCCCGGCCTCTTCGCAGCCTTGGCGCTCGCAATTCCGGGCCTTCAGGCCCAGGAGACCGCTCCAGCGGCTTCCGTCAGAGTCGAAGCGCACTCATCCAAATGGGACTACCCCAAGGAGATCAAGGTACCGGATGGCTCCAGGACCCACCTGGTCCAGAAGGGCGACACCCTCTGGGATCTTGCTGGAAAATACCTCGGGAATCCTTACGCCTGGCCCCAGATCTGGGAACTCAACCAATGGATCAAGGATCCGCACTGGATCTACCCTGGCGACCCCCTGATCATCGATCTGGCTCGGGCCGTGGCCACCGCTGGAACCGTGCCTGAGGCCGTGGCCAATCTGGAGCCAGACCAGCAGAAGCGGGCAGACCCCAGCGCCGGCCGCCGCCCGGAACTCGGTTTTTCCTTCCAGGATTTCATCCAGCTTCCTTTCATGGCTCCCGAAGGCGCCGAGGCTCATTTCAAGGGACAGGGTGCCTTCACTATCACCTCCAACAAACGCGAGGACCGCCAGTACCTGGGCGAAGGCGAACAGGTCTACCTGAACGGGGGCGCCAACCAGGGCGTGAAAGCCGGGGATCGGTTCCTGATCCTCAAGACCGTGGCGCGACGACTGACCCACCCCACCATCGCCAAGAAGAAGCTTGGCGACGTGATTCAGCAGGTTGGCGTGGTGCGTGTGGTCACTGCCCAGTCGAACGGGTCTGTAGCCGTGATCGAGCGTTGTCTCGACTCTGTGGAAGTCGGCGATCATCTGGAGAAATTCGTCGAACCGGCGAATATCCCCACCCAGTTGCGCACGGACCTCACTGAGCCGGTCAAGGTCGCCACCGATGCCGGTGTCGTGGTCTATGCCAGGGATGCCAAGATAAGCTCTTCCGGTGGCGACCTGATCATCATCGACAAGGGCTCCAACGATGGTCTCAAGGTGGGCGATGTGCTCCTCGCCACCCGGGTCCGCTCCTTCCCGGTCGGTTCTGATGGCCAGAAGAAGCCCCCCACCGAGTCCACCACCTACTACCTGGGTCAGGTGCTGGTGGTCAGGACGGACCTGCAGTCGGCGACCTGCCGAGTGCTTCGCTCCGTGGAAGAACTCCAGCGCGGGGATACTGTCACCCGCTGACCAGGACTGCCCACCGTCCAGAATAAGCCCCCTCCCTGGGGGCTTTTTTTGGGCTCCTGGATTTCAGAGAGAACAGGAGCGACGAAGCTCGACGACCACCCGCTGTCCCCGAGTTGGGAGCCGGTACGGATGCGGCCGGGCGGTCCAGCCTTCCGGGACCCGCTCTTCACCCCAATCCAACCCCTTCAGGGCGAAGAAGGGGCTTCCCGCGCGTCCATGCCTCGCCCACCAGGCCGCAAGAAGTCCCAGGGAGCCGAGGGCCTTGGCCGTGCCCCAGTCCGCCTGCAGCGGAGGAAGCGACTCCAGGCGACCGTGGACAGCCTTCAAATTTGGAATGGGCAGTTCCATGGCCGCTTGCTTGAGGAACGCCAGCTTTTTTACGGAAGCATCCACGCCATAAACCTCAAGGTCGGGTCTGGCCAGCGCCAGGACCACCGCCGGCGACCCCATGCCCGTGCCCAGGTCAGCTACCCGGGCCCCGGTCGGCAGTCCGTCAAGAAAGGGAAGGAGTGCCGCGGCGTCCAACAGAAGTTCCTCCCGCCGCTCTTTCGGGGGCAGCGCGGTCAAGGCATGGGTACGATTCCACCGATCTAGAAGGAGCAGAAAACGGCCCAGGGGTTCTGCCAGGTCGGGGGGTAGGTGTAACGCCATGGCTCAAGCATGCCAGGAGAAAATCTTCGAGATTGAATTTTACAAAATTATTATCTATATCTTTCATAATCAATATTTGATTATTTTCAAATTATTAAGTTCATCACTAGTAATTTGAAAAATAAGAACTCGACACTGATACAATTCCTGCAGCTAGAAATGTAGGATTGATGAAAGTCGCAAAATAGACTACTATTAATGCCCTTTGACTGATCCTGCTAAAGGAAACGACCATGACCCAGACTCGCGCCCCCTTCATAATTGATTGGTCCAGTCGTAGCAAAATGCGCGGACCTGGTGAGCAATCCCTTGGAAAACTTCTTCATGACCTTCGAGATCGCCTTGCGCCTGAGGCACAAGGCATCTCCTTGACCTATGTCGATGATCGCGGCATGAGAAAACTCAACCGTGAACATCGTGGGAAAAACACGACCACCGATGTGCTTAGCTTCCCGTCCAGCGTGGAGAAGGGCGCCTTCCCCCACCTCGGGGACATCGTCATCAGCCTCCCCACGGCCGAGAAAATGGCCAAGAAATTCGGCGTGAGCCGCAGGCGTGAAGTGGAAACGCTGGTCATCCATGGATTCCTGCATCTCTGCGGGCACGATCACGAGGTGGACCGCGGCGACATGATGACCCAGCAGGCAGAGCTGGAACGCGAACTTCTCCAGGAAGAGCCGCTGGCCATGAGCCTCAAGCGGGGCCGCAAGCCGGGGAGCAAGGTCAAGCGGCTCAAAGACGGCAGCTGCGTAGTGGTCACTGGCAGAGCTGCCGCGGCTTTGGTCCGCCGTGAAGGCGTGAAGAAGGACAAGAAGGTCAAGGTCAGGAAGTTCACCAGACCCCAGGAGCCGATCCTCAAGCGGGGCCCTGGCCGCCCCAGGAAGGAAGCCACTTCGCCCTCACCCACCAAGAGGCTGGTGCGCCGTCGGCGGCCTACGCCTTCCCGAAGCGGCGTGATCGCCTAATCCCGCATGGCAAATGAGTCCGAAGGCCGATAAAATGGGCCTTTGGTCCGGCGTCAAGCCGCGCCAACCGGAGTCTCCGTGATCAACCTCCTGCTCGGCCTGGGCGCCGCCCTTGCCGTGATCCTGCTCTCCTTCGCGCTGCACATCAGCCAATGGATCAGCGTTCCCATCGGTCTCCTCGCCGGGGCAGGCCTGTTCATCTGGCAGGGTCGCAAGGTCCAGCAGGAACTTGAGACGATCTTCACTCGCGCCGGGGACCTGCTGAAGAAGCAGCAGTTCGACAAGGCCATCGAAGTGATGAAGGAGGGCTACCGGTTCTCTACCAGGCAATTCCTAGTAAAAGGCAGCATCGACGGCCAGATCGGCGTGGTGCAGTACCTGCGCAAGAAGAACGATGAAGCCGAACCCCTGCTCGCCGCCGCCTCCATGCAGCACTACATCGCCAAGGCCATGCTGGGCATCCTCCAGTGGAAACGGGGCGAGAAGAAGAAGGCCAAAGAGACTTTCGACCTGGCCCTGAAGGCAGGCAAAAAGGAAAGCCTGCTCTACGCGGTGTACGCCTATGTGCTCTTGGAAATGGGCGAACGGGAAAAGGCCATCGAGACGCTCAACAGGGGCCTGGGCATCTGCAAGGGCGACGAACGCCTCATCACCAACCGCAACCTGCTGCAGAACGGCAAGGCCCTCAAGATGAAGGTCTATGGTGAGCAGTGGTACCAGTTCCTCTTGGAGCGACCCATGATCCGCCAGGAGGCTCCGCCCTTCGCCCGGGTGTCGCGCCGGTCCCTGCGAGGATGAGGCCCGACTTCGGAATCGCCGCTACGCGTCGATTCCGAAGTTTTGAAAAGACTATTTTCCCAACTCAGCAAGCGCAAAGCGGTTGCTGAGCGAAACGATTGATTGAAGGAGCACACCCCATGTCCGGCCACAGCAAATGGTCCACCATCAAGCACAAGAAGGGCGCCGCCGATGCCAAGCGGGGCAAGGTCTTCACGAAGATCCTCAAGGAGATCACCGTGGCCGCGCGCCTGGGCGGCGGCGATGTGTCCGCCAATCCCCGGCTGAGGCTGGCCGTGGACCAGGCCAAGGGGAGCAACATGCCCAAGGACAACTGGGAGCGGGCCATCAAGAAGGGCACCGGTGAGCTTGAGGGCGTGACCTACGAGGAAGTCATCTACGAGGCCTATGGTCCCGGCGGTGTGGCCATCATGGTCGAGGCCATGACGGATAACAAGAACCGTACCACCCCTGAAGTCCGGAGTTACTTCACCAAGTTTGGCGGAGAGTTGGGCGCCCAGGGGTCGGTGGCCTACCTGTTCACCAAGCAGGGCCAGATCGTCGTCGAACCCGAGGTGTCCGAAGACAAGGTCATGGAGGTGGCACTAGAGGCTGGCGCTGATGACGTGGTCAACGAGGGCGGGGCCTGGGTCATCAAGACCAGCCCCGAGTCCTACCAGGCCGTGAAGGATGCCGTGGATAAAGCCAAACTGCCGGTCATCGACGCGAAAATCATCATGGCCCCCAGCACCAGTACCGCCCTCGAAGGCACCAAGCTGACCAGTTTCCTCAAGCTGGTCGACCTGCTCGAAGACAATGACGACGTGCAGAATGTCTGGCACAACGGAGATTACGACGAACCGGAGGATTGAGGTCCCAAATTGCTCAGGGCGCCTTTCGGCGCCCTGAGTTAACTCTGCGCCGCAGGCGCAGAGCGATTTAGATGGGTTTGGTCGAAGCGGACTGCTTCAGCGCGCGGGAGCGGTCGTTGCTGCCGCCACCGGTTCGGGCGCAAGTTTGGGGGCATCCTTGCGGAAGAGTCCCTTGTTGAAAACCGTGAAGCCGATCGCCATGAAGAGCACCACCACCAGCAGGGCTGAGCCGCGCCGACCCGCCGCCAGGGCCTTGGGCGTCATTTCCGAAAAACCGATGAGGATGATGACCAGCGTCAACTTGATGTGGAAATAGATGCCAGCCTTGAACGGGTTCTGTTCGCCCTGTACCAGGATTACCAGGAGCGCAATCCCAGCGAGAAGAGCCAAGCGGAAGGACCAGGACACCACCTTGGCCCAGACGGTCGCCGCGAGACCCTGCAGGTCCTCCCGGCCTTCTTCGAACCCGGAAAGCAGAAGGGCCACTACGGCGGCGCCACCCCCGAACGATATCGCCAAGAAATGAAACCACCGGACGAGATTCACCGCTTCCAGCTTCTGATTCATGGCCACCTCGTGGAGAGGGCTTCAGGGTAGCACCCCTGATAGGCTGGGTTCGTCGGGAGGAAGCCATGTCCAAGCTTCGAGTCGCCGTTGTCGGGGTGGGACACCTCGGGCAGCATCGGGGGCCCCGCTCCACGATCCCGCGCAGCGGGGCGTGGGAAGGCGCCCCCAGGCGGGGCGCCTGATCGCGGGCTGCCAGACGGCGTGACCTGCCCGAGGAATCCGAATCACAGGAGAGGGACCATGACGAAGTTGAGAGTCGCCGTTGTCGGGGTGGGACACCTCGGGCAGCATCACGCCCGGATCGCCGCTTCAGCCCCGGATGCCATCCTGGCCTTCGTGGTCGACCCCGATCCTGTCCGGGGACCCGAGATTGCTGCGAAATTCGGCGCCCCCTGGGTGGCCTCGCTGGAGCAAGCACTGGCCATGGTGGACGCGGTGCAGATCGCCGCTCCCACGGGCTTCCACCATGCCCTAGGCCTCCAGGCCTTGCGGGCTGGCAAGCATGTGCTCATGGAGAAACCCCTCGCGGCAACGCTCGACGAGGGCGCAGCATTATTGAAGGCACTCTCCGCGGCCCGAACCGAGCAGCCCGGACTCGTGGCCCAGGTCGGTCATCTCGAACGCTTCAACCCCGCTGTCACCGCCCTTCGCGAACGCGGTTTCAAGCCCCGCTTCCTCGAAGCCGTGCGCGTCTCGCCCTTCCCCGCCCGCAGCCTGGAAGTGGACGTGGTGATGGATGTCATGATCCACGACCTCGACCTGCTGCGCGCCCTGGTGGGTCGCCCGGTGATTGACGTGGAAGCCGTGGGAGTTCCGGTACTGACGCCCTACGCGGATCTGGTGAACGCACGCCTGAAGTTCGAGGGCGGCGCCTTCGCCACGGTCACCGCCAGCCGCGTGGCCCGCAAGAAGGAGCGCACCCTCCGGGCCTTCGGCGACAAGGAATACGCCAGTCTCGACTTCGCCACCCAGAAACTGGAGCTGCTGCGCCTGGTCATGGGCCCGGACGGCCCCCAGGTGCTGCCGGAGACCGCCGACATCGTGGAAGGCGAGCCCCTGCGCCTGGAGATCGAGGCCTTCCACTCGGCCTGCCTCGGCCGCAGCCAGGAGGGCGTGACCTGGGATGAGGGCCAGGAGGCCATGGGCGTGGCCGACCAGGTGCAGAAGGCCGTCGCAAGAAGCCTGAAGGAAATGAGTCAGGCGTGAACCGCTTCTACGACCTCGCCTCCCTTGCCAAACCCCTGGTGACGGCGCCGCTGGCGCAGGCCTTCCTGGACCTCGATGCCGACCGCCGCTGGGCCCTCGGTTTCCACGACCGCGAGGCGCCCCTCACAGTGCGCCAGCTGCTGTCCCACAGCTCCGGCCTGCCGCCCTGGCGGCCCTTCACGGGTGAATCCGTGGCCGCCCAGCTGCGCCGCCCTTTGCCCGAGCACCCTCTGCTCCGTCCTGCCGCGCCGGGTATGGCCACCTACTCAGACCTGAACTATCGGCTCCTGGCCGAACTCCTGGAAAGGGAAACGGGCGTTCCCTTCGCGAAGCTGGGACAGGCCATTGGCCTCAGCCCTGCACCCTGGCCAGGCTCACCCGCCGAGCTCCCGGACGGCCCTGATGCTGCGGCCTGGGCCTTGGCCACGGAAATGCCTCTGCCTCCGCGGAATTCGCGGCAGCCCCACGATTGCAACGCGAGAGCCGGGATGCCAGGCCATGCCGGATTCGGCACCAGCGCTCCCCAACTCCGTAACACCCTGGCCTGCTGGGTGGCCTCCGGCTGGCCTGATCGGATGGCCGTTTCTGCAGCCGAGGGCGAAGAGGGGACCCGTTGGGGTCTGGGCCTCCAGACCGCCTTCGATGGCGGTGGGCGCTTCGGCCAGCTGCTGGCCGGGATCCCCTCGGGATCTGGCCTCCATGTGCTGGAGGATGCCTCTGAAGACCTCGGGCGATCGGCCCCGCCACTGACCGAGGATCGAGGCTCCCCCTCGGGTTGGTGGTACCACCTGGGCTACACCGGACCCGCGCTGTTCTACCGACCCGCTGATCGTGCCTGCATCGCCCTGCTCCTGAACCGCAGGGCTCCGGACGGCGGCCTGCTGGGCGCCGAGGCTCTGCGCGCCCGCCGCTGGGCAGTCCTCGCGGCATTCGTGGGAGAATCCAGCGGATGAAGCCTTGCCTGGTCCCCGCCCTGATCCTGCCGGCTGTTTTCGCCATCGCCGCACAGCCCACCTTGAAGATTGGTCTCGATACTCAGGCCACGGAATGGATCATCTCGCTGGAAGGCGGCGGCCAGGTCTGCGACCGGACTGGCAAGCCACTGATGAAGCTGGCACCGGAGGAGAAGCTGCGCATCTGGTGGGACAGCCGGGGGCTCGCAGATCCAACCACTGAATACCGCATCCAGGTGGGGCGCGCCCACAGTGCCGCCGAGGCGGCCGCGTTGATCAAGCGGCTGCGGGAACTGGGTGAGGCTCCCGATCGGGTCAAGGTCCCTGATGCCGATACCTGGCGCGTGCTCACGGGTCATTTCCCGGAGGCTGGCAAGGCTGAACCCGTGCTCCAGAAGCTCCAGGACCTGGGCTTCGATGAATTGTGGGTGGCCTCGGAATCCATGCCCGGCAGGCCCCGCAAGGGGCGCGCCCTCTACGCCGTCACGGAGCGCTACGAGCGGCGCGCCCTCCCTCAAGATGGAGTCTGGCTCAAACCTGTGGGCGAGCTCACCGCCCTGCAGGGCAAGGGCCGCTACCGGGGCAAGGTCGAGGTCCTGCCCAATGCTCAGGGTCGGCTGACGGTGCTGAACACACTGGACCTGGAGACCTACCTACGCGGCGTGGTGCCCAAGGAAATGGGTGCCTGGGAGTTCCCGAACCTCGAAGCCCTCAAGGCCCAGGCGGTGGCCGCCCGCACCTACGCAGTGGCCAACCGGGGCAAGCGTGCTGCGGATGGCTTCGACATGGGCGACACGGTCGCTGACCAGGTCTACGGCGGACGCGAAGGTGAACAGGCCCTCACGGACCGGGCGATCCAGGAGACCGAAGGGCTCTTCGCCACCTATGGCGGCCAGCCCATCCAGGCCTTGTTCATGGCCAACTGCGGGGGCCACACCACCAATGTGGCGGATGTCTTCGGTGGCGATGCGCCCTATCTGCGTGCTGTTCCCTGCTACCCCGCGAAACCGCTGACGCTCGCCTATGCCGCAGGGAGGACCGTCACCTCTGAAAGCCAGCAGCCCTGGCTCAGTTGGGAGCTTCTGCGTCTGGCCTCAGCTGTCATCCCCGCCGACTGGCTCTCGGGGGAGCGGCTGGCAAGGTCCGCCACTTCGGAGGATCTCGCCGGCCCCGTGAAACGCCTCCAGCAGCGTTTGGCCCTGGAACTCCAGCCGCTCTCCCGGGAAGGGAATCTCCTACTCGCCCTGGCCCGGGCCTTCGGCTTCCAGCGGATCGTGGAAGGCCAGGAGCGGCCTCAGGACGCGGCCTACTTCCTGCCGGAGTCCCTATCCGGCGATCGCCTCCTGGCGGCCTTCCTCACCCAGCGGGGGGTGATCCCGGCTTCCGCCTGGGTTGCCAAGGAGCCCCCGACCCTCCGCCAGGCCCTCCAGACCCTGGGGCGGTTGTGGCAGGAACTGGAGCCCTTCACGCCAGGCGAGGGCACGCTGCTGCAGGATCGCCAGGTGCGTCGCAAGCGGGGCGGACCCGAGCCTCTGCCCCTGGCCCCCGATTTAGTGCTGGTGGAGGAGGCCCCGGACGGGAGCCTGCGGCTTGTGGCCAAGGCCGACATCCAGGTGGGTGACCGGCTGAAGTGGAGTCCAGGCGAGGAAGGCCCGGCCCAGGTGCTGGTGCGCCGGCTGGACCCCGATGGTGCCGCCTGGGACCGCTACAACCCCATGGCCCACTGGCGGGTCGATTACGCCGAGGCGGACCTGCTCGCCCTGGTTCGCAAACGCATCAACGCCCCGGGAATCCGGGACCTGAAGGCGCAGTACAACGACCAGGGCCGCGTCCTGGACCTCACGCTCATTGATTCCCTGGGCACCTCACACCGGGTCCGCGGCATGCACATCCGGGGCCTGCTGGGTCTCAAGGACAATGTCTTCCGGTGGCTGACCGTCGGACAGGGTGCCAAGCGCCGCTGGATCTTCTATGGGCGGGGCTGGGGTCATGGTCTCGGCATGTGCCAGACCGGCGCCTACGGCATGGCCCTGGAAGGTGCCTCCTTCCAGCAGATCCTCCAACACTATTACCCGGGCATGGCCCTCCAGCGAATCGAATAAATAGCTGTTGGTCTTCTATCCAGGCATTGACGGCGGCTCCCCGTTGACCCAGGTTTGCTTTTGGGGGAGGCCCGGGCATGGCCGTGGATGCATGGGTTCTTGGCGCGCCGCTGAAGGTATTGCAGCGGGAGGACCATCCCTACCACGAGACCACCCTGGCCACCCTGGGCCGGCACGAGCTGGGTCTTTGCCGCCGGGAGACCCCCACTGGCCCGAGTTGTGAACTCTTTCTCGATGGCAGGTCCATTTTCCTGCCAGGATCAGCGGCCCCGGAGCGGGCCTGGTTCGAACTCTGCCGGGAGCTTGGCTATGAGCCGGCCAGGCACTGGGACTGGGATCCGGCCCTCATCCTGTTCCAGCAGGTGCTGCCCGCCCTGGCTGCCGATTGGCACGAGCCGCCCCTGGCGATGAATGCCCAGGGCCTGCCTGATAGCGTGCTCAGCCTGGCGGGGCTCCGCCAGACCTTCGCACAGGCGGTGGCCGGCCTGCGCCGGGAGCGGCTGGGGCCGGTGGGGGCCAAGGTAGCCGAAACCTTCGAGTGGTTGCCCCTGCGGGCCGTGGTCTTCCATGACGACGCCCAGCTGCCCCTGGATTTCGAGGGCACCGGCCCCTGCGGCCGGGTTTCGCTTTGGCTCGGCATCCACCACGACCGTCCCGTCATCATCGGGGGTCAGTCCCCTGCCCCGGCGCCGCGCCGTTGGAGCGCCGAGGACCTCGGCAATCGCTCCATCTCGGAGGCTTTCCTGCAGGCTGCAGGCCTGGATCAGGACCCGCCGAAAGGCTACGAGGCAGCCCTCCATTCGGCCATGGAGCGCCTCTGCCACTGGATGGAGGAACCCCTGGACGCCTACCGGCGCACCTACCCGGTGGGCATCTCCTGGCACCACGGTCGCCGGGAACGGCTGCGCGGTCGCACCATCCTCGACGTGCGCCCCGGCGATCCACCCATGCTCATCCTGGATGACGGCACCGAAGTCGCCATCGATCCCGATCCCGTGCCTTCCTATCACCGCGGCGGCATCTGACGCTGCGGCGGGATCAGGCCTTTGCGCAGGGATACGGCCGTGACCTTGTACTCGGGCGTCCCCGTCGTACCGTCACGACCGGGCCCGGTGGCGCGATTCACGTAGGCCTCCACCGCCTGGAAGGTGGCGAAGGGCTCGCCCCGCCGCACGTCCGTGGTCAAGTGGGCGCGGAGGGTGAAGGCGCCGTGGTGGCTCTGCACCTGGACCGGATCGCCCTCACCCACCTCCAGCGCAGCGGCATCGGCGGGATGGAGTTCCAGACGGTCATCGGGGCGCAGGTCGCGATTGCGGGACCTGCCGGTCATGGTCGCCGCATTGAAGTGGAAGAGGCTGCGCCCCGTGTTCAGCAGGAAGGGGAACGACTCATCCACGGCTTCCTGGCTGGGGATCCAGGTCAGCGCCCTGAAGGCCGCCCTGCCACCCCCCTGGAAGGTCTCCTGGTGCAATACCTTCGTACCGGGATGGTCTTCCGAAGGGCAGGGCCACTGGAGCCCGCCCTCCCGATCGAGCCGGGCATGACTGATGCCGGCGATGGCGGGCCAGGTGCGGCGGGCCTCGTCCCACACGGCGGCCGCGTCGGGATACTGGAAGTGGGTCCCGACCCCGAGGCGCTCCGCGAGCCCGCAGATGATCTCTAAGTCCGTCCGGCTCGAGCCCCTGGGTGGCAACACCTGCCTTACCCGCTGGACCCGGCGCTCGCTGTTCATGAAGGTACCTTCCTTTTCGAAGGGACTTGCCGCCGGAAGGAAGACCGTCCCGAAGGCCTTGGCGGTTTCCGTCAGGAAGAGGTCCACGACGATGACGTCATCCAACCCGTGCATGTTCTCCGCCGTCTCCTCGGCATTAGGATGGCTCATCAGCGGATCGTAGCCGATCACCAGCAGCGCCTTCAGCCGCCCCTCGCCCGCCGCATCCACCATGCCCAGGGCCGTGAGGCCCGGTTCCGTGGGCAGGTCCGTGCCCCAGACCGCCGTGTGCGTTTCCCGCGCCTGGGCAATCTTCTGGTAGCCGGTCAGACGCGATGGCTCACAGCCCATCTGCGCGCTGCCCTGCACGTTGTTCTGGCCTCGGAGGGGATTCACCCCAGAGCCGGGCAGACCCACGTTGCCCGTGAGCAGGGCGAGCTGGGCCAGGGCCGCGACGCCATCGGTGCCCTGGACATGCTCCGTGACGCCCAGACCGTGCAGGCACATGGCGGGCTTGACGGTGGCGTACCGGATCGCGGCGCGGCGCAGATCTTCCGCCGGCACGCCACAGACATCGGCCGCAGCTTCCGGCGTCCAGACACCGACGGAGGCCGCAAAGGCATCGAGTCCTTCCGTGCGCGAGGCCAGGAAGGCCGTATCCACCAGCCCCTGGTCAAGGATGACGCGGGCCATAGCTAAGAACAGAGGGAGGTTGGTCCCGGGATGCGGCGCGAGATGGAGCTCCGCCATGGCGGCGAGTTCCGTCCGCCTCGGATCCACCACGATCAGGGGCACCCCCGCCCGGGCCCGCTGCCGGATCCGCGCGCCGACGATGGGGTGGTTCTCGGTGGGGTTGGCCCCCACCACCAGGAACAACCCGGCACGCTCCACATCGTCGAAGCTGTTGGTGGCGGCGCCGATGCCGAAGGTCTGCGCCAGGCCTGCTGCGCTGGGGGCATGGCAGACCCGGGCGCAGCAGTCCACGTTGTGCGTGCGCAGGGCGACCCGCGCGAATTTCTGGGCCAGGTAGTTCTCCTCGTTGGTCACGCGGCTGGAGGCCAACACACCGGCCTTGCCTTCGGCTCGGCGCAACGCCGAAGCGGCGGCATCCAGCGCCTCGTCCCAGGACACGTCCATCCAGCGGCCGCCGCGCCGGAGCATGGGTGTGGTGATGCGGTCGGGAGCGTCGTTGAAGCCGAAGCCATACCGCCCCTTCACGCACAGGTGGCCATGGTTCACCGGGGCGTCCATGGCTGGCCGGACTTCAGTGATGCCCCCGGCCTTCACGCCCACTTCCATCTCGCAGCCCGTGCCGCAGTAGGGACAGGTCGTCCGCACCCAGCGGTCTGGCAGGCCGTGGAGCAACCGGGAGACATCCTCGATGGCACCCGTGGGGCAGGTATCCGCACAGGCGCCACAGCTCACACAGCCGCTGTCCGCCAAGCCCGCGGCCAGCTCAGGCCTGGGGAGCACGTCCGCGCCGCGGCCGGCGAAAGTCCAGATGTCCTGCCCCTGGACCTCCCCGCAGATGCGGACGCAGCGCCCGCAAGCCACGCACCAGGAGAGGTCCACATCCAGGTAGGGATGGTCCGGGTGTTTCAGCTCCAATCGCCGGACGCCCGCTGGAACCACCCCATAGGCCTCCAGCAAAGCCTGGAAGGGCTTCCCCTCTAGGCGGGCGGGATCCTCGGCAGGCACATGCGAGGCGTAGCACTCGAGCATGGTCCGGCGGAAAGCTTCCAATGCGGGCGTGTGGGTTTCGACGACCATTCCCTCCTGCACCTCAGTGGCGCAGGCGCAGAGGGGCCGCGGCTCACCGAGCACCTCCACCTCGCAAAGACGACAGGTGGAGGTGGGCTTCAGGCGGGGATCCGAGCAGAGCGTCGGGATTGCGATGCCTTGCTCCCGGCAGAGCGCCAGCAGCGTGGTGCCCGCTTCCGCCGCCAGCTCGCGGCCGTTCACGCGCAGCTGGACGAGAGGTTCAGTCACCAGGCTGTCTCCACCAGGAAAGGCGTTGTGCAGTATGAACCGCCGTTAGCGGAGTTCAAGCTGCTCCCAACGCACGCTGAAGTGATCGAGGATGCCCTGGCGCTCCGCGCGCTCCTGCTCGGCGATGCTGGTGTAGGGATGGCGGAACACCACGCGGCGGACGCCACGGCGCACCAGGGCCCGGCAGCAGATGAGACAGGGTTCATGCGTGACATAGGCCGTGGCCACGGGTCCATCGCAGAAGCCCAGGGCGTTCTCCTCAGCGTGGCTGGTGTGCAGGCAGCGCTGCCCCGGTTTGCAGGTTTCCGGCGTGCAATGGGGCATGCCGGGCAACGCCCCGTTGAAACCCGCCGCCGCGATGCCGCCATCCGCGCGCAGCAGCACCGACCCCACCTGGAGACGGCAGCAGGTGCCAAGCCGGCTCAGCTCCAGCGCCATGTTCATGAAGACTTCGTCTTTGAGCTGGGAGCGGGACATGTGGACCTCGGAGTGTCCATCATCATCGCAAGAACCTCTGGGATCACGCTAGAATCAGTCCAGCTACCGCATGGTCCCGTAGCTCAGCGGATAGAGCGACCGCCTCCTAAGCGGTAGGTCGTGGGTTCAATTCCCGCCGGGACCACCAGCCTGTGGAGGCCCGACTGTCAGGGAACGTCACTGAGCTCCGGCCACCTGTTTGCGCAGGGCCTTCATCTCCTCGAAACGGATGGTTACATCACGCATGATGGCGGCCATTCCAACAATCCTGCCCGACTCGCCATGAAAAGGCAGGATGGTGAATTCAACGGACAGCCTGGAACCGTCCTTGCGGATCGCTGGCACGGATAGCAGGCTGTCGGCTCCGTAGCGCGTGGCTCCCGTAGCCAGGGTTCGGCCGAAGCCATCCCAATGCCGCTTGCGCTGGTTCTCGGGAATGATGATGTCCAGGCTCTGACCGAGCGCCTCGGCCGCCGGGTAGCCGAAGATCCGCTCGGCTCCAGCATTCCAGAGCCGGATCAGGCCTTGTTCATCCGCATAAACGATCGCGTCCGGGGCCTGCTCCACCAATTGCCGGCAGATCTGGTCAAGGTTGAATGGCATCGACGGCTCCTTCCAACAAAGCAAAGGACTGAGAGTGGCCCGGCAAAGATGAGTACAGCGGACCTGGTGGATAGGTCAACCTAAGGAGCAACCTTGAACGCCCCCTGGTCGGCTCAGCCTTCCAGGGCCTCGGCGCCGGGAAACAGGATGTTGTTCTCTTTGTGGATATGGCGGTGCAGGTCCTGCTCAAGCTCCTGGAGGGCATCGAGCATGGCGCGATAGGTGTTGCAGGCGTAATCGGGGACCGCGAAGTTGTCGGTCAGTTCCTTGATCAAGCCGAGGTTGACCGCGTGGTCATCGTGCTCGTGGCGCATGACGGACACCGGCCCCCGCACGCTCCCGCAATGGAAGGAAGCTGAGCTCTCGCCCTTGGCCATCCGGCGCACCATGGGGAAGAGGATCTGCTCCTCTTTCGCCATGTGCAGTTCCATTTCCTCCTGGAAGCGCTGGAAGACCTGGTTCAGCTGGATCAGTCGGGGATCGGTCTCACCATGGGCCTTGGCCACCTTCTCCACGAGCCCGCGCATGCGCGGAAGTTCCCGATGCAGGTAGCCGTGATGCGTGGCCTCGATGTGGTCCGCCAGGGCGGCGAGGTCCTGCGACCAGGGGGCCGCTTCGTCCGCCGGGCTGGCGGCATCGAACTGTGCCAAGGCCCGGAGCACCAGGGCGGGTTCCACCCCGATTTTGGCGCAGGCCTCCTCCAGGCTCAGGTGGCCGCCACAGCAGTAGTCGAGACCAAAGCCCTCGAAGACCTTGGAGCGGGAGGGGCGCTCCACGACGAAAGAACCAATGCTCTGGGTAGTCGAGACGGGACTCATGGTTGCTCCTGTGGGAAGACAGACCAACCCCAGCCTCGCGTAGGAGGATGCTCAGACCACCGGTGGGTAGGCCGGAGGGCTTCCAGGGCAGGACTTTGGTTAGAGTGGGTGGGACCTCGGCCTTGCATCTTCAAGGTTAGGGAAGCTAAATTGGATGTCAATACCCAATTATCTAAATATGGTGAAACAATGATCTCCAAGACTTCCGAATACGCCCTCCGCGCCATGGTCTACATGGCCGAGAACCCGGCCTCGTCAAGCCCGCTTCAGGTCATCGCCACCGCCACACAGGTCCCCCCTGGCTACCTCTCCAAGGTCTTGCAGCAGCTGGTCCGGGCAGGTCTCCTGACCTCCCAGCGGGGTCTCGGCGGCGGCTTCAGCCTGGCCAGACCAGCATTGGAGTTGAGTGTCTACGACGTCGTCCAGGCGGTGGATCCCGTCAGCCGCATTCTGGAGTGCCCGTTGCACCTTCCCGAGCACAAAGAGGAACTCTGCCCCCTACACCGCCGCCTAGACGATGTGATGGAGCTGGTGGAGCGGTCCTTCCGCCTGTCGAGCGTGGCGGACCTGCTGAAGAAACCCACCTTCCCAAAGGCCCTGGAAGTGAATAAAACAACCCTGTGACCGCCCTCTTCGACGCCCATAGCCACCTTCCCCTTGCGGATAGCCGCCACCCTGGCCATCCCAGAGTCGTTTGCGGAACCTGCGAAGCCGACTGGGAGGCGGTCCTGGCCCACGCAGCTTCGGACGCGGGAGTCATCCCCATGCTGGGACTGCATCCCTGGTTCGTGGCCGAGACCTCCCGGGAGTGGCTGCCGAGGCTCGAATCCCTATTGCGTTCCCATTCTGCGGGCGTTGGGGAATGCGGGCTGGATTTCGCCCGGGATGACACAGACCGCGCCAGTCAGGAGGCCGCCTTCCGCACTCAGCTCCGACTGGCCCATACCCTCCACAGGCCTGTCGCTCTGCATGTGGTGCGGGCCTGGGGCCGCGTCATCGACCTGCTGCGGGAGGAAGGTGTGCCGCCGGCGGGCACCATGATCCATGCCTATGCCGGAAGCCCCGACACGGCCCGCAGCCTGGAGTCCATGGGTCTCTACCTCTCCTTTTCAGGCGACATCCTCAATCCCGAGCGCACCAAGGTGCGAGAGTCCCTGGGCTTGGCGGATGCCACCCGCCTGCTGCTGGAGACCGATGGCACCGCAACCCTGGCGCAGGTAATGGAGAAGGCCGCAGAGATCCGAGGCGTCACCGTCGAGAGCCTGGCTGTCCAGACCTGGGAGAATGGCCAGCGGTGCTTCAAGGAGCTGATGGCGTGAGGTGGTTTTCCCGCAGTGAACTGCTGCTCGGTGAGGCTGCGCTGGCACACTTGCGCATGTCGCGCGTGACAGTGTTTGGGCTGGGCGGCGTGGGCTCCTTCGCCGTAGAGGCCCTGGCCCGGGCGGGCGTAGGCCACCTGCGGCTGGTGGATCACGACAATGTCGGCCCCAGCAACCTCAACCGCCAGCTCTTCGCCTTGCGCTCGACCCTCGGCCAGCCGAAAGCGGAGGTGGCTGCGGCCCGCGTCCGCGACATCAACCCCGACTGCGACGTCGATCCGTGCGTGACCTTCGTGCACACAGACACGCTACCCGACCTGCTGACACCCCGGCCCGACGCGATGGTCGACGCCATCGATTCCATGGCCTGCAAGGTAGCCCTCATGCGCACCGCCCACGAGTTGGGCATCCCCATCATCACCGCCATGGGCGCCGGGGGCCGCACGGACAGCAGCCAGCTCCGCGTGGGTGACCTGAGCGAGACGCGCCTCTGCCCCCTCGCAGCCCGCGTGCGCAAGGAGCTGCGGAAGGTCGGCATCACCCACGGCATCCGCTGCGTGTACTCCCTGGAGTCCGCCGACAACAAGCGCCCCGCCGACCCCGTCGACATCGAGCCCCACCGCGGCCCGGGCCGCGTGCGAAGGCCCGTCGGCACCATCTCCTACATGCCCGCCATGGTCGGGCTGAAGGTGGCGGAGGAAGTACTTAGAATGCTGTTGTCACCAGAACACATCTAGGCGCATTTCTCCCCGAGCCATAGAAGGTCCCACCATGAACCGCTGGAATATCCCAGACTGGCTAGAAGATGAAATTTCAGCGCGCGACAGAGCGTGCGTTTACTGCGGAATCGACTTCTCTTGGCCAGCGCCGGAACGCGGTGGCAAACCCTCTTGGGAGCATATAGTCAACGACGCCAAAATCATCCCTCGGGAGAACATCGCTCGGTGCTGCATCTCGTGCAACGCCAGCAAAGGATCCAAGGATCTGGCTGTATGGATTCAATCAGACTACTGCCGGAGGAAAGGCATCACTGAGCGTACGGTTTCCAAAGTCGTCCAGATTGCTCTTTCTTGTCACCTGGAGCATTCAAGCACCTGACCTGCCGCCCGACTCAAGCCCAGACACGAGCAAATGACCCAGTTCATTTCCACCTCCGAATTCGCCCAGCGATTTCGGAGCCGGATCACCGCCCCATCGGCGCCCCATACTCCGCGTAGGTCCCCTGGAAGTCCTCGATGCCGTCGTCCGTGAGGTGCCAGAGGCGGGTGGCCACCTCGTCGATGATGTCCTCGTCGTGGGTCACGAAGAGGATGGTGCCCT
>CAIQPH010000316.1 GCA_903873655.1 uncultured Holophagaceae bacterium | reverse complement strand
GGATCTATGGTCAATCCCCCGGACGCAGGGCGGCGGGCGGCTCGATACGGCGTCGGCTGAGGTTCACGGAGTCCCGCTCCGCTGGAACCTCAGCTTCCTTGTCTCGCTTGCCCGGCGCCCTGCGCGATGGCAATGCTTATTGCGTTCCAGCCCCTTAGTTGACCAATTGCCCCGCGGTCACGAAGCGCACCTGGCCCTTGGATCGAGGCACCAGCTTCTCCAGGGCCTCCACGGTCTCGGGATAGATGTGGCCGATGATCAGCACGTAGCCCTCCTTCTCCGCCAGCTTCAGGGCCCGCTCCCACTGCTGCGCCATGGCCGGAAAGGCCTTGTCGTCATCCAGGAACACGCGCCGCTGGACCGCCGGGATGCCCAACTGTTCCGCGACATCGTAGGCCACGCTGTCCTTCTCGGTCCGGCTGTCTACGAAAAAGCACTTCCGCGCCTTGATCTCCTGGAGCACCCAGGCCATGCGCGTTCGGTCCGGCGTGATGCGGCTGCCCATGTGGTTGTTCACGCCCAGGCGGTGGGGGACCTCGCTCAGGGCCATCTGAACGCGGTGGCGAACCTCGGCTTCCGGAAGGTTGTAGAGGATGGCGTTGGGCCCCGGATCGTGGCCAGGGCCGGGGTAGCCGATGGGTTCCATGGGCAGGTGGAGCATGACCTCTTTGCCTAGACGGTGGGCGATCTCCGCACTTTCCCGGGTGTGCTCCTGGTAGGGCAGCACCGCCACGCTGAAGGGCACCGGCAGGCTGCACAACCGAGTCACCAGTTCCGGCGGCACATAGCCGAGGTCATCGATCACCAAGGCCAATCGTGGCAGCGGGGCTGGTTCCTGGCGCTGAGGCTTGGCAATCTCAGCGTTAGGCTTCGCCTTCGGCTCAGTCGCTTTTTTATCGGGTTTCTTGGGTTCAGGTTTGGGGAGTTCGTGCTTCGCAGGCGCTTCGCGCCGATTGCAGCCCTGCTGACCCAACAGGAGTCCTGCAATCAGACCAAGTGCCAGCGTGAGCGCGGCCCAGCCCACCAGGGCGAGGGTGGACATCCGCTTACCCTTGCCTCTTGCCATCAGGGGTTCGGCCTCTTGGGAGGATGAGGTGGCACCCCCTCGTCGGGAATCAGGATCCTGTCGGGAGTCAGGATCCGGTCGGCAGGGCGGACCGTCGATTTGTCAGCCGGGGCAGGCGCCGCCAGCGCGGCCAGCACCCGGACCAAGGGGTCGTCGGCATCAGTCATGCGGAGCACCTGGTCCGGGACCACGCCCTGGCGATCCAGTTTTTCGCCGCCCAGGCCCACCCAGCGCTTGGAGACCAACTCCACCGCCCCGCCCTGCTTCAAGGCGAAACGGGCGCGCTCCACGCCGAAACCTGGCGTCCGTTCTCCGAAGGTCTTGGCGCCATTTTTCTTGAGGCAAGAGGCCAGGACTTCCGACGCCCCCAGGGTCGAACGACCCACCAGCAGGGCCAGACGGGTAAAAGCCGTTCCCATGCCAGTCACGGGGAGTACACGGTCAGCCTTGCCCGCCTCCTCCAGGGTGGCGAAATCCCCCTTCGAGCCCAGCAGGCCGGCCACGGCAGCGGCTTCCGGCATCGACCCCTTCAGGCATTGACGGAGGTCCAGCACCAGGGTCTGGCCATGGTCGGCGGCGGCGAGGGCCTTCCTCAGCTCCTCCGCTCTGCCGGGAGCCAGATCGGGCAGAGAGACGAGCAGCGCGCCTTGCCCCTGCTTGATAGTGAGTGGGCCGGGCGATATCACCTGCCGCTCCACGGTGGTCTTGGTGAGGTCGCCGGTGGCGTTGTAGCGATAGAGGTCGAGGGAGGAATTTTCGGGGCCGCGCAGCTTGCGCTCCAGGGCCCAGGCGCTGATGCGGCCCACGGAATCACCATCCACCTTCCGGATCACATCCCCCGCCTGGATCCCGGCCTTGGCGGCGGGTCCACCTGGGACCACGGCCAGCACGGTGGCGTAGATGCCACGCTTCACGACCACCAGGCCCGCCTCAGCGGGACCAGGATCGGGCAGGCGCAGATCCTCGGCGGTCAGGTAGGCATTGAGCGGGTGGGAGCGTTCCAGGACGGCCTGCACCCCCCCGGAGACGACCTTCTCCATGTCAGGCGGATCCACGTAATTCTGCTGCACTAGGGAGAGCACGTCCTGAATGTCGGACAGGCCGGCCAGTGGATCCTGGGGCGCGATCTTGGCCCCCGCCTGGGGCTGGGGTTTAGGCGGGTTGCCCTGCTGCAGCACCGGTACGGTGAAAGCGGCCACTAGAGGCAGCGACAGGACCGAGAGCCAGGTTCGAGCATGCATGGCTATAGTCTACGTGGAAACAGGCCCTGGGCTGTCAGCTATCAGCAGTCAGGCCTTCATGTCCAGGGTCGCCTGCATCAGCTCGTCAGCGGTCTTGAGGACCTTGAGATTCGACCGGTACATCAGGTCGAAGCTCATGCCCTGAACCGTTTCTGTGGTGAGGTCCACATTCGAAGTTCCGGGGCCGGCGGATGTCGGGTCTTGTGAGACCCCCGACACCCGCACCCCCCCCGAGGCTTCAGCCACCAGGTCGACGCGCTTGGCCTTGTATCCGTCCGACAGCTGGTTGGCCACGTTGTTGGCCTGCACCGCCAGCCCCGCGCTGGATGCGCTGAGAGCGGAGAGTGCCATGCCGACCACGTCCATGGGGGATTCATCGGCACCCCTAATACGGACTTAACATGTTTTTTTTATGAATTCTGGAACCAGCTGCTGCCGGACTGGAACCCCTTTTGTTTTGCGGAGTTCTGAGCGTGGCGGGCCAGAGCGAGATCGATGAGGCGAGTCAGCAGTTCGTCGTAGGGAACACCACTGGCGGCCATCATCTTGGGATACATGGAAATGCTGGTGAAGCCGGGAATGAAGTTGAGTTCGTTGAGGAAGAGTCCACCTGTCCCGCGCTCCAGAAAGAAATCCACCCGGGCCATGCCGTACCCATCGGTCGCGGTGAAGGCCCTGGCCGCGAGCCGACGAACCTGGTCGACAAGATCCTCGGGAATCCGGGCTGGAATTTCGGTGCGGCTCTGCCCGTGGATGTACTTGTCTTCGAAGGTGTAGAACTCATCCGCGACGATCACTTCGCCGGGCACGGAGACCTGCGGCTCGTCGCCCCCCAGCACCGCCACTTCGATCTCGCGGACGTCCAGTCCCTGCTCCACCAGCACCCGCCGATCGAAAGTGAAGGCCCGGTCCAGGGCCGTCGCCAGATCCTCGGTGCGCTTGACCTTTTCCACGCCGATGCTGCTGCCGAGGTTGGCAGGCTTCACGAACAGGGGCAGGCCCAGTTTCCCGCATTCCGCCAGGCAGGTCAGACGGTCGCGCTGCCAGTGCTCCTCGGTGAGCCCGACATAGGGAACGACGGGAAGACCTTCCGATTCCCAGAGTCGCTTGGTGATCCACTTGTCCATGCCCGCCGCCATGGCCAGCAGCCCACCACCGGTGTAGGGGCGATGCAGCAGTTCCAGATAGCCGCTGATCTGACCATCCTCGCCGCCGGCACCATGCAGGGCGTTGAAGAACAGGTCCGGGAGGGGGGTCGCTTCAGCGCCCTTTTCCAGGGGAAGGAAGGGAACCGTACTTCGCTCGGGCCGTTCTCCTGAGGCCAGCCGCGCGAAGGGATCACCGGTCACAATCCACACGCCATTCCGGGCAATACCCATGGGCCGCACGTCGAACCGCGCGGGATCCAGGTGTCCCGCGATGGCCCGCGCAGTGACGATGGAAACTTCGTGTTCCGGGGACTCCCCGCCAAAGAGCAGTCCGACGCTCAATCTCTGTGTCACGCGGCACCTCCAGGCAATGCTCGCAAGCCGTGCTCCGGCTTCGCCAAGGTGGAACTTTGCTCCCGCTGCCATTTCATGTGATTACTGTAATCTCAACCACTCTTGCGGAACACTGTGACACCTAGCCTCCGCCCAATGCGCTAGGCTAGGGCCAATCTCCGGAGTATCCGTGCGCACGGCCATCTATCCAGGCTCTTTTGACCCCGTGACCCTCGGCCACTGGGACATCATCCAGCGGGCAGAGCGGTTGGTCGACCAGCTTGTCGTGGCGGTCCTGCACAATCCATCCAAGACATCCGCCTTCACGGTCGAGGAGCGGGTGGCCATGCTGCGGGAACTGGTGGGAGAGCGCCCCAAGGTCACCGTCACGAGCTTCCACGGTCTCCTGGTGGACTTCGCCAAATCCCAGGGCGCGCAGTTCATCGTCCGCGGGGTGCGGGCCTTCAGCGATTTCGAATACGAGTTCCAGATGGCCCTCATGAACCGGAAACTGGCACCGGAACTGGAGACCGTCTTCCTCATGCCCAAAGAGAAGTACAGCGCCGTGAGCAGCCGCCTCGTCCGTGAGATCGGCAGCATGGGGGGGAATCTCTCGGACCTGGTACCCGCCACGCTGCGAGAGCGGATTGCCGAAAGACTCAGCGGCGGCTAAGGGGCTGCAGATTAGCCATCTGGCAACTGCCTGCGCCTGGATATACTTCCCTCTTCCCCCGACCCGTAGTGCCCGGAGCCAGACATGCAGACCACCCGCTTCGTTCTTGAGCAGCAGGAGATCCCTACCCACTGGTACAACGTGGTGGCGGACATGCCCAATCCGCCCTCGCCCCCCCTGGGACCCGACGGCAACGTGGTCAGCCCCGAGCAGATGCTCGCCATCTTCCCGGGCCCCCTGCTGGAGCAGGAGATGTCGGCCGAGCGGTGGATCCCCATCCCCGAAGCCGTGCGCGAGATCTACCGCCTGTGGCGCCCTTCCCCCTTGATCCGGGCTCTGCGCCTGGAACAGGCCCTGGGCACCTCGGCAAAGCTCTACTACAAGAACGAGGGCGTGTCCCCGGCCGGCTCCCACAAGCCCAATACCGCTGTGCCCCAGGCCTTCTACAACCACCAGGTGGGCATCCGAAGGCTCACCACCGAGACCGGCGCGGGCCAGTGGGGCTCCTCCATGGCCTTTGCGGGCCAGATGTTCGGCATCGAGGTGCGGGTGTTCATGGTGAAGGTCAGCTACGACCAGAAGCCCTCCCGCCGTTCCATGATGCAGGCCTGGGGAGCCGAGGTGTTCTCCAGCCCCAGCATCCTGACAAAGGCTGGGCGGGATGTCCTGGCCAAGCACCCCGACAGCGACGGCTCCCTCGGACTCGCGATCTCCGAAGCCGTGGAGGAGGCCGCAGGGCGCCCGGACACCAACTATTGCCTGGGCTCCGTCCTGAACCACGTGCTCCTGCACCAGACCATCATCGGACTCGAAGCCAAGAAGCAATTCGAGAAGGCCGGGGACTGGCCGGACGTGATCTTCGGCCCCTGCGGCGGCGGCTCCTCCTTCGGTGGCATCGCCCTGCCCTTCCTGGCGGACAAAGCCGCGGGAAAGACGCCGAACCTGCGCCTGGTCGCCGTGGAACCCACCAGCTGCCCCACCCTCACCAAGGGCGCCTATGCCTACGACTACGGCGACGCCTCCGGCTATACCCCGATCATGAAGATGTACACCCTGGGCCACGACTTCATGCCCCCGGGCATCCACGCTGGCGGCCTGCGCTACCACGGCGACAGCCCGCTGATCTCCCAGCTCGTTCACGAGGGCCTGATGGAAGCCGTCGCCGTGCCCCAGGTCGCGACCTTCGAGGCTGGCGTGCTCTTCGCGAAGGCGGAAGGCATCATCCCCGCACCGGAGTCCTGCCACGCCATCCGGGCGGCCATCGATGAAGCGTTAGAGTGCAAGAGGACAGGAGAGCCAAAGACCATCCTCTTCAACCTCACCGGCCACGGCCACTTCGACATGGCCTCCTACGACCGTTACTTCTCCGGCAAACTCGAGGACTACGACTACCCAGCCGAAGCCATCCACGAGTCATTGGCGCATCTGCCGAAGGTATGATCAGCCTTGGGGCGCCTGGGACGCCCTGGGTGAGAAAAAGATCTTTTCCTTATTTCAGGCCCCGCCCCACGGGGCCTGAAGCCGTTTATTCGAGCCCCACCGTCTTGTTCCAGTAGCCTAAGAACGCGGTGATGATTGTGAAATTGAAGAGATGGCGCCGGTCTCCCGATGAGGGAAAGATGCCCTCTGTGAAGTTCCGAGTCCTAGTCTGTCTGTGCTTTGCCCTGGTCCTGCCGTTGAAGGCCCAGGTGCTGGGCGACTTCCCGGTCCGCCGCTATGGGACCGACCAGGGTCTGGCCAGCGAGGTGGTATCCGCCATGGTGCAGGACAAAGCCGGGCGGCTCTGGGTCGGCACCGAGGGTGGGCTCAGCTACTTTGACGGGCGCCGCTTCTCCACCTATTCCGGGGCTCTGCCCCCCGGGTTCGTGCAGTGCCTCGCTGTGGGCTCGGACGGGGCCATCTGGGTCGGCGCCGACGGTGGGCTGGCCCGGATCAGCCAGGGCCAGTCAAGGATCTTCGGAGAGGACGATGGCATTCCGAAGGGTTCGGTCAAAGAGGTTGCCCAAGATGCCGAGGGCCAGATCTGGGTCCTCACCTCTCAAGGCCTCAGGATGGCGCAGACACCTGATCACTTCGTCGCCCCGCTCCCCTGGCCGGATCGGGAACAGCCCCAACAGCTGTTCGCCGATCCGTCCCTGCCCGGCGCCTGGGTCACGACCAACCGCACCATCTGGCATTGGCGGCAGAACGCCTGGATTCCCCTGAACCCGCCAAGAATCGCGGCTGGTGAAATTTTCCTGGGCATCGCCGTGGACGGCAACCAGAATCTCTGGCTTCGCACCAGCAGCTCCCTTTGGCGGCTGCCTGCTGAAGGCGCCCGCACCTGGATCAGTGCGCGGATGGTCGGGGGCTACAGCCATATCTCGAAGCTGAGCCGCGATGCGGAAGGCTGGGTATGGGTGGATTCTGCAGCAGGGCTGTGGCGGGTACGAGGCAACCGCCGCGCGCAGTTCGGTCATGCCGAGGATGATGCCCGGGGCGGCATGGTAGATCAGGAGGGTGGTATTTGGATCCGCACGGACAAGGGCGTCATGCGGGTCCTGGGACAGACGTGCTGGCATGTCTATGGGCGGAATGAAGGCATTCCCCAGGAGACCACCTGGCAGATGGTCAGGGATCCCTTAGGACGTCTTTGGGTAGCCACCGACACTGGCCTGTGGGTCGCCCAAGGACATCGGTTCAAGCGGGTCCTCACAGGTCGATTCCTGAACCTCGCCATCGGCAAGCAGGACATTCTCTGGGCTTCAGGCAGCCCTGGCGGCACCGTACACGCAGTTAACATACGGACCCTGACGGACCAGACGATTCGCATCGAGTCCCTTGCGGTCGGCCGGAATACGGCCGGCATGACCGTGGATGCGGGAGGCCACCCCTGGGTCGCAGACGAACAGGGCCATGTGGTCCGCGGCAAACCCGAGGGCCAGGGCTGGGTCTGGGAGGCCCTACCCATGGAAGGGCGGCATCCAAGGGACGTCCAGTTGCTCCTGGCCCTGCCGGGGGGTGAGATCCTGATGCTGTACGGCCAGGCCGGTTCAATCTGGCGCAATGGAAAGTGGCATGTCGTCCCGGGCATTCTTCCAGAGCTCCCCTACGTGGCCGCAACAGGCCCAGATGGCGAAGTGGCCATCGGCTACAGGACCAGCCCCACCCTCACGTTCCATAAGCTGCAGGGGGACACCCTGGAACGAACGGCGGTTATCAACTTCGCTACCCCCGGGCGGAATCTCGTCCTCTACAGTGTCGGCATGGATGCCAAGGGGCGGATCTGGGTCGGCACCGTGCATGGGCTAGGCTACGTGGACAGGGAAGCGAACAGCTTGCGGTTGCTGGGTTCCGAAGACCGCATCGTCAGCCCCGAGTGCAACCAGGGCGCCATCATGGTGGAATCCGACCGCATCTGGATCGGAACGCCCTCCGGCCTGATGAGCTACGCCCCCCTTTCCCTTCCGATTGCAAAGGAATTGCGGCCCCCTCTGATCCTGTCGGCCCGGGTGGCCTCCCGTGAAGTTGAACTCGTCGGCCCGACACCGGAGTTGCCTCGCGACCACAACGAACTCGAGGTGCAGTTCATGGTCCCCAACTACCAGGTTCAGGACGCCTTCTCCTACCTTGCGAGGCTCTCTGGCGTGGATTCCGACTGGATCCGGCTGGACACGCCCTATCTCCGGTATGCCGGCCTGCAGGCGGGGCCGCATGTGCTGGAACTCCGCGGGGTCACCCAGCATGGGCTCTTGGGGCCGGTGACCAGTTTCCACTTCCGCGTCCGTCCAGCTTGGTGGGAGAGGGTGTGGGTCCGGATCCTGGGACTTTTGGGCCTGGCAGGCTTGATCATGCTGCTCGTGAAGATCAGGCAGGCCCAGCTCGAACGGCGCAACCGCGAGCTCATCGATGAGGTGGCCAGGCAGACTTCTGCGCTGGTGGCGGCCTCCAAGGCCAAGAGCGCCTTCCTGGCCAACATGAGCCACGAACTGCGCACGCCCCTCAACGCGATCCTGCTTTACTCGGAGATTCTGCAGGAGGACATGAAGGACCCGGCCCTGGATGGCCTGAGGAGCGACGCGGGCAAGATCCAGAGCGCCGGCAGGCACCTGCTCGGGCTCATCGATGACATCCTGGACGTATCCAAGATTGAGTCGGGCCGGCTGCGCCTGGAACTCCGTGAAATCGGGTTGCGCGCCTTCTTCAAAGACCTGGACGCCACGGTCCGTCCCCTGGTGGAGAAGAACAAGAACCGGTTCGAGGTGGAAGTCCTGGACGTTCCCGACCACTTCTTCTCGGATCCCACCCGCTTCCGTCAGATTCTCGTGAACCTCCTCAGCAACTCTGCCAAGTTCACGCGCAACGGACTGGTGCATGTCAAGACCTGGTCCGAAGGTGAATGCCTGCTGGTGATGGTCCAGGACAGCGGCATCGGGATGACGCAGGAACAGCAGGAGAAGGTCTTCGAGGAATTCGAGCAGGCCGATGAGAGCACCACGCGGAAATTCGGCGGAACCGGTCTGGGGCTTACCCTCGTCAAGAAGTTCACGGGTCTGCTGGGTGGCGAACTCACGCTGCACTCGATCCCTGGAGAAGGCACGACCTTCACCTTGAAGATCCCGACCTCCGGACCTCCCCCGGCTACCGCCACGGGAACCCGGGCGGCGGATCCACCACCACCAATACTTATCAGCTGATCTCAGCCAGTTTCAACCGCGCCTGCTCCCGCCTCAGCCATTCCACCTGCCCTTCGCTGAGACCAAGGACCAGGGCACGGTCCGCAGCTTCACGGCAGCGCGACAGCAGGACGCGGTCGCGCATCAGGTCGGCCACCTGGAAACGGGGCAGCCCGGCCTGTTTCACGCCGAAGAACTCGCCGGGCCCCCGCAGCTCCAGGTCCCGCTGGGCGATGCGGAAGCCGTCCTGGGTCTCCAGCAGTGTCTGCAGCCGTTCCACCTCGGAGCCGCTGATCATGAGGAAGCAGCTGCGGTGGGCCCCCCGGCCCACGCGGCCCCGCAGCTGATGCAACTGGCTGAGGCCGAAGCGCTCGGCGTGGTCCACCACCATCACGGTGGCGTTCGGCACGTCCACACCCACCTCGATCACCGTGGTGGCCAGCAGGATTCTGGCCTGGCCCGATACGAAGCGCGCCATGCGAGTCGCCATATCCTCAGCCTTCAGGCGGCCGTGGACCACTTCGATGGCCTCGTCTGGAAAGATGCCATGCAGCAGCGCTTCCATGGCCTGGATGTCCCGGAGCTGCACCTTGCCCTCGTCGTCAGAGGGGTCGATGCTCGGGCTGATCACGAAGGCCTGGCGGCCTTCAGCCAGCGCGCGACGAACCTGCTCCCAGGCCTGCTCGGCGGATTCCGGTTTGAAGAGCTTCGATGTGATCGGCTGACGACCCGGCGGGAGCTCATCCAGCACGCTCTGGTCCAGGTCCCCGAAGATAGCCAGCGCAAGCGAACGGGGGATGGGCGTCGCGCTCATCACCAGCCAGTGGGGATCGCCGCCCTTCTCTTTGAGTGCCTCGCGCTGCTTCACGCCGAAACGGTGCTGCTCGTCCACCACCACCAACTGGAGCCGCTGGAAGGCCACGGCCTCCTGGAACAGGGCGTGAGTACCCACCACGTAGCGGGCCTCGCCGCTGGCGATGCGGGCCAGAGCCGCCCGCTTCTCGGCGGCCTTCATGCCGCCCAGCAGCAGCTGCATGGTCCCGGCCTGGTCGCCCAGATGGCGCGTAAAGCTGTCGGCGTGCTGCCGGGCCAGCACTTCCGTGGGCACCAGCAGAGCGCCCTGTCCGCCCGTCTCCGCGACCATCGCCAGGGCAAGGAGGGCCACCAGGGTCTTGCCGCTGCCCACGTCGCCCTGGAGCAGACGGTTCATCACCCGGCCCGAAGTGAGGTCCCCGACGATTTCCTTGAATGACCGGCGCTGCGCGCCGGTCAGGGGGAAAGGAAGAAAGGATTTCAGGCGTTCGCGCAGGGCCGCAGAGGTCGGCACCACGAGGCCTTGCCGCTTCAGCCGACCGGCCCGCCGCAGCGCCACGCCGAGGGAGAAGGCGAAAAGTTCCTCCGAGGCCAGGCGCAGATGGGCGGGTGTGGTACCCGCTTCAAGTTCCTGGGCCTCGCTTTCATCCGGGGGTTCGTGCAGCAGGCGCAGGGCCGTCAGCGTGTCCGGAAGGTCCTTCGTAAGCTCCAGGGGCAACCAGTCTTCGGGGGGGTGGGCCCGCGACAACGCCTCGGTTACAAGCTTCTGCCGCACACGCCCGGTGATCTGGCCCAGCCTTCGGTATAGGGGCAGGTAGCGGCGAACCCAGCCGATGTCCCCTTCGCGTACCATCAATTCGAACTGGGGCCCCCGCATCTCCAGACCATGCCGTCCCGGGAACAGCGGCCCGAAGACTAGGAGGCGATCACCCGGCTTCAGGGTCCGGCCCAGGTAGGGCTGGTTGAACCAGAGGAGACGCAGGGTGCCGGTACCATCGGCAAGCAGCACTTCCGTGAGCGCCATGCGCTGGACCCGCGTGGTGCTCTGACGCAGGTCCTGGATGGTTCCCAACACCGTGACAATGCCGGAGTCCTGGGTCTCAAGGCCCTGCATCTCCAGGCTGCCGAGGGGCCTCAGGCTGCCCCGATCCACGTAGCGGTAAGGCAGGTTCCAGAGCAGGTCCCGGAGGGTGTCGATGCCCGCCTCCTGCAGGGCGGCGGCCCGCGCCGTTCCCATCCCCCGGAGGATGGTGGCCTTGGAGGAGAGCGGGAGCGGGGCGAAGGACATGGCGGATGAACCAGCCTAGCCGCACCGCAGGCCCACTCACCATCCAGGACGCTCAGATCGAACTGGGGAATGAACAGATCCCGGTGCCTGCCAGCAGGTCATTCTTCTGCGCTTTCCCCGAGGAGGCCGGAAGGACCTTTATTAATCCACTTCAGGCGTGGGCGGCCGCGCGGGCCATGGCCTTGACCAGGGCCTGTTCCAGATCCGCCCACAGGTCGTCGGGGCTTTCGAGGCCGACCGACAGCCGCATGAGTGATTGGGAGACGCCGCTGTGCTCACGGGCCGCAGCGTCTACGACCCGGTGAGTCAGGGCCGCGGGGTGCTGGATGAGGGTATCAACGCTGCCCAGGGAGACGGCCGGCGTCATGAGCTTCACCTCTGCCATCACCGTCGCGGCGGCCTCGAAACCGCCCACCAGGTCGAACGCGATCAGGGAACCTGGGCCTTTCATCTGACGACCCATCAACCCCTTGGGATCCTGTCCAGCAAGGCCGGGGAAGTGGACGGCTGATACCGCGGGGTGTCTGCTCAGGCGTTCGGCCAGAACCCTGGCGCCTTCCTGCTGGGCCCGCACCCGCAGCGGCAGCGTGGGCAGGCCCCGGTGCAGCAGGTAGGCCGCGAAGGGGTGCAGCACGTTACCGGTGATGACGCGGACTTTGCGCAGCTCAGTGGCCCAGTCCTGGTTAGTGGCCACCAGACCAGCCAGCACATCACCATGGCCGCCCAGGAACTTCGTCGCGCTGTGGAGAACCAGGGTCACGCCGTGGCGGAGGGGGTTCTGCAGAATGGGTGTGGCGAAGGTGTTGTCCACCAGCACTGGAACCCGATGGGCCTGGCGCACCACCGCCTCCAGATCCAGCATGGCCAGGGTCGGGTTGGCCGGGGTTTCGATCAGGATCATGGCGGTATCCGGACGGATCGCCGCGGCGATGCCATCGGCTTCGGCCCAGGTCACCTCAAGACCCAGCATCCCCGAGTCCAGCAGGTGATCCGTGCCGCCATAGAGGGGCCGTACCGCCACCACATGGTTGCCCCGTTGCTTGGCGGCCATGAGGCTGGCAGTCACCGCTGCCATGCCGGAACTGAAGGCCACGGCTTCCTCGGCCCCTTCCAGCTGGGCCAAGGCCTGCTCGTACCGGGCCACCGTGGGATTGAACAGGCGCGCATAGACCGGACTTCCGATGGGCAGGCCGCCCATCGCCAGGGACTCGAGGCTCTGGCCCCCCGTCGCCAGGTCATGCAGGGGGTAGGTGCTGCTGAGGTCGATGGGCATGGCATGGATCCCCTGTTCATGCAGCACTTCGCGACCTGCGTGCACGGCCTGGGTTTCCAGCGACATTGTTGCGGAAGGATGGGCCATGGCAGAACTCCTCTGACCTCAATGTAGGTTCGATCAATTCGGCAATCTGCCGAATTTATTTCGTGAAATGATATGAATCATGGATCTTGATCGAATTGACTTCGTCATCATCGAGCTTCTTCAGAAGGATGCTCGGCTTTCCAATAAGGAATTGGCCGCCGCCGTGGGCTTGGCGCCCTCCTCCTGTCTGGCCCGTGTCCAGCGCCTGCGGACCGAGGGGGTGCTGAAGGGCGCCCACGCCGAAGTGAATCCCGACGCCCTGGGGATCGGGCTCCAGGCCCTCATCGCCGTGCAGCTCCGCCAGCACAGCCGCGCCCAGGTGAAGGCCTTCTGGAAGCACATGTTGGGCCTGCCCGAGGTGCTGGCGGTCTTCCATGTGGCCGGCACCCATGACTTCCAGGTCCACGTGGCCGTGCGGGACGCCCACCACCTGCGCGACCTGGCCCTGGACGCCTTCACCACCCGCTCCGAAGTGGCCCACATCCAGACCAGCCTCATCTTCGAATGCGCCAAGGGGAAAGTGCTGCCGAACTACCGGGCGCCTAGCGCGAACTGACCCCCTGAAGGTTTCGGTCTGCCAGTCGCCCCAGGTCTCCGCTGCCTTGGCTGTTGGCGAGGCTCTTGGCGAGGGATACCAGCATGGCCCCCTGCGCCGGAGGCGGCAGGTGGGGCAGCAGATCCGCCGCCGCTGCCACGGCGAGCAGTTGCTGGGCATGGTTGAAGGCCGGGTCATTTTGGGTGGAGGCCTCGGCAAGGACCTTCAGCACTTCGTCGCCCTGCCCTTGCTCGATGAGGGCAGCCGCGCAACCCATCGCCGGGGCCGGCTCCGCATCCAGGACTGCTTCCAGGAGGGAGCCTACATCGGCAGTGCCCCTTTTTGCCGCTCGGATCCGCCCGTCCGGCTCGTCCGTGGGAAAGAGGTTCACCAGAGCCGCGGCCTGGCACCAGATCCGGGGGTCCGCCGGATGGGTGCGGGCCAGGCTGGCCAGGTAGACGAAGGCCCAGGCGGTCTTCCCTTCCAGATCCCGCCGGGCATCCAGCTGCTTTTCCGAGGCGGCGAGGACCAGGGCCGCCAGCAAGTCGCCCGCCCCCTGCCCCGCCGCCACCCGGGCCGTGAACCGGTCCAGAAGGGCCACCAGGCCGAGATCGCAGAGGTCCCGCACCTGGGGGGCCAATCCTTTCCCATCCAGGGTCGCCGGAAGCCAGGGCACGGAAACCTCACCGTCCACCAAGCGTTTGGCTGCCCGGCGAGCCCAGAAAGTGTCCTCTGGCGTGGCCGCCAGCCAAGCCGCGAGACCGAACAGACGCCGGCCTGTCGCCTTGGGGCGCTCCAGCCTTTCGTGAAGATCGGCCAGATCGCAGGTCAGCACTGCCTTGTGGCCGACGTTGGCCATGTCTGTGTCCGTGAGCTGCCTGAGGCGCAGGAAGTCAGCTGCTTCGGGCAGTTCGAAACCCTGGGCCTCCGCATAGGCCAGCCCCGGCCGGCGGGAACGGATGTAATCCTCCAGGTTGCGCCAGCTGCCACTGCCCTTGGCGGCCAGCACCTGGGCAAGGGTCTGGGGAGGCCGTCGTCCCTCATGGGCGGCCATGTGCAGCTGGGTGGCGAGGCCCCTCCGAAAACTGGATTCATCCAGGAGCGGCCGCAGGCGCAGCACAGCGCGCAGACCCAGGATGCCGTGGGGCACATGGGGCTGGTAGCCCTCCCAGTCGATGCGCGGAACGAGGAGCTTCACCGCCTCCCGCACCGCGTCTCGCACGCCGTCAGGCACCGCGACACGATCCGCGAAGGTTGCGAAGAAACCTGCTGTCGGAACTTCCAGCTCCTGCTGCCAACGCAATTCAATAGTCACGCGCCCTCCAGCGGCAGGGCCCAAGCCTGGGCCACGAGACGGGCCCAGTGGTGGTTCCAGGCCCGCTTCCACACGAGGCTGCCCTCCTTCATGTCCGCGGCTTCGAGGCGCTGGTGCAGGCCTGCACGCAGGGTATCGCCCACCGGCCCCAGCGCGGCTTCGGCCATGCCGAGCAAGGCGGCGCGGGCCT
Organism: uncultured Holophagaceae bacterium; assembly: GCA_903873655.1. Lineage (GTDB taxonomy): Bacteria > Acidobacteriota > Holophagae > Holophagales > Holophagaceae > Geothrix. Next base: position 30,928 of record CAIQPH010000316.1, on the reverse strand, counting down.
CCCGCTCCTGGTCGTGGTGGGCGAGGTAGCCCGCCGCTTCGGGCGAGGGCGCTGATGCCCGCAGGCGCTGCCAGGTCTCAAAGGCCGCCTTCGCGGCGGGATCATCGCGCAGGGGGACCTTCACCTGGTTCCACTCCTTCCCGGCATCCAGCTCAGGGCCCGCACGCACAAGGGCCTCCCTCAGTTTCACGGCCTTGGCCACGTCGCGGTCCAGGTGCTTGAGGGCCACGAAGGTGCGCGGCTTCGAGCGCTTCTCCCGCCGGTCGAAGAAGACGTTGAGAGCCGACACCACGAGATCCATGGGTACGCCTCCGGCCTCCCAGGCCAGCACCTGCCGGTAGTCGTCCGTGGACAGCAGCCCGGCGCGGCCCCAGGCCCGGAAGGCCCATTCGCGCTCGAGCCAGTCCTTCTCCTCTCTAGTGTAGGGCATCAGTGCGCCGCCGAGGGCTCAGGCACCAGCCAGGTGCCATCCTTCAGGTGCAGGGCCCCATTCTCCCAGGCCAGAACCTCTTCCGGGACGATCTGGGCCTTCCCGAACCCGCGCAAACGGAAGGATCCCGAAGCCAGGAGGCGGCCCTCCCGGTCCCACACGTCCAGTTGCCAGAGGGTGCCCTGATGCGCACCTACCTTGAGGAAGACCCCCTGGCGCCCGTCCCCGCTCCACACGGCATTGGCCGGCACATGGACTGGACGGGAAGGCGCGCGACCGCACCCGGCTAGAGCCCCCGCCAGGACTGTTGTCATCACCAGGATCTTAGAAGGTGGCGCCATGCCGACATTCTACCCGTTAGGATAAGGGTCGAGGGGGCATGGTCCTGATCCGCGAACAGATCCACTACAAGAGCCGCAAGGAGATCGACAAGCTGCGCGAAGCGGGCCGCGTGGCCGCCAATGCCCTGCGCCTGGCCGCCCGCGCCGCGAGGCCCGGCGTGAGCCTGCTGGAGCTGGACAGGATCGCCGAGACCTACATCCGCCAGCAGGGCGCCAGCCCCAGCTTCAAGGGCTACCACGGCTTCCCTGGCACCCTGTGCACCTCCGTCAACGACCGGGTGGTGCACGGCATCCCCTCCAAATACGTGCTTCAGGAAGGCGACATCATCGCCATCGACTGCGGGGCGAAGCTGGATGGTTTTCACGGCGACACCTGTCTCACCGTGGGCGTGGGGAAGATCAGCGACGAGGCCCGCATGCTCATCCAGACCGCCCAGCTGGCCATGTTCGTGGGCATCGAGCACTGCCGACCCGGATTGCGCCTGGGCGACATGTCCACGGCCGTCCAGTCCTTCGCTGAAGAGCGCGGCTATTCGGTGGTGCGCGAGTACATCGGCCACGGGCTAGGGCGAGAGTTGCACGAGGATCCCCAGGTGGTGTTCGCCGAGCAGAAACCCGGCACGGGTTTCCGCATGGAGCCGGGCATGACCATCACCATCGAGCCCATCCTGAACACCGGCAGCCACAAATGCCTGGTGGAAGCCGATGGCTGGACGGTGCGGACCAAGGACGGCGGCCTCTCCGCCCAGTTCGAACATGACATCGTCATTACGCGGAACGGACCGGAAATCCTGAGCATTCCGGACGCGGAATTCGAATTGGAAGACGGATTGTAAGGCCCGTGGGCCCAGAGTTCCGATCTTGCACAGGCAAATGGAATAACAGTTCACCGGAACCCCTGGCCGTGGTAAACTTGGCCATGGAACGTCGTCCGCGCATGCATCTGGGCGTCCCGGTTAAAGCATCCGCCGGACGGAATCCCTTGGCCGCCCCGCCCATCGAACCTTCGATTTGAACTCCGGAGCCACTGATGGAGAGGCATCGCCCCATCCAGACCCAAGGTCTATACGATCCATCCCAGGAACATGATTCCTGTGGCTTTGGATTCGTGGTTGATACTCAGGGCCGCCCCTCTCACGAGATCGTTCGAAAGACGCTGCAGGTCCTCTGCAACCTGGAGCACCGGGGTGCCTCGGGCAGCGAAAAATCCACGGGGGACGGTGCAGGAATCCTCACCCAGATTCCCCATGCCTTCCTCGCGGCCCGTTGCCGTCCCACGGGGGTGGAACTCCCCGCACCGGGAGAATACGGCGTCGGGATGCTGTTCCTGCCGCCCGATGACCGCAACCGCCACGCCTGCGAGCGGTTACTTGAAGAGGCCGCGGAGGGCGAGGGCCAGAGGGTGCTCGGCTGGCGGGATGTGCCGACGGACAACGCCAGCCTAGGCGTCACGGCCCGGACCAGCCAGCCGGTCATCCGCCAGGTATTCATTGCCCGCGGAGCCCAGACCCCGGCTGGAGACGACTTCGAGCGCAAGCTCTACGTGATCCGCCGCCTGGCGGAGAAGCGGGTATCCCGCTCGGTGCTGCCGGGCCGGGGGCATTTTTACATCGCCAGCCTTTCCAGCCGCACGATCGTCTACAAAGGGATGCTGAATGCCGAGCAGCTCGGCGCCTTCTACCCCGATCTGCAAGAGGACACCTTCGTGTCCGGCCTCGCGATGGTGCATTCGCGGTTTTCCACGAACACCTTCCCAAGCTGGTCCAGGTCCCACCCCTATCGCTACATCTCCCATAACGGCGAGATCAACACCCTGCGCGGAAATGTGAACTGGATGCAGGGCAGGCAGCCACTCTTCGCCTCCCGCATCTTCGGAGACGACCTCCAGAAGGTGCTGCCGGTCATCGACCTGGACGGCTCGGACTCCTCGATGTTCGACAACGTGCTCGAACTGCTCTATATGGCGGGCCGGTCACTGCCGCACGCCCTGATGATGATGGTGCCGGAGCCCTGGAGCCGGCACGAATCCATGAGCCCGCTGCGGAAAGCCTTCTACGAGTACCACTCCTGCCTGACGGAGCCCTGGGACGGCCCTGCCTCCATCGCTTTCACGGACGGCACCCGGATCGGCGCCATCCTTGATCGCAACGGCCTGCGCCCCGCCCGCTGGATCCACACCAAGGATGGGCTCGTGGTCATGGCCAGCGAAGTCGGCGTCCTCGACATCCCGGCCGAGAAGATCCTCCAGAAGGGCCGCCTCCAGCCGGGCCGGATGTTCCTGGTGGACACCAAGGAAGGGCGGATCGTCCCGGATGACGAGATCAAGGACCAGCTGGCCAAGGCCGAACCCTATGCCCAGTGGGTGAAGGACAACCTGGTCCGCATCAACGACCTGCCCGAGCCCCCGCATGTCAACGCGCCGGACCACGAGACGGTGCTGCGTCGGCAGGAGACCTTCGGCTACACCCTCGAAGACGTGAACATGATCGTGAACCCCATGGCCACCGACGGCGCGGAGCCCATCGGCAGCATGGGCACGGATATCCCCCTGGCCGTGCTCTCCGAGAAACCTCAGCTCCTCTACGACTACTTCAGGCAGCTGTTTGCGCAGGTGACCAATCCCCCCGTGGATGCCGACCGCGAGAGCATCGTCCTCGCCGTGGACACCGCCATCGGACCCGAGGGCAATCTGCTGGAACCGGTGGCGGAATCAGCGCTTCATTTCGAGTTGCCCACGCCCGTGCTACTGAACCGGGAACTGGAGAAGATCCGCTCTCTGGATGGCCGCCCTGGCTCCAGGGGCTTCCATTCCATCACCTTGCCCATGCTCTTCAAGGCGGACGCCGGAGGGAAGGGTCTCCGCAAGGCCATCGAGGACCTCCGCCGGCAGTCCAGCGAGGCCATCGCTGAAGGCCACAACATCCTGATCCTGTCGGATCGGGGCCATGACGCCACCGATGCGCCCATCCCTGCCCTGCTTGGCCTGGCCGCCGTCCAGCACCACCTGCTCAGGTCCGGCGAACGCGAGAAGGTGTGTCTCGTGCTCGAGACCGGCGAGCCCCGGGAGGTCCACCACTTCTGCACCCTCATCGGCTACGGCGCCAGCGCCGTCAACCCCTACCTGGCCTTCGAGACCATCCACGACCAGCTGCGGCAGGGCATGATCACCGGTGATGCCGCCAAGGCTGAGATGCTCTACGTCAAGGCGGTCAACAAGGGCATCGTGAAGGTGATGTCCAAGATGGGCATTTCCGCGGTGCAGAGCTATCACGGCGCCCAGATCTTCGAGGCCCTGGGACTCAGTCAGGATTTCGTCGACGAATATTTCTCCGGTACACCCACCCGGATGGGTGGCGTCGGCATCGACGTGATCGCCCGGGAAGTGGCCATGCGCCACGACCAGGCCTATCCCGAACGCCCCGCGGACGCCCCGAGCCTCAGCTCCGGCGGCCGCTACAAATACCGCCGGGACGGCGAGGCTCACCTCAATTCGCCCGAGGCGATCCACCTACTCCAGTCCGCCTGCCGCACGGGGGACTACAAGCTCTTCAAGCGGTATACAGAGCTCATCGACCATCCAGGCAAGCAGCCCATTACGCTCCGCGGGCTGCTGGACTTCCGGTCCCAGGCCCGGCCCGTCCCCATCGATGAGGTCGAGCCCATCGAGGCGATCTTGGCACGCTTCAAGACCGGCGCCATGTCCTACGGCTCTATCAGCCAGGAGGCCCATGAGGCCCTGGCGATCGCCATGAACCGCATCGGCGCCAAGAGCAATACCGGCGAGGGCGGCGAGGACCCAACCCGCTACACACCCATGGCTAACGGCGATTCCAAGAACAGCGCCATCAAGCAGGTGGCCTCTGGACGCTTTGGCGTTACTAGCCAGTTCCTGGTCGAGGCCAAGGAGATCCAGATCAAGATGGCCCAGGGGGCGAAGCCCGGTGAAGGTGGCCAGCTGCCCGGCCCCAAGGTCTATCCCTGGATCGCCAAGGTGCGCCACGCGACCCCGGGCGTCGGCCTCATCTCTCCGCCACCCCACCACGACATCTACTCCATCGAAGATCTGGCCCAGCTCATCCATGACCTCAAGAACGCCAATTCCGGGGCCCGGATCAGCGTGAAGCTGGTCTCGGAGAGCGGCGTAGGCACCATCGCTGCCGGAGTCGCCAAGGCCCATGCGGATGTCATTCTCATCAGCGGCTTCGATGGCGGCACCGGTGCCGCGCCCCTCACCAGCATCCGCCACACCGGTGCCCCCTGGGAACTCGGCCTGGCCGAAGCTCAGCAGGTCCTGGTGATGAACAACCTGCGCAGTCGCGTGGTGCTGGAGACCGATGGCCAGCTGAAGTCCGGCCGCGACGTGGTCGTGGCCGCCCTGCTCGGGGCCGAGGAATTCGGTTTCGCCACCGCCCCGCTCCTGGCCCTGGGTTGCGTGCTGATGCGGGCCTGTCACAAGAACACTTGTCCCGTGGGCGTCGCCACCCAGGACCCGGAGCTGCGGAAGCGCTTCACCGGTGATCCGCAGCATGTGGTGAACTTCATGCGCTTCATCGCCATGGAGGTCCGGGAGCTGATGGCCCAGCTTGGCTATCGCCAGTTCTACAAGATGGTAGGCCGCAGCGAGCACCTGGAGATGCGCCGCGGCATCGACCACTGGAAGGCCCGGACCCTCGACTTCTCGCGCCTGCTCTGGAAACCCACCGTCTCCAAGGACGTCAAGCGCACCTTCCGCGTGAGCCAGGAGCACGGCCTCGAGAAGGCCCTGGACGCCACCACTCTCATCCCCCTCTGCCGGCCAGCCATCGAGTCCCGGACGCCGGTTTCCGCCACCCTGCCGATCTCCAACGTCAACCGGACCGTGGGAACCATGCTGGGCAGCGAGATCACCCGCCGCTGGGGCGCCGAGGGCCTGCCGCCTGACACCATCCGCCTGCGCTTCCAGGGTTCCGCGGGCCAGAGTTTCGGTGCCTTCATCCCCAAGGGGCTCAGCCTGTCCCTGGAGGGCGATGCCAACGACTACCTGGGCAAGGGCCTCTCCGGTGGCCGCATCGCGGTCTTCCCGCCGAGCACGGCCACCTTCGTGCCCGAGGAGAACGTCATCATCGGCAACGTGGCCTGTTACGGAGCCACCTCTGGTGAAGTCTTCATCCGCGGACTGGCGGGCGAACGGTTCTGCGTGCGCAACTCCGGCGCGACCGCAGTGGTCGAAGGCATCGGTGATCACGGTTGCGAATACATGACCGGGGGCGAGGTGGTCATCCTGGGCAGGGCGGGACGCAACTTTGCGGCCGGCATGTCGGGAGGCGTGGCCTGGGTGCTCGATGAGAGCGGTGATTTCGCCTTCAGGTCCAATCGGGATCTGGTGGGCATGGGCCCCATCGAAGATCCCCTGGAGGCGGCGCACCTGAAGGATCTCATCGCCCGCCACGCCACCGCCACACGCAGTCTGAGGGCCACCACGATCCTCCGGGGTTGGGACCTCTGGCTCCCCCGCTTTGTGCGGGTCATGCCCCATGACTATGAGCGGGTGCTGGAAAGCCAGGCCCGGATGCGGGAGAAGGGCCTGCCTGAGGATGAGGCCGTGCTCGCGGCCTTCGAAGAGAATGCGCGGAGCCTTGCCCGCGCCGATGGGAACTAGGAGCCGACATGGGCAAAAGCACCGGCTTCATCGAGTATTCGCGCGAACTTCCCCAGGACCGCCCGCCCTTGGAGCGGGTGAAGGACTGGAACGAATCCCACCCCAGAGTCCCTGATGACGTGCTCATGCGCCAGGGCGCCCGCTGCATGGACTGCGGCACACCCTTCTGCCACACGGGCAAGCTCATGGGCGGCATGGCCTCGGGCTGTCCGCTCAACAACCTCATCCCCGACTGGAATGATCTGGTCTACCGCGGCCAGTGGCAGCGGGCGCTCCGCCGCCTGCTCCGCACCAACAACTTCCCCGAGTTCACAGGCCGGGTTTGCCCCGCCCCCTGCGAGGGTTCCTGCACCGTGGGCCTGGGTGGCGACCCGGTCACCATCAAGGCCATCGAGGTCTCCATCATCGACAAGGCCTTCGAAGAGGGCTGGGTCGGACCAGAGGTCCCCCCGGTACTCACCGGCAAGACCGTGGCCATCGTGGGCTCGGGTCCCGCGGGTCTGGCCTGTGCCGCCCAGCTCAACCGCGCCGGCCACACGGTCACGGTGTTCGAGCGGGCGGACCGGGTGGGCGGGCTGCTGATGTACGGCATCCCCAACATGAAGCTGGACAAGCGCCTGGTGGACCGCCGGGTGGGACTCATGGCGCGGAACGGCGTCCGCTTCGTCACCGGTGTGGAGATCGGCCGGGACATTTCCTCCGAAAGCCTGCTGCGGGATTACCACGCCACGGTCTTCTGCTGCGGCTCCACCCTGCCCCGGGAACTCGACCTGGAAGGCCGCCAGCTCCAGGGCGTCCACCAGGCCATGGAGTTCCTCACGCTGAACACCAGGAGCCTCCTGGACAGCGCCCACGCGGATGGCGCCTTCATCTCTGCCAAGGGGAAGAGCGTTGTGGTGATCGGCGGCGGCGACACGGGGACCGATTGTGTGGGCACCGCCTTGAGACACGGGGCCCGCTCGGTCACCCAGCTGGAGATCCTGCCCCAGCCTCCTGAACGGCGGGCGGTGGACAATCCCTGGCCCCAGTGGCCCAAGGTCAACTCCATGGACTACGGCCAGGAGGAGGCCGCAGCCCTGCAGGGCGCCGATCCCCGCATCTACGCGACGCAGACCCTGCGCTTCACCGGGGAGGCGGGTTCCGTGAAGGAGGTCCAGACCGTCGGCCTGAGGTGGACCCGCAGTTCCGAAGGACGGATGCAGAACGAGGAGATCCCGGGCAGCGAGCGCGTGATTCCCGCCGACCTGGTCCTGCTCGCCCTGGGTTTCCTCGGTCCCGAGCGGAAGGGCCCCATCACCGAACTGGGCCTCAAGCTGGATGGCCGCGGCAACGTGGTGGCCGACGGCCAGCGCATGACCAGCATCCCGGGCGTCTTCGCCGCGGGCGACATGGTTCGCGGCCAATCGCTGGTGGTCTGGGCCATCCACGAAGGGCGCAACACCGCCCGCAGCGTGGACCGCTACTTGATGTACGGCAAAACCTACCTGCTCTGATGCCGTCCCGGGGGGACCGCCTGCTCGCTCTGCTCGCCATGTCCCCCCGGAGCCCCCACGCCTCCACCGGGCAAAGCCCTGTCTCGGCGTCTGAGCTAAGCTGGGCTCCGGAGGTCCGATGCCGACGGAGCTTTGTCCCGCCAAGCTCAACCGCTTTCTCGCCGTGCTGGAACGGCGGGCCGACGGTTTCCACGAGTTGGAGCTGGTTACCACGGTAGTTGAGGGCGTACCGGCACTGACGGACGTGCTCGAGGGTGAAATCGCCGCGGACTTCTCCCTCGCCATTACAGGTCCCATGGGCACGGGACTGGTGGCCGACGAGACCAATCTGGTGGTCCAAGCTTGGCGCCTGCTTGAAGCAGCGGCCGGACGCCCGCTGCCGGCAACCTTTCGGCTGGAGAAGCGGATCCCCCACGGCGCTGGCCTCGGGGGCGGCAGCAGCGACGCGGCGGCGGCCCTGAGGCTGGGCAACCGCCTCTTCGAGCTTGGTCTCAAGGAAGGCGCCTTGCTCGGAATGGCCTCACGCCTAGGCAGCGATGTGCCCTTGTTCCTCCTGGGCGGAACGGTGCTGGGATTGGGTCGCGGGGAACGGGTCTTCCCCCTGCGGCCCGTGCCCCTGGAGCCCATCCTCCTCGTGTACCCAGGCCTGCACGTGAGCACGCCCAGCGTGTACCGGGCTCTGCAACAGGTCGGCTATCCCTTTCCGCAGCCTCTGGCCTCCCAGCCGGCAGGCATCGCGCCACCCTGGCGCAACGATCTGACGGGCGCGGCCCTGTGGGTATGCCCACTGCTCGCCGAAGTGCGTGATGCCCTGCGCGACACCGGCGGCGAACCCCTGCTCTGCGGTTCCGGCAGCTGCTGGGCGGCGCGGTACTCAACGATCGCGGATCGGGATGCTGCTGTGGAACGAATCTCCTCAGACCATGGTGAATGGCGAATCTGGCCCATCTAGATTCCGCCGAGGCCTGAGAGTCCAGCCGAAAACACCACGGTATTTCTTTGTGTCCTTTGTGTCCTTTGTGGCTCATCCTTTTCTATTCTTTGTTCCGCAAGGTTCAATGGAAAAGAACGATTGGCCACAAAGGACACGAAGAAAGCAAGAATGAGGCAAAACAGTGGCTCAGCCCCACTCACGCGCCATCCCGTCGCCGAAAGATTTTGAGGTTTCCATGCTCGCCCCTGCCCTCCGCATCCGCGGTCTCAAGAAGGCCTTTCCCAAGGTCGTCGCCGTCGCTGGCGTGGATCTGGAAGTGGCCCGGGGCGAAGTCTTCGGCCTGCTGGGCCCCAACGGCGCAGGCAAGACCACCACCTTGGAGATCATCGAGGGCCTGACCGCGGCCGATTCCGGCGAGATCGAGATCCTCGGCCTGACCTGGGCCCATCAGGGCCAGGAGATCCGCTGCCGCATCGGCGTCCAGCTCCAGAGCACCAGCCTCTTCAACAAGATCACGCCCCGGGAGGCGCTGGATCTCTACGGCAGCTACTACCCGAAGCGCCGGAGCACCTCGGAGCTGCTGGCCCTGGTCCAGCTGGAGGAAAAGGCCGATGCCTACCACATCACCCTGAGCGGCGGCCAGCAGCAGCGGCTGGCCCTGGCCCTGGCCCTGGTGAACGATCCGGAGATGGTGTTCCTCGATGAACCGACCACCGGCCTTGATCCCCAGGCCCGGCGCAGCCTCTGGGACGTGGTGCGCCGCATGAAGACAGAAGGGCGGACCGTGGTGCTGACGACCCACTACATGGACGAGGCCGAGGCCCTCTGTGACCGGCTGGCCATCATGGATCACGGCAAGGTCATCGCCACGGGTACGCCCGCCTCGCTCATCGCGAACCTGGCCATCCCCAGCGTGGTGGAGCTGACCTTCGACGGCGCGGCGCCGGATCCCGCCGCCTTCGCCAGACGCCTGGGCCAGGCCGTGGAGCGGCGGGTGGACCTGTGGGAAATCCCCACGCCCGACCCGAAGGCCCTGCTGCCGAGGCTGCTGGAAGCGGCCGAGGCCGCCGCCGTCCCCTTCCAGCAGGTCCATATCCGCCGCGCCACCCTGGAGGATGTATTCCTGCACCGCACAGGCCGAAGTCTGAGGGAGTGACCATGATCCTCTGGCGGCAGTTCGCGATGGAATGGCGACTCTACAGCCGCGATCGGTTGGCCATGTTCTGGACCATGGCCTTCCCAGTGCTCCTGCTCCTGGGCTTCGGGACGATCTTCCGGGGCGGGGGAAGCCCCAAGCTCGCCGTCGTGAGGGTGCAGGCTCCTGCCCCTTCCGCCCGGGATGCTGCCCTGGATCAGGCTCTGACGGACCTCCACCTCCAGGTCCAGACGCTGACCAAGTCCGAGGCAGAAGCCCGCTGGTCCCGGGGGGAGACGGCCGCCCAGCTCGAGCCGGCGGGCGAGGGCTATCGCCTGCGGCTGAACAGCTACCTCATGGCGCAGGCAGGCGCCACGGCGGGCTTGGTCAACCAGGCCTGGCTGGTGGCCCAGGCTCGCCTGAGCGGTGCCCCCGAACCGCAGCGGATCCCGACTCAAGTGGAAAGCCCCGGCCACAAGCGTTCCACCAATTATGCCTCCTTCCTCCTGCCAGGCCTGCTAGGCCTGAACCTCGTCAGCATGGGCCTCTTCAGCGTGGGCATGGTGAACGTGTCCTACCGGGAGAAGGGGAAGTTTCGCCGCCTCGCCGTGACACCGCTCCCTAAGTGGATTTTCCTGCTCGGGCAGGTCCTCCACCGCCTCACCGTCACCGTGCTCCAGGCAGGCATCCTCCTGCTGGTAGGCGAGCTGGTATTCGGCATCCAGAACCAGGGCTCCTTCCTCCACCTGCTGCTCATCATGACCCTCGGCACCGGCTGTTTCATGGCCTTCGGCTTCGCCCTGAGCGGCTTCGCGGAAACCTCTGAGGGCTACGCCGCCATCTCCAACCTGGTGTTCTTCCCCCTCATGATGCTCAGTGGCGTCTACTTCACCCTGGACGCGGCACCAGTGTGGCTACAGCACACGGTGGCCCTCCTGCCCCTCGCACCCTTCCTCCGGGCCCTGCGGGCGGTGTTCAACGACGGGGCCGGACTGGCCGGCCACGGCTTCGGCCTGCTGCTTGTCGGGGCCTGGGGGCTGGCCGCCTTCGTCCTGGCCGTGCGGCGGTTCCGGTGGGCCTGAACGCATCTAGGACTTTGCTCCTGTCCATCCCTGGCCGATGCTGAGGGCATGATGGACCAGCCACGGCAGGACCTCCGGGAAGCGCTCGACACCTCCGAGCGGCGGGTCGAGGGTCTGCAGGCGCGCCTGGACGGGGCCCAGGGCATTCTTGATGCGATTGCAGAGGCCATCTATATCCAGGATGCCGAAGGGCATTTCCTGGACGTCAACGAAGGCGCCGTACGGATGTATGGCCACCCGCGCGATTTCCTTATCGGCAAGACACCGGAGGTCCTCTCAGCCCCTGGGCGCAATGACATGGACGCGGTGGCCCAGGCCTTCGGCAAAGCCCTGCAGGGCGAACCGCAAGAGTTCGAATACTGGGGACTCAAGGCGGATGGCACCGTGTTCCCCAAGGACGTCCGCGTCTACCCAGGAACCTATCTCGGACAGAAGGTGGTCATCGCCATCGCCCAGGACATCTCCGGGCGGAAGCGGGCGGAGCAGATCCGGGATGCCGCCTATCGGGTTTCCGAGGCGACCATAAGGGCGAAGGACCTGCCAGCCCTGTACAGAGCAGTCCATGACATCCTCCGAACGCTGATCCCGGCTGAGAACTGCTACATCGCCTTGCATGAGGTGAAAACAGACACTCTCAGCTGGCCCTACTGGGTTGACCAGGTGGATGGGGCCCCGCCCACCCGCCCCTTCGCGAGAGGCCTGACCGAGTTCGTCATTCGTACAGGCCAACCGCAGTTGATTGACGAAAAGCGGCTGGCCAACCTCGCAGAGGCGGGCGAGGCTGTCGGTTTTGGCACCGAGTCGATGGCCTGGATGGGCGTCCCCCTGCAGAACGACGGGCGCGTCTTCGGTGCCCTGGTCATCCAGAGCTACGAAGGGGGCTATCGCTATCGGCCCGAGGACCTGGACATTCTCTCCTTCGTCTCGGCCCAGATCGCGATGGCCATTGACCGGAAGGTTGCCGAGGACGCCCTCCGCTTCAGCGAAGACAAGTTCTCGCGGGCCTTCCACGCCAGCCCCGATGCCATCAACATCACCCGCCTTGATGACGGGACCTATCTGGACGCGAGCGAGGGCTTCGAGAAGATCAGCGGCTGGACCTTGGCAGAAACCATTGGCCGGACCTCGACCGAACTGAACTTCTGGGCCAATCCCAGAGACCGCCAACTGGCGATCGGACTCATCCGGAAACAGGGAGGGTTCACGGAACTGGAATTTCCGTTCCTCAATAAAAACGGCAGCCGGATCTGGGGAATGATGTCCGGCCGGGTGTTGGATGTGAGCGGGGTCCCCTGCATGCTTTCCATCACGCGGGACATCACGGCCTGGAAGACCACCGAAGCGGCCCTGCGCACAGCGGAACAGCGCCTCAGAACCGTGCTGGCCAACTCGCAGGCCATCATCTACCAGCTGGACCCTGAGGGTAAATTCCTCCTCTCGGAAGGCCTGGGTCTCTCCAACCTGGGATTGAGCCCGGGTGAGGTGGTGGGGCTGAATGCCCTGGAGGTCTACCGGGATGACCCAGAAACAATCGACCAGCTGCAGCTGGCCCTGCGCGGGCAGGCCTCCCGCCGGACCACCCGGGCGGCGGGCCGCATCTTCGACAACCTGACCACTCCGGTCTTCGACAAGGATGGTCACCTGGAAAGCGTGATCGGCATCGCGATGGATGTCACGGAGCGCCAGCAAATCGAGGAGGCCATGCGGCAGTCCCAGAAGCTGGAAAGCCTGGGGCTCCTAGCCGGTGGCATCGCCCATGACTTCAACAACCTGCTCACAGCGGTGCTGGGCAACCTGAACCTCGCCCAGATGCAGTTGCCCGAGGACGCCCCGGCCCAGCCCTATCTTGCCAAGATGGAGTCCACGGTCATGCGGGCCACGGAACTCACCAAGCAGATGCTGGCCTACTCGGGCCGGGGGCATTTCCTCGTGAAACCCCAGGACCTCAACCATGTGGTGCATGACGTCACCCACCTGCTCGAAGTCTCCATTTCCAAGAGCGTCCAACTGAAATTCGATCTGGAACCAGGGCTGCAGGCCATCCAGGCGGACGCAGGCCAGATCCAGCAGGTGGTCATGAACCTGGTGACCAACGCATCCGATGCCATCGGCGAACGGGAAGGCGTCATCCACCTTTCGACTTCCTCGACCACTCTTAATGAGCGGCAACTCCGGGCAGATTTCCGCGGCGAAGCCCTGAAGCCCGGCCCCTATGTCATCCTGGAAGTCGCCGATACCGGGATGGGCATGACGCCGGAGGTGCTGGCGCGGATCTTCGACCCCTTCTTCACGACCAAGGCATCCGGACGCGGACTGGGCCTCTCGGCCATGCTCGGTATCCTCCGTGGCCACAAGGCCGGACTACAAATCACCAGTGAAGCGGGTCGGGGCAGCACCTTCCGCCTCTGCTTCCCCGCTTCCACGGAACGACCCAGCGACCCGGCCCGGACTACCGAAGAGGCCGCTTCCCATCCGCTTCAGGGGCTGGTCCTACTGGTCGATGACGAAGACTACATCCTGCAGACCATCGGTTCCGCCCTCGCGGCACTGGGACTGAAAGTCATTACGGCCAGGGATGGCCTGGAGGCCCTGGAACGGTTCCGGGAGGCCAGGCCGCGACCCGACTTGGTCCTCATGGATGTCACCATGCCCCGCCTGAATGGCCGGGAAGCCTTCCAGGTCATGCACGACCTGGACCCGTCGATTCCGGTGGTGCTGAGCAGTGGCTTCACCGAACAGGATTCCCTGCAGACCATGACGGGCCAGGGGCCTGCCGGTTTCATTCAGAAGCCGTACCAGATCAAGGACCTTCGGGAAATGCTGCAGCGGGTGCTGGGTAGCTAGACGGTTCCACGGGCTACACTGGGAGGCTGGAGAGCCCCATGCAGTCTTCCAAACGCGCCCGGACAGCCATCTTCCTCACGGTCTTCGTCGACCTCCTGGGCTTCGGCATCGTCATCCCGATCCTGCCGCTCTACGCGCAAGCCATCGCCGACCACCCGAGCCGTTGGATGGAGGGCGTCAACCACTTCCTCGGACTGGGCGGCGCCGGCACCACGCCAGGCGCCTTCTGGGCCGGTGTGGGCTTCCTGAGCTTCAGCCTCATGCAGTTCATCGCCTCGCCCATCCTCGGCCGGGTGTCGGACATGGTGGGACGGAAACCCGTGCTTTGGATCAGCCTCGTGGGCTCGGCCCTGGGCTATCTGATGCTCGCGCTCACCAGCCGCTTCGAGTGGATGCTGGCGGCCCGGCTCCTGGATGGCATCACCGGCGGCAACATCTCCGTGGCCCAGGCGGCCATGGCCGACAGCTCGGAGCCGGAGGAACGCTCCAAAGTCCTGGGCATGATCGGAGCGGCCTTCGGCCTCGGCTTCGTGCTGGGTCCCGCCATGGCGGGCGTCCTCAGCGGCAGCGCCTTCGGCCACGAGCTGCTGGCCACCCGGGGCTGGCACCTGCCCTTCTTCGTGGCGGCGGGACTCTCCCTCCTGGCCTCGCTGATGGTGCTGTTCTGGCTGCCCGAGACCCTCACGGATGCGGTCCGGGCCCGCGCCCGTTCCCACGAGAGCCGGGGCCACGCCCTGGTCAAGGCCATGCAGCGGACCGGCATGCCCCAGATCCTGGGCGTCTCCCTGCTCTCCATGGCCGGCTTCGCCATGATGGAGGGCACGTTCGCCCTCCTGGTCCACGAGAACTTCCATTTCCACCAGCGGGAAGTGGGCTTCCTCTTCGCCGGCATCGGCGTGCTGCTGGTGATCTACCAGGGAGGCCTGGTGCGGGTGGTGGCCAAGCGCATACCCGAGCGCGTGGCCCTCATCACCGGGCTCGTGCTCATGGCGGTGTCCCTGCCCCTGATGCCGAAGGCGCCCTGGATGTGGCCCTTCCTGCTCCTCCTGATCCCGCTCTGCTGGGGCAGCGGCATGGGCAATACGGCGGGTACTGCGCTGGCCAGCCAACTCACGCCCCCCGAGGACCAGGGGGCTCTTTTTGGCGTGATCAACGCGATGACGGGCATGGGCCGCATCATCGGCCCGGCCGTCGGCACTTTCGCCCTGGCGCGCTGGGGCGGCCAGTCCGCCTATACCATTGCCGGGCTGACCCTGGGCCTGGCCGTGGTGCTGGCGATGACGATCTCGCCGAAAGGGGCTCGATGATCCACCTGGATGGCTGTTCCCTGACGGCACCCCTGCTGGCGCGCATCGCCCGGGGGGAAGGGATCACGCTGGACGAGGGCGCCCTGGCCCGGGTGGCCGAGAACCGGGCCGTGGTGGACCGCATCGTCGCCGAGGGCCGCACCGTCTACGGCATCAACACCGGGTTCGGCCAGTTCGCCACCATCGTCATCCCTCCGGACCAGCTCCAGCAGCTCCAGCTGAATCTCATCCGCAGCCACGCCGCAGGAGTGGGCGAGCCGCTGTCGAAAGAGCAGACCCGGGCCCTCATGGCCGCCCGCATCAACTGCCTGCTGAAAGCCCACAGCGGCATCCGGACTGAGCCCATCCGCCTGCTGACCGAGTGCCTGAACCGGGACGTGCTGCCGCGCGTACCCTGCCAGGGCAGCGTCGGCGCCAGCGGCGATCTGGCCCCCCTGGCCCACATGGCCCTGCTGCTCGTGGGGGAAGGGCTGGCCTGGTCACGGAATCGGCACATTCCAGGCGGATCAGCCCTGGCAGAAGCGGGTCTCGCGCCGGTGACCCTGCAAGCCAAAGAGGGCCTTGCCCTCATCAACGGCACCCAGCTCATCACGGCCCTCGGCAACCTGGCCGTGGAGAAGTTCAACCGGCTGGCGAGTCTGGCGGACCTGATCGCCGCCCTCAGCCTGGAGGCCCTGCGCGGGAGCCGCCAGGCCTTCGACCCCCGCATCCATGCGGCCCGACCCCATCCCGGGCAGCTCCTCGTCGCTGACCGCATGCGCAGCATCCTCGGCGAGACCAGCGCCATCAGCGAAAGCCATCGCGACTGCCACCGGGTGCAGGACGCCTACAGCCTGCGCTGCATCCCCCAGGTGCACGGCGTGACCCGGGACGCCCTGGCCTTCGCGGGAGCCATCCTGGAGCGGGAACTCAACAGCGCCACGGACAATCCGATGATCTTCACCGATACCCAGGAATCCAGGTCCGGCGGCAACTTCCACGGCCAGTACCCCGCCTTCGCCTGTGATGTGCTCGCCATCGCGGCTGCGGACCTCGCCAGCATGTCCGAGCGACGGCAGGAGCGCCTGGTGAATCCGGCCTATTCGGATCTCCCGGCCTTCCTCACCCAGAATGGCGGCCTCGAATCGGGTTTCATGATGGCCCAGGTTACCTCCGCGGCCCTGGTCAGCGAGATGAAGGGCCTGGCCAATCCAGCCTGCGTGGACTCGATCCCCACCAGTGCGGGCAAGGAGGACCATGTGAGCATGGGTCCCATCGCGGCCCGCAAGCTCGTCCGCGCCCTGGACGCCCTGGAGCAGGTGCTGGCCATCGAGGCCCGCATGGCCCTCGAAGGCGTGCGACTCATCGGGCTGACCCCTGCCGCTGGTCTCCAGCCCCTGATGGATTGTCTCTCCAGGGCTTGCGCTCCCTGGGCAGACCGCGCCATGTTTGAGGAGATCCAGCACACCCTCGAGGCACTGCGCTCTTACGAGGAAGCCCAACCATGAACCCCAGCCCCTGGCGGACCGCCTGCGAACAGGCGCTGCGGTGCTTCTCGGATGCGGATGCGATCCGGTTCTGGGGCATCGGCCACGAGGTGGAAGGGACCTACCGGCCCATCTTCAACTACCGTTTCGAGCACACCTATGCCGCCGTGCTGCTGGCCCGCTGGCTGGCGCCCGCGGTCGGTGCGGACCTGGAGGTGGTGGAGTGCGCGGCCTGGCTGCACGACGTGGCCAAGCGCCTGAAGGAGCCTCATGCCAAGGATACGCATGCCCTGGATGCCTCCGCGCGGGTGGAGGAGATTCTCGCGGGCACGGACTTCCCGCCCGGCAAGATCCCGGCGGTCCACCACGCCATCGAGCACCATGTGGGACTGACACTCCGGCAGCGGCTTGAACCCATCGAAACGGCATGTCTCTGGGACTGCGACAAGCTCAGCAAGATCGGGGCCGCCAGCCTCATCCACTTCGGCTGCATCAGTGGGGCTTTCCAGCCCATCACCACCAGGGAAATTCTCCACCGCGGCGAAGCCTGGCTGGATCTGGCCCGCAGCATTACTGCCTGCTTCAACACCGAACTGGCCAGAGAGGAGGGCCGGCGACGGCTCGCCTTCATCGAGGCTCACTATGCCCAATTGCGCCGGGAATGGTCTGACCCCTTGGAGATGACACCCCCATGAGCGACTTCCAACAGATCGCCCAGACGCTCGCCGTGGCCCTCAAGGCCGTGCAGATGTACACCGAAGCCCATCCCCGGGCCCAGCAGGCCCTGGCCTCGGCCTACGCGGCGATGGACCGCTGGCTCGAAGAACATCGGAAGCTCCAATTCGTCGTCTCCGGAACCAAGGCCTTCGTCGATGGGCAGATCCAGGACACCAAGAGCCCCCACGTGGTGGCAGTCGTGAAGCAGGTGTCCGAACGCGCGATCGGGGGGTTCATCTTCGAGTGGGGGGTGACACCAGAGGAATACCTCGTTTTCCTTCAGGGGCTGGCGACCAAGCCGCAGAAGCTGGAGGAGCTGGGAGGATTCGAGGCGTTCCTGAAAGCCAGCGAGGTCGTGCACATCAAAGTGGCGCAGGTCAAATATCAGGAGATCCGGGAGGGCCAGGAGGCTACTGGATCGGGCGACCAGGCGCCCCTCCTGAATCCAGCCTCGCCGGCCAAGGGTGAGGCCTCCAATGAGGAACTCGCCGAGCTGATCCGCGAAGCCCTCATGGCCTCCATGGCCAAGGGTGGCGGTTCTTCTGAGGGGTCCGCCGAGCGTGGGCTGGGCTGGGGTCAAGGGCTGGGCCAGGGTCTCGGCCAGGGCCAGGGTCAGGGCCAAGGTCAGGGTCTGGGTCTGGGCCAAGGTCAGGGCCAGGGTCAAGGTCTCGGCCAGGGCCTCGGCCAAGGTCAGGGTCAAGGTCAGGGCCTCGGTCAGGGTCAAGGTCAGGGTCAAGGCCAGGGTCAAGGCCAGGGCCAAGGCCAGGGCCAGGGTCAAGGCCAGGGTCAAGGCCAGGGCCAAGGCCAGGGCCAGGGCCAGGGCCAAGGCCAGGGCCAAGGCCAGGGCCAAGGCCAGGGCCAGGGTCAAGGCCAGGGCCAAGGCCAGGGCCAGTTTCACGGCCAAGGGCAGCCCTGGATCGCGCGGGGGTTCGGCCCGGCCGAGTTCGGCAGCCTCTTCGCGTTAAGCCACGAACTCGGCCTCAGCGAGGACAAGCCGAGTTCAGCCCAGCTCGGCGCCCTCCGCCAGGCTTTGATGAAATGGACGCCGATGGAGCAGATGAGTCTCCTCATGAGCGTGTCGAGCCTCCCGAAGGAACTCCCCTCGGGCCTTCAGCTTGGGATCAATGCCCTGGCCGGCGAACTCCTGACCGCTGCGGTCAGCTCTGCGCGCACCCAGGGGGCCTCCTGGGAACAGTTGCAGGGGCCGATTCAGAACGCTCTGCGGGCGCTTCCGGACCGGGACCACATTGCCGGCAATCTGTTGGCCAACCTCCAGGCCCTGGGCCAGGGAGTGTCCGCCGGGTCCGCCCTGCGCGGCCTGGAGGAACCCTCCGGTGGTGGCAAGGAGGGCGAGGACCTTGCTTCCCTCGGCTCCCTCGGACCGGCGGACCTTGGGGCACTCGGCCCCCTTGAGAAGGCCCTGGGCATTCGCAAGGGTGGCCCCACGCCCGAGCAGCTTTCCGCACTGCGCTCGGCCCTCATGGGATTGACGCCTGAAGTCCAGCTGAGCCTGATGGCAGGCCTGACGAACCAGCCCGGTGCCCCCGAAGGGCTCGCCCTGGGGTTGAAAGCCCTGTCCGCCGAAGTTCTGGCCGCCGCCACCATGACCGCGCTTTCCGGCGGGGCTTCCTGGCCGCAACTCCGGGGCCCCATCCAGGGCATCCTGAATCCGCTTCCCGACCGGAAAGCCCTGGTCCGGGCCTTCGCTTCCCATCTGAGGACCCGTGGGATGGATCCAACCCAGGCCGAACCGATCCTGAGGGATCTGGCCTGGGATGACCTCAGCCTGGAAGCCAAGCTCCTCAAGATCCTGGAACACGGCTTCCTGTTTGAGCTGAGCCAGGAACAGCGGCTGGCGCTCCTGCGCGAACTGCTCGACCTCCGCCGCTACGACGAGTTCCTGCGGATCCAGGACGTGCTGCTGGATGCACTCCACAGCGACTGGCCGGATTTCCGCATGAAGGGCGCGCGGACCCTGGCTGGCATCGCCCGGTGGGCCCATCGACCCGGGCTGCCTGCCGAGGGTGTCGGCCCCCTGACCGGGGGGCTGAGGGCCCATTTCCCCTCGGAGCAGGAACTCACCATCCACCGCTGGATCACTGAGGCTCTGGAAGCTCTGCTCGTGGCCCAGGTCCTGCGCGGGGAACTCCTGAGTGCCCTTGCGGACCTCCATGAACTCGAATCCCTCTGCGCTTTCCAAGGCAACCAGCAGCCCTGGCGTGGCGAGGCCATCACCCGTCTGCACGCGGCCCTCCTGCGGCCCGAGCTGCTGGATGCGGCGATCGACCACTTCCTTAGCCTGGATCGGCTCCGTTTGAGCCAGGAAGCGCCCTCGTACCTCGAAACGACCGGGGACGCCTTCCTCCAGCACCTGCTGGCCCGCCTCGAAGGAGAGCAGGACCGCACCAACCGGGGACGGCTGGTCGATGTAATCCGCTACATCGGACCGACCGCCCTGCCCTCGCTCCTGACCGCCCTGGGGTCATCCAGCTGGTACCTGGTCCGGAACGCGCTGACGCTCCTCGCTGAACTCGGCAATGCCAGCTGCCTGCACGCGATCACACCTCAGGTGAACCATCCCGAACCCCGGGTACGCCGGGCGGCGGTGCGCGCCCTGTGGAAGCTGTGCGGACTGGCTGCGGAGCCGCATCTGCTGGCCCGGATGAAGGAGACGGATGCGGAGACCATGCAGGAGCTCCTGTTCGCCCTGGGGCAACTGCACTCCGAAAAAAGCGTGGGACCGATCTCCGAACTGGCCCAGGACAAGCGGGTGCTGGAGCGCCTCCGGATCCAGGCGCTGGAGACCCTCGGCCACATCGCCTCTCCCAGAGCCATGCCAGCCCTGCTGGAGTGCATGCGCCGGAAGGGGTTCTTCAATCCCGGGGAACCCTCAGCCATCCGCATGGCGGCGGCCAAGGCTCTGGTGGCCCTGGGGACGCCCGAGGCCAGGGCCGCGCTCCAGAAGATGGCGGCCACCGAGCCGAAGGGCGAGGAGCGCGACCTGCTGCAGCGCCTTCTGCAGGGGCCGGTGGCGCCGTGACCGAGGTCCAGGCCCATCCGGACCCCCGGCAGCTGCTGGAAGCCTTTGAAGCCTTCACGGCAGCCTCAGAGCACCTCCAGGCGCGCTACGAGGCGCTCCAGACCCAGCTCGGTCAGCTCCAGGGCGAACTCCAGACCGTCATCGAGGCCGTCCCCTTCGCGATCTGGGTCCTGGCCGAAGATGGTTCTCTGCGTTTCACCAACCGGCCTCAGGGACTGGAAGGCTGTTTCCTGCAGGATCCGGCCCCCTGGGAACCCGGCAGCCCCGGCGGCCAGCGCCGGTTCCAGACCCCCGAAGGCCGGGAGCTGATCTTCGAAGAGGAGCGGCGTTCCGCGCCGCACGGGGGCGCCATCGTCACCCTCCGGGATGTGACGGAGGCCGTGCTGCGAGCTCAGCAGGCCACTCGGGAGGACCGTCTGGCCGCCATGGGGCGCATGGCCGCGGAATTGGCCCATGAGATCCGGAACCCTCTGGGGAGCCTGGCCCTCTTCTCCGGCATGCTGGTGGAGGATCTGGCCGATCAGGCTGGCCCCATGGAACTCGCCCGCAAGATGCAGGAGAGTGTGGGCCGGCTGAACAATCTGGTGGGTAACACCCTGGCCTTCAGCCGGGATCTCCACCCCAAAATGGCATCCATCCCCTTGAAACATTTCTGGGAGGAGGTACTGCGGGGAACCACCCTGGTGGAAGCCGTCCCCTGGAAGAACCAGATCCCCGCCCAGGCCACGTGGCGGGGTGATCCTGATCTGCTGCGCCAGGTCGCCCAGAACCTGGTTCAGAACGCCCTCCGGGCCCTGGAGGATTCGGAAAAGCCCCGCGTCGTCCTGGCCGCCGTCGAGGAGCAGATGGATGGACAGCCCTGCTGGCATGTCACCTTGTCCGACAATGGCTGCGGCATCCCCGCCGAGGCGCTGTCGAAGGTGTTCGATCCCTTTTTCAGCACCTTCGGGCGGGGCACCGGCCTGGGGCTGGCCGTCTGCCACCGGATCATCGTGGCCCACGGGGGGCTGCTGTTCCTCGAGAGCCAGATGGGCCGGGGAACCACGGTCCATTTGAGGTTAGGGGCTGGAACGGAATGATCCACGCCATCGTTGGCGGCCAGCCCGGTTGCGTGACGACCTCCGACGGACATGCGACCATCGAAGCCTCCCCGGAGCTTATATGCCACTGACCCATCTCAACCCAGGCCGGCAGGCTCCCGAGATCGTGAACGCCATCATCGAGATCCCTACGGGCTCCCGCATCAAGTACGAGATCGACCACCACACGGGCCTGGTGCATGTGGACCGAGTGCTGTTCTCGCCCTTCCACTACCCGGCCGAATACGGCTTCATCCCGGGCACCCTGGCCGAGGATGGGGATCCGGCGGATGTCCTGGTGCTCATCAACGGCTCCACCTATCCCGGCGTGGTGATCCGCGCGAGACCCATCGGCCTGCTGCGGATGGCCGATGAGAACGGCCCTGACTCGAAGATCCTGGCCGTGGCCACCGATGACCCCACCTACGCCCACGTGACCTCCCGCAGTGACCTGCCCCCGCACTTCCTCCTGGAAGTGGAGCACTTCTTCCTCACCTACAAGGATCTGGAGCGGAAGACGGTCACCAGTGACGGCTGGGGTGGCAAGGACGAGGCTCATGCCTTTGTGCGCGCCTGCGTTGAGGCCTATAACAAGCAGCCCAAGAAGAAGAAATAGGGGGCAGGGGTGACGCAGGAGGCGGCTCCCGGGCTCGTCTGCTTCGACCTGGACGGGACCCTCGTGGATCCCCTGCTGGGCGTCCGGAACTGTCTGGCGAAGACCTGTGCCGCCTTCGGCCTGGCCCTGCCGGACGAGGCCACCCTCCGCGACTGGATCGGCTTCGGCATGCGGGAATCCCTGGCCTCATTGCGCGGGCTCGAGGATCCCGCTCGTCTGGAGGCCGCATTGGACTTCTACTGGGAAAGCTACCGCGAGGAGGGGGTGTTCGAGCATGAGCTGTACCCCGGCATCTTCCACCTGCTGCACCGGTTGAAACGCCAGGGCCACCGGATCTACGTCGTGTCCGCCAAACCCAGCCTGTTCGCCCGCCGCATCGCCTACCAGTTCGACCTGAACCTCATCTTCGACGACATCTTCGGGAGTGCCCTCAAGGGCCATTGGCAGCCCAAGACTGAGGTACTGGCGGCTCTGGCGGAGCAGGGCACCATCTGGCCAGGCGGCGTGTTCATCGGCGATCGGGGCGTGGACATGACCGCAGCCTGTGACCACGGTCTGGAGCCGGTCGGGGTGACCTGGGGCTACGGCAGCCGGGCGGAACTGGCCGCCGCCGGGGCGAAGCACCTTTTCGATTCGGTGCCGGACCTCGATGCCTGGCTCAGGCTCCGTTTCCCGCAGTCGGAACGGTTCGACGCCTTCAGCCGTTCGGAGTAGACCACCGGGTACCCGCCGGGAGCTTGGGACTGAAAGTGCCGGGCGGAAGTCTCGCGGGTGTCTTCGGGTCGAGCAGTTCCAGTTTCTGCCTCGCCCCGGTCGGGTCTGTCCACTCCAGGGCATGCAGCAGGCCTTTGCGGCCGGTGGCTTTCAGATCCGGCAGCCCCGCCTCCCTGGGCGTGAGCTTCACCGTCTCCCCTCCAAACACGTCGATCCGGTAAAGGCGATCGAGGCGGGCTGGATCGAGCAGAATGCCCAGCAGCGGGAAATCGCGCACGGCCTGGGCCAACTCCACCCGCTGGGCTGTGCGGGTGTCCGGGTCGTACTGCACCAGATGCCGTCCGTCGCAGGTGACCGTCAACCCACCGTCGTAGGCCACCTTCAAGTGTCCGCCCCGGGCCAGGGTCAGGTGCCCTTCCCTGGACAGCTTGCCGAAGACCAGGCTGTCGCTTTCCTGGCGGAACCGGCTCTCCATCGTCGGCACCCTCGTGAAGGCAGTCCACCACGCCGGCATCGCGGCCAAGGCGGGAAATGCAGCCACACAGAACAGCAGGGGCAGACGCACCTCAGCTCCGCATCAATTCAACGCTGAGTTTGGAGTCGCCGCCTCTCCCGGGCACGGGACAGCTGATCACGCCTTCCACAAGGACCTGGCCCTGGCGCCGCAGGTGGACCACCACCTCGACCTCGGGGCCATCCAGGTCCAGGGGGACCTCCAGACGGAGCACCAAAGGCGGATTGGAATTCCCATCCCGGGTCAACTCCACCTTTGCGGGATCGGGAAGCACCGGGGCTTCCAAGTCAGGGAGGTCGGGGCCCACGGGAAGGTCAGACAGGGTGAGGGCTTCAACCATCTGTGGAGGGGGTGCCGGTGCAGGTGCCTTAACCAGGTGGGGTTCACCCAGGACATGGACCTTGATGTGGGCGAGGGCCAGCCTGGTGATGCCGCGCAAGGTCTCGAACACGCCTGTTCCGTCCGAGGCGATGGACTGAAAGCTCGGGAAGCCCTTCGGGTTGAAGGTGGCCTCAAGCTCTTCCAGGGGCAGCACGTTCCGGAGGTCCCGCTTGTTCCACTGGAAGACCATCGGAATGTCGGCCAGATCCAGACCCAGTTCGCGGAGGTTCTCCTCGAGGTTCTGGTAGCTTTCCTTGCAAGCGCCCAGCATGGGCGTCTGGCTGTCCACCACGAAGACCAAGCCGTCCACCCCCTTCAGCACGAGCCTGCGGGTGCTGTTGTAGAACACTTGGCCCGGCACGGTGTAGAGCTGGAGTTTGGTCTTGAAGCCGCCGACCATGCCCACATCCATGGGCAGCAGGTCGAAGAACAGGGTCCGGTCCGTTTCCGTGTTGAGGCTGACCATCTCGCCCCGGGCCTTCTGGCTCGTCTTGCCGTAGATGGTGTTGAGGTTGGTGGTCTTCCCGCACAGACCGGGTCCGTAGTAGACGATTTTCACCGTCATCTGCCGGGTGGCGTGGTTGAAGAAAACCATCAACAGACCTCGTGTAGTCCCACGAAGTCTAGCCCGGAACCAGGCCCCCGCTCAACGCGAAGGCCGGTATTTCCTAAGACATCCCCTTCAGAAGGGCGAGTACCTGCTGGTCATGATCCTTGGTGCGGGTATCCGTGATGACCTTTCTTACGGTGCCCTTGCGGTCGATGAGGAAGGTGACCCTCTTGGCGATCCCTACCACAGGCATTTTCACACCATAGGCCTCGATGATGCGGTGATCCGGATCAGCGAGGATGCTGAACGGAAGGTGATACTTCTCCGCGAAGGCCTTGTGGCTCTGGCTCGTGTCCGCACTGACGCCGAGGATCACCGCACCCGCTGCCTTGATGGCGGCAAAGCCATCCCGGAGGCTGCAGGCCTGGGCCGTGCAGCCAGGCGTGTCGTCCTTGGGATAGAAATAGAGCACCACCGCCGCCTTGCCCTGGAAATCGGCAAGGCGCACCTGGGCGCCGTTCTGGTCCTGCGCCTCGAAGGCCGGCGCCTTGGTCCCTTCTGCCACCTCTGCTGCTGAAGCCAATCCCAACATCGTCATGATGCCCATAGCAACCCTCCGATTCCGGTTCATATCCACCTCCGGGGAGAGGAGTGTGGCACCATCCAGGGAACTGGGAGGAAAAATCTTGAGTAAATCAGTCCGGATTGCCGTCCTCCCCGGCGACGGGGTTGGCAAGGAGGTTATGGCCGAGGCCCTTTTCTGCCTGGACTGGGCGCGTTCCCGGGGCCGGCGCATCGAAACCGTCAGCCTCCCCTGCGGGGCCGACCATTTCCTCGCCACCGGGGAGACCCTGCCCGAGGCCGTCTTCGTCGATATCAGGGACCAGTGCGACGCCATCCTGTTCGGCTCCGTAGGCGATCCCCGCATCCCCGATGGCCGCCATGCGGAGGAGATCCTGCTGCGACTGCGCCAGGGCCTGGAATTGACCGTGAACTACCGCCCTTGCCACTCCTCCCTCTCAGGTCAGGGCACCAGGCTCGACATCGAAGTCTTTCGCGAAAATACAGAAGGCCCCTACTGCCTGCAAGGCTCGACTGAGCCCGGCAGGGCCATTGATCTGGCCATCCACACGGAACCCGCCATCCGGCGCCTGCTGCAGGCCGCCTTCCACCACGCGGCGGCAAGGAGTCGCCCGCTCACCCTGGCCCACAAGGCGAACGTGCTGAAACACGGGCATGGGTTGTGGCTGCGCGTGTTCCAGGACCTGCGCGGGGAACATCCAGAAGTGGCTGCCCGGGCCATGCATGCGGATGCGCTGCTCTGCGCCCTGGTGCAGGAGCCGTCGGCCTTCGGCGTGATCGCGGCCGACAACTACCTGGGCGACCTCATCAGCGACCTTTGCGCGGCCTACCTGGGCGGCATGGGCGTGGCGCCCTCCATCAGCTGGGCACCCCACCGGCCCTTCCGGTGTTCGCTCCTGGCCGAACCCGTCCACGGCTCGGCCCCGGATCTCGCCGGGAAAGGCCTGGCGAACCCGATCGGCATGATCCTCAGCACCGCCCTGCTCTTCAGGCACCTGGGATGGGAGCCTGAGGCGGCCGCATTGGAGGCAGCCGTGGCAGGCGCTTTGGGAGCAGGTGCGAAGACCTGCGACCTGGGAGGCGCCTTGAGTACGACTGTCATGGGAAAGGCCATCAGGGACCGCCTGCCCGCCTGACCGCCCTCAGCAGCTGCGCATGACGCCGACCAGCAGTCCCTGGATGTCGATGCGCTGCGGTGGATAACAGCGGGGCTGGAGCTCGGGGTTGTGGGGGATGAGCCACACACCCTTGGCGTCCCTCCGGAACTCCTTGAGCGTGACTTCCTCCCGGTCGATGAGGGCCACCACGCGATCTCCGTTCCGGTATTCGCCCTTGCGCTGCAGCACCACGAGATCCCCATCGAGAATGGCGTCATCAACCATGGAGTCGCCCCGCACCCGCAGCACGAACAACTCGTCGCGCTGCCGGTGGATGCTGTTGGGCACTTCGATGGGCAGAGCCCGGCTTTCCGGAAGGATGGGTGAGCCGGCAGCCACATCTCCGCAGAAGGGGAAGATGCGCACATTGGAGGCCGTCTCCGAGCGGGAAGCGCCCGTCAGAGCGCGAGAAGGGCCGGAGCCTTCGTCGGTTCCGGTCGCCACGACCAGGTTGTTGCCCTTGCCGTGGCTGCGGACGAGGAAGCCCTTGTCCATGAGGTGCTGGACATGCTTGTGGATCGTGGACACGGCGCTGGAGCCCACGCCCTTGGCGATTTCAGCCAAAGTGGGGCTTCGTCCGTCGCTCTGCACGAAGGCGCGGATGAACTTCAGCACGGCCTGCTGGCGTTTGGTAAGATCGCTGGTTTTCATGGACTTCAAGATAGGAGTCGAGGCCAAGGCCGTCAATCCCTTTTTTTTCGCTTAATTTCAGACCCTCGGGAGACACTCCCGCAAGACCCGCAATAGAACCTGTCATCCGCCTCTGCCATACTGGACGACGGCCTTGAGGGTCAAGTATTTAAGCCCTATTCGTCATCTTTCCGCCCTCTCCGGCGCCCCCGCCCAGATGAGAAAGGAGTACTCATGGCCGCCAGTCTCGCCACCCCTGCCCCCGCCCTGGGAGCGAAAACCAGGATCAATGATTTTTCCATCCAGGTGGCCACGGTCAACGGATCGGGTTCCCAGACGGCGAACACGGTCCTGCTCCGCGCCATCTTCCAGATGGGCGTCTTCGTGAGCGGCAAGAACCTGTTCCCTTCGAACATCGCCGGCCTGCCGACGTGGTTTACCATCCGCGCCAGCGCCAAGGGCTATGTTGCTCGCAAGGCCAGCAACGAGATGCTGATCCTGATGAACCCCGAGACGGCCAAGGAGGACATCGCGAAGGCCGACGTGGGCGCCCTGGTGATCTACGACGAGCCTCTGCAGTTGGACAAGCTCCGCAGCGATCTCGCCTTCATCCCGGTGCCCTTCCAGAAGCTAGTCACCGCTTCCTGTCCTGAGCCCAAACTGCACAAGCTCGTGAAGAACATGATCTACGTCGGCGTGGCCGCCCGCCAGCTGAACGTGGACATGGAGGAGGTCAAGAAGGCCATCACGAAGCAGCTGAAGGGCAAGGCCAAGGCCATCGAGATCAACCAGGCTGCGGCTGTTGCAGGCTACGACTGGGCCCTGGAGAACCTGCCCGATCAGGACCACATCAAAGTCGTCCGCGACAACAAGACCCAGGGCCTCATCATTGTGGACGGCAACGAGGCCTGCGCTCTGGGCGCCCTGTTCGCAGGCGTCACCGTGGTGGGCTGGTATCCGATCACCCCCGCCTCCAGCCTCGTCGAGACCTTCATTGAATATGCGGAGGAGTACCGCAAGGATCCCAAGACCGGCAAGTCCACCGTGGCCATCGTGCAGATGGAAGACGAACTCGCATCGGCCGGTGTGGTGCTCGCCGCGGGCTGGGCAGGGGCCCGCTCCATGACTTCTACGGCAGGTCCCGGCGTGTCCCTGATGAGCGAGTTCATCGGACTGGGCTATTATGTCGAGGCCCCCGGCGTGTTTTTCAACGTGGCCCGCACGGGCCCCAGCACGGGGCTGCCCACGCGCACCCAGCAGTCGGACGTGGAACTCTGCGCCAAGTGCAGCCACGGCGACACGCAGCACATCAACCTCTTCCCCGGGAACATGGAGGAGTGCTTCCAGTTCGCCTACGACGCCTTCGATCTGGCCGAGTGGTTCCAGACACCCATCTTCGTCGTCACCGACTTGGACCTGGGCATGCAGAACTGGTCCTCCAAGCCCTTCACCTACCCCACAAGGCCCTACAACCGCGGCAAGGTGCTGAACGAACAGCAGCTGGCGGAGGCCAAAGACTGGGGGCGCTACAAGGACGTGGATGGCGATGGCATCTGCTACCGCTCCCTCCCCGGCACCCCCGGCGGCAAGGGCTCCTACTTCACGCGCGGTTCGGGCCACAATGCCTATGCCCAGTATTCCGAAAAGCCCGAGGACTATGTCGAGGTGGTGGACCGCCTGAAGCGGAAGTACGAAACTGCCAAGACTCATGTGCCCAAACCGGTGTTCCGCAACCTCGGCTCAGCCAAGGGCATCCTGGCCTTCGGCTCCAGCGATCCCGCTGTCATCGAGGCCCAGGACATCCTGGCGGAAGGTGGGCTGAAGACCGATTACCTGCGCCTCCGAGCCCTGCCTTTCACGGCCGAGGTCGATGCCTTCGTCAGCGAGAAAAAGGTGGTCTACGTGGTGGAGCAGAACCGCGACGGGCAGTTGGCCAATCTCTTCAAAGAGGGTTACCCGGAGTTCGCTACCAAATTCAAGAGCGTTCTCCACTACAACGGCCATGCCATTGACGCCAAGTGCATCGTCGACCAGATCACCGCCTTTGAGCAGAAGTAGGAGAAGCCGACCATGACCACCGCCACCGCCTCCGCTCCCACGAACAAGCTCGGCCTCACCAAGCAGGACTACGTGGGCTCCAAGTCCACCCTCTGCGCCGGCTGCGGCCATGACGCCATCACCGCCCAGATCATCAGCGCCGCCTTCGAGTCCAGCATCGAGGGTCACCGCGTCACCAAATACTCCGGCATTGGCTGCTCCTCCAAGACGCCCGCCTATTTCATCAACCAGGGCTGGGGTTTCAACAGCGTCCACGGCCGCATGCCCGCCATCGCCACGGGCGCCTCCCTCGCCAACCGGAACCTCATCAACATCGGCGTCTCCGGCGACGGTGATTCCATGTCCATCGGCATGGGCCAGTTCGTCCACGCGGTGCGCCGCAACATCCCGATGATCTACATCATCGAGGACAACGGCGTCTACGGCCTCACCAAAGGCCAGTTCTCCGCCACCGCCGACCAGGGCTCCCACCTCAAGTCCGGGTCCGTGAACAACCTGCCGCCCATCGACCCCTGCACCCTGGCCATCGAACTGGGCTGCGGCTTCGTGGCCCGCTGCTTCTCCGGCAATCCCAAGCAGCTGAACGCCATCCTGAAGGCGGCCTTCGCCTACGAGGGCACGGTGGTGCTGGACATCATCAGCCCCTGCGTGACCTTCAACAACCACGACACCTCCACGCGCTCCTACAAGCACGTCAAAGACCACGACTTCCCCCTACACGACCTGGGCTTCATCCAGTACTCGGAAATCGAGGAGGTCGAGATCCCCGCGGGCCAGACGGAAGTCGTCACCTTCCCTGACGGCTCGAAGGTCGCCATCAAGGCCATCCACGAGTCCTACGACCCCACGGATCGCTTCAGCGCCATGAAGGCCATCCACGAGTCCATGGCCAAAGGAGAGTTCCTTACGGGCCTGCTCTACATCAACCCCACCCAACCGCCCCTGCCCCAGGTCCTGAATCTCGTGGACGAACCCCTGGCCACGCTGGACGAGAGCCTGGTAAAGCCCAGCCCCGCCGTGCTGGAGGAGATCATGCGGAGCCTGATGTAGGCAAGGCCTACTTGCGCAGAGGGTCGCCCGATCGGGCGGCCCTCTGCGTTAGGCTGCGCCATTGACCCAATTCAGCAGCCCGATAAACTGGAGTTTCTTGGGCCTGTAGCTCAGCTGGGAGAGCGCTGCGTTCGCAATGCAGAGGTCGTCAGTTCGATCCTGATCAGGTCCACCATAAGTAACAACAAAACGGCACTTACGAGTGCCGTTTTTTGCGTCTGGGGTGTCCATCCCCAAACCATCCCCACACTTGATTCGTGAACGTATACGAACGCCTGTGCATCCAGGGAAACCACACCTTGGCTGGGGGGACAGCTACCGCGCACACAGGGACCGCGACCTGCGCCTGACATCAGTGCACTGTCCTTGTAACTGCGGGTGGCGGCGGAGGCAATGCGGCTCGCTGAAGTCCAACTTTCAAGCCCCCCTTTGGAACGCCTACGTTCCGATGGGGACTTCCATGAACGATCCGACCACTCCGAACGCCAGCACACAGCCTCTGCACACTCCTATCCGCCTCGCACTTGGCATTGAAGAAGCCGGTTCAGCACTCGGCCTCAGTCGAACCACCATGTTCAGACTGATAAAGGACGGAGAGATCAAGGTCGTCAAGCTTGGCGGACGAACGATCATCTCCGTGAGTGAACTCACTGCTTTCCTTGAACGGAAGGCAACCTAAACACGGCAGTGTAGGCCGAGGACGTTGGCGTCTCCAGACCTGTCCTTACGACGAAGGCACCTTCCTTCTGCATCACCACACCCCGTCTCGTCATGGGCGCTCCTCACGCCCTAGCTACCTGCGATTCCCTTGAGCCCGCTGAAATTCGTGCCACTTGTCCTTCAGCACCGCACCAGCCACCAAGGGCCATCCGAACTGTGCCCAGACGAAAACGCTGAGAAAGCCACTGGCGGAGGCGAAGAACCGTGTCCTGCGTTCAGCTTCGAAGGCGCTCAAACCGAGGGCTTCGCGTCGCCACGAATGCCGACCTGGGCTGTAGATCCGGGACATCGACCTGGCCGCCATGATGCTGCCGATCACAAGGTAAGCCCCGAGGATGATGGCGATTGTGCTCACCACGGGGGACTCGCAGGGCCGTGGCCGTCTTCGCTGACAACCGGCTCCAGCACCCCCTCCGGCCACCCCAGGGCGGTTGCTCGCTGCGCCCAGGC
>CAIQPH010000315.1 GCA_903873655.1 uncultured Holophagaceae bacterium | reverse complement strand
GGGGTCCAACCCCAGGAAACCACCCGAAATTCGCTTCCCGCCGTTCAAATCGCCACCAAGGAATATTGATTGGAAAGAGTTGAAAAAAATAATCCTACAAGCTCCCTTACTGCGCTCAACCGGACACTAGTGTTGATTAACATACTCTGCGCGAGAATATTCGTCGGACCATAGTGACATCGTTATTTCAATTTGATCCCTTTCCAATAATGTCCTGCTAGGTAAATCAATCCAAAGATATGGAAGTAAAGAATCTGCGTATTTCCACCGCAAGGGGATTGACGAAAGAACCTTAGCGCAGCCCAGGTTCAATAATTCCTCGCGTACCACTAAAAAGGAATCTCCTGAATTCCAAATCGTGACCACGAACGCAGCCGAGTTCCCATATCTTTTGGCTGCGTCAACCCGGGACAACACTTGTACACCTTCGATGGATGTACCTTGAAGATCAGGATTCCCATCAGCAAATGCGAGTGGTTCTATTCCATCTTTCCGTAAGCAGTGTAGAACTTGCTTACCGAAGTTGCCCGCGCCAACGAGAACCAAAGACCTCCCAAAAGGAAATGCAAGGAGGTCGAACGTCTTGTTTTGACGAGTAGTAACCAATTCTATACTTTCACCCAACAGTTCGTTTAACTCTTTTTCGACGATCTTCATTTTAAAGATCCTCTAGAGGAGGAACAATCATGTTCGACAGAAATTCCTCCCGGTCAAGGAAGGGGGCCATGTCCTCAAGTGGCTTGGAACGCATCGATCCATCCGGCTTCTGAATGGAAGAGACTCTTGGCGCACGCAACTCGTCTGGAATGACTAAAACATCACAGATAACCGGTCCGGCTCCCGCCAGCGCTTTTCTGATTCCGCTACGCAGGTCTCTTGCATCCTCGATCCTGAAGGATGGGAGGTCATAGGCAGCAGCTACCCGAATAATATCGGGGAGTGACAACCCGCTGGTTGCATCCGCTCCGGTCAATTTGGCAAAGTAATTCTGCTGGGAAGCTCGGATTGAGGCGTAACCACCGTTGTTCATTATGAAAACCTTGATAGGTAATCCCAACCTTCGAATCGTCTCCAATTCTTGAATATTCATCTGAAAACCACCATCTCCATCCACACAGATCGTGGGTTTACCCCCACTGGCTAGGCAGGCCCCGATGGCAGCAGGCTGGGAGAATCCCATCGCCCCAGTGCCTTTGTTGTGGAAGATCCTCTGTCCGCTTTTCGCCCTGAAGGCTGTAAGGAAAAGCTCTGAAGCATTTCCAGCATTCCCAGGCAAGAGGACACAATCCCCGTGAAGTTCCTCCGAAAGAACCTCAGCAAAGTGGTACATGCTCACCCTTCCATTCACCGCCCGATGTTGGGGCAGTACGAATGGGTATTTCTCCCTCCACTCACAACAGCGGCGCATCCAAGTAGCGCGTTCCTTCGGAATGATTGTCGGCGACTGATCCAGAAGCCCGCGTATGAACATTCCTGCGTCCGCCTCAATTCCGACATCAAGCATTAAGCCAAGTTTATTCATCTCCGTGGCATCGATGTTCACCATGATCTTTTTTGCCCCACGCGCCAATTTTTCAGGGGCATACGCAATGAGGGCGAAATCAAGCCGAGCGCCGATGGCAAGTAGGAAATCAGAGTTTTGTAGTGTGAAGTTGGCGCCTCGGGGTGCTAAGGATCCAGGCATTCCCATACACAGGGGATGGTCGGCCGGGATGAGGTCGATGCCCAATCGAGTAGTAAGAATTGGGGCACCGAGAAGGTCGGCCAATTTAATTAAGTCATCGGCAGCACCCGAAAGTCGTACGCCATTACCGACGAGGATAACTGGTCGTTCTGATTGATTGAACAGTCCGATGACGCCAGCAATTTTTTTCTCTAGATCCTGAGACCCCAAAGGCGAAGTACATTCTTCCGATGGGGTGAAGCCAGGAATCCGATCTGGCTCAATCATGGCGGCTTGGACGTCCAGGGGAATGTCGATCCAGACCGGTCCAGGTCGGCCCCCCCTTGCCAGGAAGACCGCCTTCTCCAGGTGATAGCGAATGCTGGAAGGGTCCAGGATGGTCACTGCGTATTTGGTGATGGACCCAACCAGGGAAACGATGTCGATCTCTTGCACGCCCAGTTGTCGCGGCCCTGGTTTGCTCGCGATATCAGAGCGTTTCACCTGACCGGAGATGAAGAGGCAGGGGGTGGAATCGAGCCAGGCGGCCGCCACTCCAGTGATGGCGTTCGTTCCTCCAGGGCCAGTGGTGAAAAGAGCGACACCCAGGTTGTTCGTCACCCTGGCATAGGCTTCAGCCGCGATGGCACTGGCTTGTTCGTGATGATTGCTGACGGTTTGAAGTCCACTCCAGTTGCCGACTGCATGGTTTAGATGCATGGCACCGCCACCTGGAACCATGAAGACATGCTGAACGCCTTGCTCGGCGATGAATTGAGCGACGTATTCCGCTAACTTCTGGCTCATGGCAGTGTCTCTTCTGATAGGAGTGATTCGATCCAGGTCCTTGCACGGGATAGAAGGTGTTCTATATAAATACTTACTAGCAACTCGTATAACAAGATTCATGGTTGGTTCCGTGCCCAATGAAGCAGCTATCAGCTTCGTGCTACTCGATGGAAAGACGAATCCGAGGAAGTGTGCGCGTTCTCGATCGCTCGGCTAGCATGTTTCTATAGAGTCGCGATCCTTTCTGTTTCGAATTCACCCACATAAAGAGGTAAGCATGAACGGCTCGCAAAAGGATTGCCAGATGCGTTTGACCACCGTCCTTTCTACTTCCTCTGAGAGACTACGGGAGTCAGTCCGGTTTCGCTATAAATCGGTGATGGGTGAACTGGGAAACCGCTTTGTCCTGTTCGGAACTGGATACCTTGGCCGAAGGATTCTCGGTGGCCTGAGGGCTGCTGGCGTCGAACCCTTAGCATTCACGGATAACAATCCGAAGCTCCATGGCAAAGAAGTGGAGGGCCTCCAGGTCCTGTCTCCCGAATTGGCCTTTGAGCGTTTTGGACAAGAGGCCGCCTTTGTTCCTGCCGTGTTCACCCACGGCCCGCTCGTGGCCCAGTTGCAACGGGCCGGAGTTCGAATCCTCCCCGCCCCGGTCCTTTTCTGGCAATTCCCCGAGACCTTCCTTCCCTTTGCCTCCCTCACCCTCCCCGAGACAGTTCTAGCGGCCAAGGATCACATTCTGTCCGGACTCAACCTTTGGGACGAGAACCTTTCGAAGGAAGAATACCTCGCCCAGATTTCATGGAGAACTACCCTCGATCCCTCCGTGCTACCAGGCCACTTACCACAGGATCAGATCTATTTCGCGGATGACCTGTTTGACCTGGGAACCGATGAAGTGGTGGTGGATTGCGGGGCCTTTGATGGAGACACCCTCCGCGCTGTTCTTGGACGGACGCAGACGTTCTCAAGGTACCTGGCTGCGGAACCCGATTCAGCCAATCGGATCCGCCTTGAAGCCTCCATCCAGAATCTTGAGCCGAGCCTCCGCCCCCATTGCTCCATCCTTCCCTATGCGGTTGGTGACCGCTCGGGCTCCATTCGGTTCCATCAGACAGGCACGGCTGGTTCGAGCATTTCGGATGCCGGATCCCTCGATATCCCCATGGAACCCCTGGATCACTTGCTAGAGGGAGTGAACCCGACATTCATCAAGATGGACATCGAAGGGGCCGAACTGGCCGCCCTCTCCGGCGCCCGGAAGGTGATCCAGAGGGCCATGCCCATTCTGGCGGTCTGCCTCTACCATCGGCCTGCGGATCTCTGGGAAATCCCAAAACTGATCAGGGAAATCGCCCCGGGCTATCGACTCTTCTTGCGCCGCTATTGCGACGACCTGTGGGAGCAAGTTTGCTACGCGGTACCCCCTGGAAGGCTGAAAGGGACCTCGATCAATCCTGGAAGTTAATCTTCTCCCGTACGATCACGAACGGTTTACGCCTGACCTGGCCATGGATGGCGCCGATGTATTCGCCGAGCAAGCCGAGGAAGAAGAGCTGGATTCCCGAGAAGAACAGGATGAGGACGATGGTTGTGGTGGCACCCGGCGCCTGGAAGTTCCATTTGAAGATTTTGAGCATCGCATAGGTGAAGGCCAGGAGGATGGACAGGCTGGATAGGGAAAGGCCGAGGATGGTGGCCAAGCGGATCGGGAGGATGCTGTAGCTGATGACCGCGTTGAGGCCGAAGTCCAATAGGAACCCAAACCGATGCTTGGACTGGCCTCCGGTCCTGGGGTTGCGTTTATAGGTGAAGTAAGCCTTCTTGAAGCCCACCGTCGAGATCAAGCCCCTGATGTAAGGCGCAAAGTCGTCGACCTTCAACATCTCATCGATCACACGGCGGTCCAGAAGCGCGTAGTTGGAGAAATCCTTTTCCAGTTCTTCGTCGGAGAGCCACGACGCCAGGCGGTAATAGGTATTCTTGATCCGCCTCATGGCCCAGCTGTCGGAGCTGTTCTGGTAAAGGCCGAGGACGAGCTCGTTCCCCTGGGACCAGAGGTCGAGCATCTTCGGGAACAGGTCGGGAGGTTCCTGGAGGTCCGCAGCGATGCCGATGCAGGCGTCCCCGCTGGCATGCTGCAACAGAGTGAACGCGGACTTCTCTGCGCCGAAGTTCCTGGAGTAGACCAGCACCTTCACATTCGGATCTGCCGCGGCGATCTCCCGCAGGATGGTCAGCGTTTGGTCAGTGCTGCGGTTGTCGCCGAAGATATGCTCGTAGGTGTGCTCCCCGCCCATGGCAGAAAACACGCGCTTGACCTCCTCGTAGCAGCGCCGAACCGTGGCCTCCTCGTTGAGGACCGCCGTGATCACTGAAATCTTTGCCATGGTCCGCTCCGTCAAAGTTCGACAGAACCAGTCTTACGGATCAATTACCGCAGGCGATGGTCCCTATTCAGGATAGCCTCGAGACTGCTCGGAGTTGTTCGCGGTTCCAATCAGCCGTTCGCTGGATGGCCTCATCGAGACCTATGCGCGCTTCGAGCCCCAGTTCCTGCCGAGCCCGTTCCACCGAGGGCACGTACCTAGGTGGAAGGTCATCCCCAGGTGTCAGGGCGACTCTTACTTCCAGTTCAGGAGCGAGTATATCGCGGACCCGACGGGCGAGGTCTGCAATGCAGATGGCTTCGCCCGACCCCACGTTATATGGGCGTCCATGCACCCCTCGAAGGAGGATGGTCCAAAGCCAGTCCGCGAGATCCTCCCCGTGGAGGTAGGAGCGGAAGGGGCGGCCATCGCCCTTCACATGGATGGGCCGCCCGGCCAGGGCATCGCCGATGAAGTTCCCGGCAGCGCTGAAACCATCCATAAGCAGCCAGGGGCCCAGGAAGGCAAAGCCTCGGGCAATGAGGAAAGCATACCCATGACGCTCGCCGTGGAGCATCCCGAGCAACTCCGAGACACGCTTGGCTTCCCCATATGCACTAGAACTCGCAAGGGGAGGAGCACCACTGTAATCCTCATCAATATGACTTAGGCTCGCAGGCTGGGGGCCGTAGACCGCCCCAGAACTGGTGAAGAGCACTCGGCTTGCCCCCCAGATGCGAGCCAGTTCCAGAACCCGTCGGGTGACCTGAAGGTTGCGTTCCAGAAGGTCGAGAGGCTCTCCATACTCCACCGCAGCGTGGATGACTAAATCCCATGAGGCGTCACCGAAGTCGGTGCCCTCCCCTAGATCGCCTTCTATAATCTCCACACCCGGGTGCGAGGCCAAGTAAGGCGCCTTGCTACGAAAGGCCGCAGGGTTCCGGGCCAGCACCGAAATGCCCCCGCCTAACCCTTCCCGCTCCCATGCCCTGGTGTAGGCTTCGAGTAGGTTGCAACCGAAGAAGCCCGTTCCGCCAGTGAGAAAGATTCTCCGGCCAGCCAGTTCACCCCAAGGAACGCAGCGCCCAGATTCACCCTGCAAGGAATTGGACATCAGGAATCCTGGGAGGTCCTTTCAGGCGAATCGATGAAGTTCGATTGTTTGGGCAACTCCCGGTAGGGCTGGCCCTTTTCGAAGAGCGCAAGCCGCTGCTCCATGGCTGGAATCCAGTCCTCTTTCCGTTCCCTGGACTGGGAGAGGGCCGATTGAATTGCAGCCCTGGCTTCTTGGAATCGTCCGGATTCTGCTAGCGCCACGGCTAGGAGGTCCAGTAGTTCCGGGGAAGGAGAAGTCCGAGATCCAATCAAGGTTCCTGCCAGCACCAAGGCTTCAGTCCCATTTCGCACTGAACTATCCGAGCTGGTGGCTAGGATCCACCCTAGGCGGATTTTACTCCTAGTGTGATCGGGATTGAGGCCTAGGGCACGGCGCAGGTTGGAAGTGGCTTCCTGGTCGAGGCCATGATCGTGAAAGGCCCACGCAACATCTGAAATCATCCCATCTGGATTCTCGGCTAAGCGAATGCCAGATTGGAATGCTATGCGAGCACCTGATAGATCCCCGAGTTCCAATAGGATCACGCCATGTTGAAAATGGTACGATGGCTTGTCCGGTTCCAGACTGATAGCCTTCATGATCAGTTCATGAGCCTTTAATGGGTCCTTTTTTGCCAACATCACAGAAGCAAGTGCGTGGTAAGACATGGATGCCTTTGGGTTGACCTTTATAGCCTCCTCAAAACAGGCGACAGCGTTATCCAAGGAACCTTTCTGCCAATGTAGGGTTCCTAAATTTAATATAAATTTATAATTCGTCGGATCCAACTGCACTGCAGAGCGAAGAAGCGGCAGAGCTTCAGAATACCGTCCAAGTTTCGCGAGTAGAATTCCATAATTAGTAAGGAATAATGGCATATTGGGGGCTTGCTTAATCGATATATCGTATTGTCGGATGGCTTCCTCAATAAACCCGGCCTCAGCGAGGGTTGAGGCATAGTTGTGGTGGGCTCTTGGATTGTTAGGAGCCTTGGCAACAGCATCGCGCCAGAGATCCATCGGGTTCTGATAATCCAAATTCCGAAGGTAGGTCAGAGCACCAAAGGCTGAAAGCGCACAGGCCACCAATGATATTGATATCAACCTTATTGGCGTTGAAAAAATATTATCTATTTTTGAAATTTTAACACTCATTTCATGTATAAAAAATACAAGAAAAACCACCACAGGCACTAGAGGAAGATACATGCGATGCTCCACCGCCAAGTCGAGAATCGGCATCACACTTGAGGTTGGGGCAAGAATGAAAAAGAAGAAGACAGAAAGGAAGGCGATATCTGGCCGGCGGAAAAGGGCCCAGATGGTCCACCCAAGCAGTGCACCTATGGCAAGGAGCCCAGGAACCAATTGACCCCAGGTTTTGGACAGCGGCCAGAAGTAATCGAAATTAAGTGGGTGTGGCCAAATGGCGAGACGGAGGTAATGAAGAATCACATTGGGTTGGTTGAGTGCATAGCGCCACCATGGTGTATCCAGCCCAAATCCTGCGAAGCCACGTTTCCCGGCAGAACCAACCTGGATGAAGGCAAAGCAGGCCCAGGCGACCACCAGTCCCAGGTAGAGTACCCTCCGTTCCCGCCAAGCCCCCCTGAAGGACCCCGCCATGAAGGTCCGGTCGAAGAGGAACACCAGGATCGGGACTGTTACAGCCACCTCCTTGCTTCCGAACGCCAAAAGGCAAGACATGGATGCCACTGCTGCCCATTTCATAGGCGAAGCAGCCTCGGCCATCCGGACGACACAGTAGAAGGTCAGCAGCACGAACAAGCCCATCAGGGATTCGTACCGCTGGGTGATGTAGGACACAGACTCAGTCAAAAGCGGGTGCAGCCCCCACAATGCCGCAGTGACCAGGGACAGGGTCGGAATATGCCCCGAAAACCTCTCCCTCAACCTCGGCAAGGAGAGGGTCCGACGGATGCTCCCAAGCAAGGCCAAAGAGGCACAGATATGGATGATCAGATTTGTGAGGTGATAGGAAAAGGGCTTCAGGCCCCCAATGGCATAATTGAGGGCAAAGGTCAGATTGGCCACGGGCCGCGTCATCAAACCACTGCCAGGAATATAGAAGACATCCCGTAGCGGCCAAAGATGGCGAATGGTCATATTCTCCCGGATGTCGCTGCCATCGTCATACTGGAAAGGGCCATGCAAGCTGTTGGAATAGACGAGGAAAACAGCCAGGGCCAGCAATAACCCCAATACCCATGGGGGCCAGGCGCCTTCAGGGGCATCCCAGAGTGCTTGGAACCAGTCTCGAAACGAACGGTTGGCTCGGCCCGAAGAAATAGTAGCCGGCACCTGTTTCCCGGACATGGTTGAAGAATCCGGATTGTCTGAAATGGCGGTTGGGGGCGTATCGATTTGTTGCATGGGATCCAGGAGAACTAAAGCCTCTAGGGATTATCAGAGCCACCAATAACCCGCTGTCGAATTGGACCCGGGCAAGTCAGGAAACGGATACAAAGCCTCTCTCTTTAAACCGATAATTGCCATTATAAATAGAAAACCTCCGGGAGTTCCGGAGGTTTTCTATTGCCTCGATGGAAATTAATCGAGTGCAACAACTTTCATAAGCGATGCCGGGGATCCACCTACCAGATAGAAGCCTGTGATCGTGACACCCGAATAGGCACTGCCGGTGACGTCAGTGACAGCATTCCCAACGGCTACGACCTGGCCAGTGGTACTACCGGCAGTCGCATAAGCAACCTGGGCGCCATTGTACGGGTTCTTGGCATTCGGAAGACTGTAGTTCGAAAGCTGCAGCACCATTGCAACCACCGAACCGGCCGTAATTACAGTCCCCGCTTCCTTCTGTTGGTCATTTACGCGGGCGCACTCACCAGCGATGGCATCCACGTTCGCCTGGACGGCCTTGGCCTGTGCGCGCTCGCGCTGACCGAGCAAGGCGGGAATGGCGATGGCTGAGATGATGCCGATGATGGCAAGCACCAGCAGCAGTTCGATGAGGGTGAAGCCTGACTGTTTCTTCATGATGATCTCCCTGGGGACATGGACCCGTGGAGAACAGTAGCAGAAACCGGGCCAATCACTATAGGGATCCGTTCCATCTGGTCATTCGGTGTCCCAAGTGCAGAGCGCCAGAATTTTCACGGAACCTGACCAAATTTTCAGGCATGGGAACCTCTCGATCTGAAGACCATGATCCTCGTCCAGTAACCAAGTGACCCAAGTCGTCATGCTTAGAGTCGTGATGCGTCACCCAAACAAGTTTCCAAGAATTTTGGAAGGAGGGCACAACCCTATTGCAATCTTGCTAGCTGTGCCCCGGTCTGGTCCGTCTGATAGGCAATGGGGCTTCCCGGCAGACTAGGATCAACGGCCGTGATCGTATAGGCCAACCCGCTGGTAACAATGTTAAGACTATAACTCATCTTAGTATTACCACTAGGGCTGAAAGCAGGTAACACACTTAAAACGGCTCCAGTTGACGTCCAGTTATAAGTACCCAATGCTCCATAGATCCCTGTGTCGGCTTTCTGGCTCTCCAGCATCATGGCCATGACTTTGGCGTTGGCCATGGCATCGCCAACAACCCGGGCTCGCCGGCGCTGGCCCAGATAAGCCGGGATGGCCATCCCGCTGATAATGCCAATGATTGCCAGGACCAACAGGGCCTCGATTAGGCTGAAACCTCTTTGTCGAGCGCGGTTTGGCATGGGGACCTCCATTAGCTCGTGTTATTGCAAGAATCGTACGATCAATCCTTGCCGAAGACATTGGCCAGGTTGAAGATCGGCATGTACATGGCGATCACGATGAAGCCGATGATGCCGCCGAGCATGGCGATCATGACCGGTTCCATGAGGCTGGTGAGGTTGGCCACGGCATTGTCCACCTCGTCCTCGTAGAAATCGGCCACCTTGGACAGCATGGCGTCCAGGGCGCCTGTGGCCTCGCCCACACCCACCATCTGCACCACCATGGGGGGGAACACCTTGGTCTCCGCCAGGGGCGTGGCGATGTTGCGCCCCTGCTCCACGGCGTCCTTGGACTTCAGGATGGCGTTCTGGACGACCATGTTCCCGGCAGTGCGGGCGGTGATGTCCATGCCTTCGAGGATGGGCACGCCGGAACTGATGAGGGTGCCCAGGGTGCGGCAGAAGCGAGCCACGGCCACCTTGCGCAGCACATCACCGATGATGGGGATCTTCAGCAGCAGGCCATCAATCTGGAGCCTTCCTGGAGGTGTCCGGTAGTACTGGCGCAGGCCGATGACGATAAGGACAATGGCGATGATGATGAGCCAGCTGTAGTTGATGAGGGCGTTCGAGATGGCGATGCAAACCTGGGTCGGGAAGGGCAGCTTGCTGCCCAGACCCTCATACATGGCCGAGAACACGGGGATGACCTTCAACATGATGATGACCACCACACTGATGGCGATGGTGATCACCGCCACGGGGTAGGTCATGGCACCCTTGACCTTGGAGGTCAACTTCACCGCCTTCTCGATGTAGGTAGAGAGCCGCTGCAGGATGACGTCCAGAATGCCGCCCGTCTCCCCCGCGCCCACCATGTTCACATACAGGTCATTGAAGGCTTTGGGGTGCTTGGCCAGGGAAGCCTGCAGGGTGGAGCCCTTCTCCACATCGTCCCGCACGGCCTCGATGATGCGCTGGAAGCCCTTGTGGGCCTGCTGGGCACCCAGGATCTCCAGGCACTGCACTAGGGGCAGGCCCGCGTCGATCATCACGCTGAACTGCCGGGTGAAGATGGCCAGTTCCTTGGCGGGTACCTTGCCGAAGGATTTCCCCTTCTCGGCGGCCATGAGCCGGACATTCATGACCTCGATACCGTTGCGCTTCAGGGTAATGGCGGCGGCATCACGGGAATCGGAGACCAGGACGCCCTCCTGGACCTCCCCCATTCGGTTCTTGCCTTTCCAAGCATAAGCGGGCATGCGGACCTCGGCGAAGGGCTGGAAACGGTGGTGCTCTCAGGATAGGCAGGAAAGAAAAATCAGGGAAGTCTCATTGCCCAAGTTGTATTTGTTCCTGGATCCAGGCTTCCAGGTCACTGAGTAACCCGAGAGCCCGTTCCCGGTCAAGCGGTGCGTCCTCATACTGATCCAAGCTCTCGTAACGATACTCAACGGCAAAGGGGGTCATCTCCTGAAGGGCTTCCAGTTCTCCCGTCACCGGGTGCCCTTGGAGATGAGCTGGTCCATCAACTCCAGGAGATCGTGGGTACGGCGGTAGGGTATGGCATAGAAAGCCAGCAAAGCCTTCAGTCTCTTCTCGACCGCTTGCTGGATGTGGAAGCCCACGACCGCATCGCCGATCCGTGGATCGGCGGCGAGTTGGCGAGCTGCCAACTCATCCTGAGTCGCTTTGGCCAACAAGATGCGAACGGCCTCAACCCGCGCGTTCATAGACCACCTGGCCATGCCGAGCGGCTTCAAAGAGCGCGGTCCCAGGCTGATCCTTCCATGCCTCAAACTGTTCGGCGTCCGCCACCATCACATCTACAGGCACCCCAAGCGGCCGCAGGCTGGCCCTGAGGCGCACCATCTCGGCCCGCCGGGATTTCAATCCGGATTCGATCACCAGAAAGTCCAAGTCGGAATCCTCCCGAGCGGTGCCTCTTGCGTAGGAACCGAACAGGATCACCCGTTGGACGCCTGGATGTTCTGCAAGCAACCAGACCGCCTTCTGGATGGTGTCGTTGGAGATCATCGCCCCGTCTCAGGTGTATTTGATGTTGGGATTGCGGCCCCCGAGGGCCGGGCTGTTGGGCTTGGCCGGTTGGGCTGGCGCGGCCGTCCGGCCACCGGCTGAGCCGACGCCAACGCCTCTGTTGATGAGTTCGCGCAGCTCATCGGTGTTGGAGGAGTAGTCGAAGGCCTGTTCCTGGCTGATCTCCCGGCGCATCACCAGGTCTGACAAGCTCTGGTTGAAGGTCTGCATGCCGTATTTGG
>CAIQPH010000314.1 GCA_903873655.1 uncultured Holophagaceae bacterium | reverse complement strand
TGGTGGGGCTCCAGCACAAGCTGAGCAGCTACCCCCTGCAGCTGTCCGGCGGGGAGCAGCAGCGCGTGGCCATCGCGCGGGCCCTGGTGAACGACCCCCTGGTGCTGCTAGCGGATGAACCCACCGGCAACCTGGATCCCGATCTCGGCCAGGAGATCATGGCCCTCTTCGAGCGCATCAACGGCCAGGGCACCACGGTGGTCGTCGCGACCCATGACCGCGGCCTCATCCAGCGCATGAAGAAGCGCGTCATCGGCCTCGACCACGGCCGCATCGCCTTCGATCAGCCCGCGCCCACGAGTCTCGTGACAGTCTGATGGGCTGTGGGCGGTAGCCTGAAGTCCGAAGACTGAAGACTGGACCCCCATGCCCCAACCCCTCACCGATGCCCGCTTCGTCACCTCCGCAGCCGATGCGAGGAAGCTCGGCGTCTGCCACGCGGAAGTGGCCTTCGTCGGCCGCAGCAACGTCGGCAAGTCCTCGCTGCTGAACGCCCTGGCCAACCAGAAGCAGCTGGCGCGGGTGTCGAAGACGCCGGGCCGCACCCGGCTGATCAATGTGTTCCTCACGGGCCCGGATCGCTGGATTGTGGATCTGCCGGGCTACGGTTTCGCCACTGGCCCCGCCGCTGAACGCGCCACCTGGCAGGCCATGGTTGAGGGCTACCTCACGGGCCGCGCCACCCTGCGCATGGTCTTCGTCCTGGTCGATGCCGAGGTGGGTCCCACGAAGCTCGACCACGCTATGATCGACTGGCTGCGCGTGGAAGGCCTGCCCCACCGCATCGTGGCCACCAAGGCCGATCAGGTGAAGCCCAGCAAGGCGCTCAAGCAGCGCAAGGACGTGGCCGCGGACCTGGGCCTCCAGCCCGGCGACATCGCCTGGGTCAGCGCCGGGAAGGGCACGGGCATCCCGGAGTTGCGCCGCGAAGTGGCGGATCTTCTCGGGCTGTAGACGCCAGGCCCCAGGCTTCTGGCTTCAGGAAAGAAGGGGCCGTGGTGCAGTGAGCGGCCGTTCCCGTACCTCACGACCTGAAGAAATCAAGATGGTGCGGCCCCCAGGCCACAACCGATCCTCCCCGAAGCCCGAAGCCCGAAGCCCGAAGCCCGAAGCCCGAAGCCCGAAGCCCGAAGCCCGAAGCCCGAAGCCTGAAGCCCTTAAAGCTCCTCAACCCTGCCATTCCGCCACACCATGAAGCGCCCCTCGTGCGCCCAGGGCAGGGCGATGCCGTTGGCCTCCACCTCGTGCGTATGGAAGTGACCCGTGAGGAAGGTGGTGCCCGGGTGTGCTGCCGCGGCAGCGCGGAAGGCCGCGCGGGGGAAGGTCAGCTTGTAGGTGGGGTTGGTGGTGCGGAGTTTTCGCTCCAACCAGGTAGACACCCTCCGGGCCCAGCCGCCGGGTAGCAGACGGAACAGCAGCCAGCAGGGTGCCGAACGGGAAACCAGGTTCCACAGGCGGTACTGGCGATCGCCTGGATTGATGAGGTCGCCGTGCTCCCAGGCCAGGGCCTCGCCTTCGAGCCTGCCGCCGGCGCCTTCGCCCATGAGGTCGAACTTCCCGGCCTGGCCATCCAGGAAATACTCACGGTTGCCCAGCCAGAGCCCCACCCAGCGGCCCGCGGCGCGGCGCCGACCGACCCAATCCAGAAAGGTGCGTTGCAACTCGGTTTCCATGCCCGGCAGGCCCACCCACACGTCGAACACATCGCCCAGGAAGAGCCAATCCGCCTTGGGGTAACGGGCAGTGGCTTCCTCGAGGCCGGTCAACTCCGCGTTCCAATGCGGATCGGCCACGAGGATCAGCTCCTTGGCCGTATCGAATCGCCGGGCGGTCCCCCTCAGCCAGGAAAGGGCGCCGAGTCGCCGGGTGACAAGCACCTGGGCGCACCCTGCCAGGAGGCCCGATCCGCCGCCCACCGAGTCCGCCAGCCAGTCGCCGAATTCGCAGGACCGGCCAGGGACGAAGAGTTGGTGCCACTCGTCCGTCGCGCCATAGATGGAGACGGCCACGAAGACCAGCAGGTGCCGCCGGTACAGGGGAAGGTCGGGCCGATTGAGCCGGAGAGCCAGGTCCAGGGCCCACGCCAACCCGCCGAACACGGTGGCGTGG
This sequence comes from uncultured Holophagaceae bacterium, assembly GCA_903873655.1. Lineage (GTDB taxonomy): Bacteria > Acidobacteriota > Holophagae > Holophagales > Holophagaceae > Geothrix. The sequence goes on along the minus strand of CAIQPH010000314.1, from coordinate 6,335 downwards.
GCCACCTTGTCCAGGGGAGGCGGCAGCTGGATGCCCAAGGGGTACTGCGATTGCGCGCTCAGCCAGACGATGGTCACGGCCACAGCCAAGGGGAGAATCCAGAGCCAACGCGTGCGCATGACCCATCCAAGCACAGGCTGGGCCTGGATGCGAATGGGAATCAGCCTTCAGTCGCTGTCATGCCCAAGGATTACGAAATTTTGGCCGGTGCGCAGTGACGTCAGGGCTGATGATTGGTGCCTGTTGGGTTACTTCAGGACCGCCACGCCCGCCGTGGCGCACTGGTTGTCATGGTCGCTGGAATCTCCGGAGACCCCGATGGCTCCGATGATCTTGCCATCGAGGAGGAGCGGCTGGCCGCCCTCAACCGGCATCGCGTCATGGAACCGGAGGATGCGAAGCCCGGCGCCGCCTGCGGCGAGGGCATCCTGCAGGGCCTTGGTGGGCCGCTTGTAGAGGACGGCGGAGCGGGCCTTGTCGATCGCCACGGTGGCACTGCCGATCTGTGTGTTGTCCATCTTTTCGTAGTAGACAAGGTTGCCGCTGGTATCGACGATGGCGATGGCCATGGTCCAGTTGTTCTTGGCGGCTTCGGCCCTGGCCGCGGCAGCGGGCTTCCTGGCCTGCTCCAAACTTATGGGCGCGCCGTAGGGATTGGGCATCTGGGCCAGCAGGCCCCCGCCGCAGAGCGCTAGCAGGGCGGTGAACAAGGTGCTGCGTGATGATCTTGAGGACATGGCTCGACCTCCTGTGGTGTGGTAGCACACGTTGGTCCAGCCGTTCGGCCTTGTCAATCACCTATCATCAGGAACAACCCAGCCCAGCTTTGTGGAAGTGTGCCGGGGGCGTCCAGAGGCGCCAGAGGCGAATCTTCATCCCAGCTGTGATCGCCGCCGATACTCTGGGAAACACCCACTTCAGGAAGAGCCCTTGATGAACCCCATGGATGAGCACGCCGTCGATTTCCGACTGGTTCTCGAGAATGTCCCCGCGGCCCTGTTCAAAGGCTACGCGGATGGTTCGGTTGAGCTCTGCGATCGTAAGGCCGAGGCCATGACCGGCTACACCAAGGAGGAATTCGACTCTCGCCAGGTCAAGTGGACCGACCTGATCCACGAGGCGGACCGCGCCCAGTTCAGGGATAGCTTCACCAAGGCCCTTAAAACCGATCGCACCTTTACCCGCGAATACAGGATCGTTTCGAAAAGCGGGAGCATTTCCTGGGTGCACGAACGGAGCCAGATCCTATGCAATCCCGATGGTCGAATTGAATCGGTCATCGGCTTGTTCTTCGATATCACCGAGCGGAAGTCCCTTGAGGAGAATCTCCGCAATGCAGAGCGGGACTTCCGGATCGTCGTGGAAAACATTCCGGCGGTCACCTTCAAGGGGTACACCGGCGGCACCATGGATTTTTTTGATAAAAAAATCCAGACCCTCACGGGTTATCCGCCCGAGGCCTTCGGCCCCAAGGGCATTCTGTGGACGGGTCTGATCCACGAGGACGACCGGGCTGGAGCAAGAGCCACCTTCCTCCGTGCGCTCAAGTCCGATCACAACTATGTCCGGGAATACCGTCTGATCGCAGCGGGGGGGCGCACGATCTGGATCCACGAGCGGAGCTGCATTGTCTGCGATCAGTCCGGGCGGATCGAGTACGTCAGCGGCCTGATCTTCGACATCACCGATCGGAAGCAACTGGAGGCCACCGTGGCCGAGAAGACGGCTGAGCTCCAGCAGGCCAATGAGAGGCTGCTCCTCTGGGGCAGGGAACTGGAACACCGCAATACGGAGATCAACCTCCTGGGGCAGATGGGAGATCTGCTCCAGTGCTGCCATACCACTCAGGAAGCCCACACGGGGTTCCAAGCCTTCGGGAGGCAGCTTTTCCCGGAAGATTCGGGGGCGCTGTTCGTTTTCGGAGAGTCGCCCACCACCCTGGAGGCCGCGGCAATCTGGGGGAAGGACCCGCCCACTGAACAGGTCTTCTCTCCGGCTGACTGCTGGGCCATCCGGCGGGGGCGGGTTCACGGACGCTCCGAGGTGGAGAGCGGTCTTCGCTGCCGCCACGTCTCCGAAGGGAACGGGGCCTACGTCTGCATCCCCATGATGGCCCACGGGACCAGCATGGGGATGCTCCACCTCCAGTTGTCGACCGACCTGGCCGAGCGCTGGGATGCCCGCCAGCACCTGGGGCTTGAAGTGGCTGAGCACCTCGGTCTCGCCCTCGCCAAGCTCAAGCTGCAGGAGACGCTGCAGCAGCAGTCTGTTCGCGACCCTCTCACCGGTTTGTTCAACCGCAGGTATCTGGAGGAGTCCCTGGCAAGGGAACTCCATAAAGCCCAACGGCAGAGCCATACCCTGGGCGTCCTCATGGTCGACCTCGATCACTTCAAGCAGGTCAATGATCGGTACGGCCACGAGGCTGGGGACATGGTGCTGCGGGAGATGGGTAAGGTCTTCGGGCGTCAGATCAGGGCGGGCGACATCGTCTGCCGGTTCGGCGGCGAGGAATTCACCATTCTCCTGCCGGAGGCTTCACTCGAGATCACCCTCAAGCGGGCGGAACAGATCCGCCTGGCGGCGAAGACCACCCAGGTCCACCATGGCGCTTCGAACCTCGAACCGGTGACCTTGTCCATCGGGGTGGCACTGTTCCCCAACGACGGGCTGACCACGGAGGACCTTCTGCAGGCAGCCGACTCGGCTCTCTATCGGGCGAAGAAGGAAGGTCGGGACCGCGTCTGTCAGGCTCGTTGAGTCAGACGGTGACGCCGTGTGAGGTCATGGGAGTTGGTTGGAGACCTCGAAAGGCGTCTCTATGGGTGGCGTGGCGAACCCGCCACTGATGCCCTTCTGCATGCGGGGCATCAGGACCTCGTTGCGGAACCGCTCCCAGCTTTCCTTGGACTCGTGGACTGCCACGACTGTCCAGCCGCCAGGCGACGCGCCCGCCGCGTGGAAGGTCTGGCCCTTGGGCAGGCTGGTCTTGCTGCCGTGCACGGCCGTGATGGTCGCTTCGTACTGCTCTTTCGTACCGCCTGGAAAGTGATGCACGATTCCGTAGGCCATGGTTGTTCTCCTCTTGGGTTGATGGGGCCGCCCCTGGCGGATCTGAGGCGGGTTATTCAGGCTTTCGCAGCCGAATGATTGAGGACCTCCAACATCGCCGGGGAAATATCCGTGTGGTGATGGACGATCTTCCATTTCCCCGCTTCGCGGCGGTAGATATTGGTGACGCGACCGGCGATGGCCGCCTGTTGGCCGACCAGCTTGAGGGCCCCGCGCTCGACCCCTAGCTCGTAGGCTAAATCACCGACGACCCGAATGAGCTGGTCCTCCAGCCGGATCCGCCCCTCCGACGCGATATGGGCCACCTGCTGAAAGGAATCCTGCACCTTGCCCCAACCGACTTCCCGTCCGCCGATGGGGTGCATGGTCGTGGCGTCCGCCCCTTGGGACCACACACCTGCGAGCGCACTCGCATCGCCATTGGCCATCTGGTTCAGCCCCGCATAGAACTGGGCTGAGGCTTCGCGGACTTCATTATCCGGAGTTGCCATGCGCTTCTCCCTTCTTTGGGCTGAGATCAAAAGGAGCCCCTACGTGTTGGCTGCGCACGTGGTCGCTATCCGCGGGTCGGACCAGCTCAAGGTAAAGTTTTTCAAGATTGAGTCAAGGTCTCAAAAAATTTAAATTTTATGGTTGAAAATTGACGGCGTGGCCTCGAATGATCGAGTCTGGGCTCGGCTGTATCCATCCTTCTCCCCTCGGAACCAATGGGAGGGTGGAAGCACCTTATCTGCCTACCCCAAATCCACCCCTAGCCTGGAGGCCCCATGCCGCCTGGGATGACTCGAACACCGAAACCTGCCAGAGCTATCGAGGCGGCCACTGCCGAGGCCTGCATGGGCATTGCGCAGCGTGTGGCCCGGGTCCGCTATCTGGCAGACGATAAAAGCGGATGGTCTGCGGCGGCTCAGGTGGCCCGGCTGATCGAAGAAGAGCTGCTGGGGCGGACTTCGCAGAACCGGTCACTGAGGCCTTCCCTCTCCAGGCTGGAGCAGAAGCCCTGAGCAGGATCCTGTCCGCCGGTGATTACCCAACCTCTTTCCAGCGCCCTGATCCGTACTTTCATAAACCTGTGTGTCAATGCTGTGGATGCCATGGTGGCATCGGTACGCTGCCGCGCCTGAGGGCAATGCTTCCATCCTTCCCGGTCCTGCTTTCCACGGGACGGACCGACCAGGCTGCCTTGGGTCGCATAGGCGGGAGTGGCGCTTGCCTTCGTCGCTCAAGTGAGAAACGACGAAGGGTCAAGCCACCGCAGAAAACCCGCCATCGGACTCGGCTGGGCGGTTGCCCGTGGATGATCCACGCAGATCAGATCCTCCCTTGGAAGCAGTCGCCGGATCAGCCTGGAGCAAGGGTGAGGCGGAGTTGCCCCGAGTGAGGTGGAGAGCCCCGGATTGCATGAACTCCTTCGCACCCGCCACAAGCACCCAGGCAAAGATAACGGCGGCGAGAAATGGGAGCAGGGTGAACGCCCAGTGAGGGCTGGTGACACCCATGAAGGTCAAGGCCGCTACGGCGAGGGCGAAAAGAACGGGGATCCAACGCATGGGTGCTCCTGAGGACCAGAGCTACCAAGATAGGTTGTCATGGCATTGATGCAAGAAAAAAAATAATTGTTAACATTATTTATAACTGTATTTAAATACATTTACCTAATACCGATTAGTCCTAAAGGTGTCCACCCGAAGGCCTACTGGGGAGATCCTTGGCCTCCGGCTTCGGCGGACTGACGCGAACAACCCACTGGGCTATCCGCATCTGGGCCTTCGGAATGCGGCTCGCATGTCTTTCCTCCCAGAAAGCCAGAGCCAGCGGACGGGATTCGTGGCCTAAAAGGTCATTATCTTCATGGTGTTTGTGGTGCCTGATTTCCACAGGGGCAGGCCCATGGTCATTACGATCCGGTCATGGCTGCTGGCTCCATGTTTAGCGATGAGCAGTTCGTGAACCACCTCCACCAACTCATCTGTGTTGGCCACTTTGGGGATGATCAAGGCAGTGACCCCACGCAGAAGTCCCATGAGCCGGGCGATATTCTCGTCCACGGTTGCGCCAAGAATCGGCGTGCGCCCTGCAAGGCGGCTCACCATTCGAGCCATGCCGCCGCCTTCGGTGAAGGCCACGATCCAGCGGGCATGGATCTCATCCGCGGTTCGGCAAGCGGCAAAAGCCACGGAAATCTCGGTACGGGTCAGAATCTTTTCTACCAGGTCCTCAGGCATGGTGGTTGCTCGTTGTTTCACATTGGAATCGGCTTCAGCGGCGATGCGGGCAAGCCATGCCACGGATTCCACTGGGTGGGCGCCAATGGCGCTTTCTGCGCTCAACATGACGGCATCGGTGCCATCCCAGATGGCATTCGCCACATCGCTGGCTTCAGCGCGAGTGGGTTGGGAGTGCTCGATCATGCTCTCCAGCATCTGGGTTGCTGTGATGACAGGCTTGAGGGCCTTGCGAGCCGCCCGGATGATCTGCTTCTGGAGGCTTGGAACCCGCTCGACGCCAAGTTCCACGCCAAGGTCGCCACGGGCGACCATGATTCCCCATGAGACATCAAGGATCTCCTCTAAATGTGAGAGGGCTGTGGGGTGTTCGATCTTGGCGATGACCTGCTGGGTTCCACCGAGGTGCCGAATGATGGCCTGCAACTGTTGGACATCAGACGCCTGGCGGACAAAACTCTGAGCGAAGAGGTCCACTTGGTGTTCAACGCCCCACCTGATATCTAAATGGTCCTTGTCGGTCAGAGGGCTCGTAACGATGTCCATGCCGATCGGATGGATGCCCTTGCGCGCATTCAGTGGCCCACCAATGACCACTTCGGCCCTCAACAGATCCGTACTCCTGGATAGGATTTTCACGGTGATGGCCCCGTCATCTAGGAGCCAGAGCTGGCGCGGAACCGCACCTTCAAAGAGTTCCGGGTGCGGCAAGGGAGCGGCCCACGTACAGTCGGTTGGGATCAGCGTTCCCGGGGCGTAGAAGACGCCCTGGCTGCCCTCGGCCAGATCAAGAGGGTGTTCCAAGGCGCCGATTCGCCACTTGGGGCCTTGCAAATCGAGGAACACCGGGATGCACCGATCCAATTCCAGAGCGAGGGAACGGACCTTCTGAAGGGCTTCTGCCCGTGTCTCGGGATCACCATGACTGGCATTTATTCGGACAGCATCAGCCTCTTTCAGGGCTTCGCGTAATCGGTCGTCCTGCAGAAGGGCAGGTCCCAAGGTGATCACGATTTTTGTCTTGCGCACGGTACTCCC
>CAIQPH010000313.1 GCA_903873655.1 uncultured Holophagaceae bacterium | reverse complement strand
TACCTGGCCGCCACTGCTTCTCGGCAGTCCTAGTCTGGTGACTCCCTGGGGCGTACGGAAGAAGATCGGGGCCCTGGCTCCGATCTTCTTGGGTGGTGGCTGGAGGCGGACTCGAACCGCCGACCTAGTAATTATGAGACCTTTTTTGCACATCCCATGGGCTCCTGCTGAAATCTGCTAAGCCATATTATACACACATTTATGTGATATGCAACTCCCATGGAGTACGGCTTGAAACTGTAGAAAACGGCCCGAAATTGTAGAAAAATTGTAGAATTTTTGGAGGGGGGGCCATGGCTGCCGCAAAGAAGAGTTCTACGGCTCGATCATCCGAGGCAACCTCCACCAGGAAGGGGCGAAGGAAGAGGGAAGAGAAGGTCTCCCTGGCGGAACGCTATATCCAGGTTGATGCTGGCGTCCCGGACGAGATGGACCTCTACGAGTCTCGTGACCGTGTAGCTCCATGGCATAACTTGATGACGCAGAAGGCGTTGCTTGTTTTGAAGGCAGGTGGGCAGGTGGAGAAGGCCGAGGAACTCGGCAAGCTCGAAAATGCCCGCGTCTCGGTGAGGCTATGGCCAGACCCACCTGCGCAGCAGTTCCAAACGATGACTTTGACCCCGATTGGAAGCAGAGGTGGGGTTGTCAAATTCGTCGCACTTAATCCACGAGAGTCCATCGCACTGGTGTTTGCGATGGACGTGGCCAATGGTCGCATGCACACCATCCTCGACGAAGGAGGCTTGTGCGATGCAGTCGAACTCATCGAGAAGGACATCGAGGACTACACGCGCTATCTCCATAGCGTCATTGGTAATCGAATCGTCGAACTTACCATTGATGGTTCAGAACCCGTTGAATGTAAGGTTGTTATCCCTGTCAACATCATGCCACGGGCACCAGAAGAGGCCGTCGCCGAAGCCATCGAGCAGTTCCGGCGCTCTAATGGGCATTCGCCTGAGGTGGTTTGAGGGCAAGAACCAGGGACCTATTAGGTCTCCAGCGATGCAATCCAAGTTCGGATTTCCGCAATAGCTTCTGAAAGCCCGATGCGTGGCCCCCAGAACATGCCTCCGATGGCCTCATGAACGGCTTGGATGCTGGCCCATCTGTCATCGCCTGCTGGAGTGAAGGCAGGGTCATCCGCATTTGGTACCCACCGGATTTGCTTTTCCGTGAGCATTTCCTTGATGAGGTGGGATGGCCCCTCATAACCGGCCAGCACAGGAAGCCGGGACGCCTCCTGGATGATGTGAGCGGCGTCCTCGTAGTGGCGAACGAATTCGGAGGCATCCTTCCCGCGCTTGAAGCGGCTGGAGATGGCATCCAGTTTCTCAATGAGCGTAACCATCGGGTGGATGCACCGAACGGAAACTGGTCGGTTATCTTCGTAGTCCTTGAGCCGTCCAGCTTCCTGGAGGTAGTCGTGAACGAAGGAGGAGAGGGGGCGATCAAGGAACGGCCTGACACGGGCCTCCCCCACTTCAAGAAGCACGAAGGGCTTCATGGAGTGCTCCAGGGCAGCGAGATGGATCCCAGGGTAGATTGCTTGGATCTCTGCCCCCTGGCACTTCTCGTCCATGGATTCGGGATCCAGGCGCAACCTGAGCCCAGGGATTGCCAGTCCGGCAACGGCTTCGAAGAAGGCTCGCCGTTCTGCAATTCGCCCCGGTTTATCGGACTTCCAGTTGGCCACCTTGGGAAGTTCGTAACGACCACCTTCGATCTTGAGGTCCAGATCCTCGGAGAACCGCTGGATCAGGCCAAAGCCCTTGGAAAGGGAAGTCCCACCCTTGAACCAGACTTCCAGCCCCAGGTGGTGAAGCGACCAAAGCGTGTGGGTCACCCAATAGTCCTTCTCCACCAAGGCTTCGCTCAATGCCAGCCCCTTGTCCGCAAGGTGGCGCTGGACAATGGCTAGCAGCTCGGGGAATTCGGGATCCTCGTGGATGAAGGTCACAGGCCTGCCTCGCGAAGTGCCTTGATGATCACCCGTTGGGTCCGGTGTGTGCCGAACTCTTCGGCCATGGCGAGGAGCTTTTCTTGGTCAAATCTCCGAGTACGCATGGCCGCCGCTAGCCTCGACTCAAGGGTGTCAAGCGAGACACCGGCCTCGTCATGATGCTCCATGAGGTCCACCACGAACCATTCGGGAGTCGGGGTGGCAGGGAAGCGAACCCGGCGAAGGTCGAAGGCCTTCCCGGCAAGGGTGAAGCGGCCAGAGCGCTTTTTGTTGTAGACCAAGGCCCCAGTGAAGACAGAGGTGCTGCCAAGGCCTAGGGCATTCCAGGCCTTTGGACCCGTTTCCAGGTAGGGGGAGTTCTTTAGGAAGGTCTGAAGCAAAGCCTGGCTGTCTGGAGGGACTTTGCCGAATTTGCTCGAACGGGGGGCGACGTAGAGCCCCTGTTTCAGGAACTCCAGCTTCCCCTCCTGAACAAGCCGCTTGCCGAGTCGGCTCGGATTCGCGGACCACTGCCGAAGGTCCTCAGTACGAAGGACCTGACCTGGCTTGAAGGTGGGATTGGAGGGATGGCTCATGAAGATTACCGTATCAAGTTTTCCGAAGAAAGGATACAGTCCAAAATTCATTCAGGCAATCCCTCTATCCTTGGCTTACCGGACACCAGGAGCAAAATGTCTTTATCCTGGCAACACTAGGGCTCGTTTGAATATCATAAATCAATCTATGTCTAATTTAACAAACAAAACTAAAAATGGTTGATTCGGGGGTATGTATCCTTGGGGTTCCATTCTGTTCGGTCCTCTGTTCAGGAGGTGGGATGAGCCTGTGTCAATTGAAAGGCACTTTCACTCTCCCCCATTCCCGTCATGGCAGCCAAGAGCGGCGAAGGGCAGAGCCCGCAAAGCGCAGCGGCCCTCAAGATGGAGGGCTCCCCCAGGGAGACCGTCTTGAGGGCTTGCGGGTTCTGACCGGAGGCGCAGCATCCTTGCCTGGACGGGAAGGGGGGCACCATGTGGCTGGGGCAGGGGTCCCCTCCAAAGGAATTCTTGTAACCTACAATACTGTCGAATTCGCCTCACCCATCCAAAGCACTGGTTTCGACGATCCGTTGGAACTCCGTGAGGAACTCCCTGAAGTTCTGGGCCAGAAACCGGACCACCCGGTTGTTGTCGAGCAGCGGCCTGAGATACCCACGGGCAATCGTCAGGGCCATGACGTGCTCGTTGTAAGTCTCATCGAGCATTCGGAAGTCCTTCTCCTGGATCCGCATCTCGTGCTCGATTCGAGCGAGGTCGTCTGGGTGGATGCCGGGAATCTTCTTCGGGTTCTCAGGATCCACAAGCTGTTCCCTCGACGTGGTCATCACCAGGGCGCGGGCATACGTCACCGAGTAGTTCCCAGCCGCGACCATGATTTCGGCCATCTCAATCTGGCGAAGTGGCTTTACCTTTTTGAGGAGCGACAGGGTCTTCAGGGCAACCTGCTTGTCCTGGAGCAGGCCAACAGCCTCGGGGCAGATGGTAAAGAGGAGGCTGCGATTCATGCGCACCGTCTCTACCGCGATGGGAGCACGTAATAGTCGAGAGGGGTCCGGTTCGCAGCGTCCAACGGCTGCATCGAGCGCTTCTGGCGTACCCTTAAGGAGCAGCTTCTCTGGATCCACACCTTCGCCAACATCGAGGACCTCAACCAGGCCCTCCAGGAATTCCGCGATCTCTACAACCACCAGTGGCTCATCGAACGAC
>CAIQPH010000312.1 GCA_903873655.1 uncultured Holophagaceae bacterium | reverse complement strand
GGGACTCCCGTCCACGCACGTCCTCGTTCTCGCTTCTCAATGGAGTCTTTTTGGGTTGAGGTGGCAGGGATTCGAAATCACTGAAATGCTGGCAGGTAGCGGCCCCTGGAGACAGCCCGGGGGGCTGTCGGAAGGGATCAGCCACGTGCCAGCATTTCGTGCGGCCGGAGGGGACGCCGCGCAGCGGTGGCTCCGGAGGGAATCCCGTCCTCGCTCGTCCTCGTTCTCCCTTCTCAATGGAGTCTTTTTGGGTTGAGGAGGCAGGGATTCGAAATCACAGAAATGCTGGCAGGTAGCGGCCCCTGAATGCAGTCCTTGTGGAATTGCCCGAATCAGCCAGTTAGAACTGGCCTGGACTGGTGGTTCCAGTCACTTGAAGAATGCAATGAGCCTGAGTCGGCTAAAGGGCGAGATAAGCTTCAATAACCTGAAGGGCCGTGGACGAATTCCGTTCGAGCACCTCTAGTGAGGTGGCAAATGTTTCGGCCAGCCTGGCTCTATGCCTTCCCAACCTGCCCTGGATCACGGGTTCGGAAAAGAACAGTTCTTCTTCCTCTTCCGTGAACGTCGCCAGGGGGTCAAGGACTTTCTTGGATTCAACATGCAAGAGGAATTGTGCCGTGATCAAGGCAGTCCAGTTAGGTTGTGCGGCAGCGTGCCAGCCGATAACCGCAATGCCCGGTCGTAGCCCAGGCAGCCCGTAAGTGTCCAGGGTCCAAGACACCGGTGTCGAAGTGGGAGCAATGATCAAGCAGTCCGTCATGGGGTGAGCGTTCCCTGCCCTGTCCACAACCATGAAGCGATCTGTAGGTTCCAGGGTTACGGCTGTCGCACCATGCATTTCCAGCGGACCGGCTAGGAATGGAACAGGATCCACATCTCCATATGCCAAGTGCATATAGATGCCGAAGACGGCGAAGACAACTTGGGGTGGTATATGGCTTACCTGTGCACCGCCTACAACCCTGGGGCTGAACCAGCCTCCTCGATCCTCAGCGGGGAAATGTACAGCACAGTAGTCATCTACAGCGGTGAACAGCTGCCTGAACCTATCAAAGTTGTATTCACCACGAGCGTTCTCCTGCACAAGCCGCTTCAAGTCGGCCAGCATTGGAGAGCGGGTATAGAAGGCTCGTTCAGGCATCTTGGTCCGGAATCCGTCCCAACATCATCGACCAGTACTGATTCACTTATAAGTAATCACTTGTTTATTGATCAGATTAGTAAGGGGCTGGATCTCATGCTGAGATTGTTCCTTCCAGCCTCCGTCAGGTTCTGAACCTCGATACGGCGGTGGCGAGGTTCTCCGAGATCCGGGCTAGATGTTCGGCGGTCCGGTTGACCTCCGCCACCGTATGAGAGAGTTCCGTGGAAGCCGCTGCGCTGCGCTCCGTGGCCAGTGAGGTTGACTCCACCTGCTTCGCCACTTCATCCGAGGTCCGGCTCTGCTCCTCTGTGGCCATGGCGATCTCCTTGGAAGCCGAAGCCACAGCTTGGATGTTTTCCTGGATCGTCCGGATGGTGAGTTCCGTACCTTCCACCGTCCGGACGCCCTCCTGCATGGCCTTCTCGGTCTGAGAGATGAGATCACCGATCTGTTTGGCGGCCTCGGCGCTCCGCTCCGCAAGTTTCCTGACCTCTTCCGCGACCACTGCAAAGCCCTTGCCGTGCACCCCAGCCTTGGCTGCCTCGATGGCGGCATTGAGGGACAGCAAGTTGGTCTGGCGAGCGATGTCCTGTATGACCGCCACTGCCTTCACCATCTCCTGGGATGCCTCACGAATATCCTTCATCGCACGGACCGTGGCTTTGCCCTGCTTGGCGCCCTCGTCCGTGGCCTTGACCATGGTTTCTGTCTGGACGTTGCTGGTCCGGATATTCGCCGAGACTTCCTGGATGGAGGCTGCGAACTCGGTCATGGCAGCAGATGTGCCCTCGGAAGCCTGGCGCTGGCCCTCGGCAAACTGGGCGATCTCCTCGCTGGCCCGTCCCACCTCATTGGCGGTGGCTGACAGCTCCGTGGCCCCGCTGGCGACCTGGGTACTCGCGTCTCGAAGCTCTGCAAAGAGGTCCTGGAACCGCTTGAGCAGGTTATTGAAATCCTTGGCCATCTGTCCGAGTTCATCGCTGGATGTGACCGTAACGCCAAGGGTGAGATCCCCCGCCACCATTCGCTCCATGCCCTTTGATACCTCAGCGATGGAGGACTCGATTCGGCCGAGGATTGCCTTGGCCAGGATGACACCCATAGCAAGGCCAACCCCAAGTAGGATTGTCTGGATGATTCTGCTCCACCTGACGAGCTCGGCCATCGCAGCCTCTTCCTGGCTCCTGATCCGGTCTGACTCCTTCAAAATGGACGCGGATAGTTCTCCCATGGCTGCGGACATGGGCCGGTCCATCCCCTTGACCTGGCCATCCACGGATCGGTAAGCGAGGGGATCACCCGCCTTCCAGGTTGCAAGTGCGTCCCGGTACTTCTGCCCGAGTTTATTATGTTCCTCGATGGCATTTTTCACTGGATCAGTGCTGATACCCAAGCCTTCCAACTGTCCGATGAGTTTCCGGAAGTCGTCCTGGACTTCCTTCTCATATTTTTCAAACTCACCCCTGTACTTGGCCATCATGGCGGGATCATGCCCACGCAACAGCAAGTCCTTCCAGTCCTGGACCTGGGCCTTGAAATCCGCCTGGGATTCGCGGGTAGTATCTGAAGCCCTCGCCACGGCCAGGATGGTGGATGCCAACCGACTCGATTGCGCCGTCTGCCGCGCGGAAAGCCAGAAGGCCACCACCCATAGCAGGACAGCGACACCCATGAGGCCACCAGCCAGGACCCAGAGCTTCGCCCTGACGGTCATTCTGTCGAGCACGGAGAAATCCATCTATATGCCTCCGCAGGATAGAAACAGGGGAGTGGCTGCGGGATAGCTATGAAAGGGTTTGATTTGATGTCATTTCCATTAATCGATTTGTAAAATTGTTGTGAATTTTGTGTAACTCAAAGCGCCTGCTGGGGACATTTTCACGCGACAAGGCCGGCGAAAGGTTAGGAGGGCCTCAGGTGTGAGGGCATCAGCCCACTGGTGGACCCGGCTATGGTGGAGTTGATGGCGCGTGAACTGGTGTGGTGCTCGGCGGTGGCGTGGATCGCAGCGACGGGCATCGCTATGACGACAGCCAGTGGCGGTGGCTGGACGCTGTCTGACACACCTGAAGAGTTCCAGGCGCCGATGCTGGCACACCGCGGATGGACCTGTCGGCCGAAGGGCGGAAAACGGGTCATCGAGTTACCCGGACGGTATTAATCAGGCCGGTCAACCTGGAGACCCAGCCGGGGCTGTCGAATTCAATGCCATTGGAGAAAATCAGCCTTGACAAGTCCTCACGCCGGCTCGTCGAATCCTCGCTGGAATTGTCCGCCAGATTGACGGGAATCCCCCTCGCTCATTTGCGGAGACCTCAACCATCGCTTGCAGAACTAGAGCCACCACCATGCGCAGAAGCCTCACCTCGATTCGCATTTCTCGCCTGGCTCGCTATCCACGATGGGGCGGGCTGGTTAATCTGTGCTCGCCGGCAATCAGATCAACTTTTCTCAGGGCAATAGCTGTCTATTCGCCATCAATTCGTTTGACTTGAATGGTCCCATTATTGTTGTTCTACAGGGTTCTGATATGGCCAAAATTGTAATTGTCGATGACAGCAAACTGGTTCGTGACCTTGTCGCCCGGAGTTTGGTTGACGAAGGACATGAGGTCCAGGTTGTGGATCCCATCTCACTTTTTGATGTCCTCAAAGTCGTGAGGCAATTTTAACTTCGCCTGGTTATCACTGACTACCATATGCCTCGCCTAAGCGCCGAATCCCTGCTGCGTGCCCTGCGCGAAGACCAATTTCTGACGGATCTCGTCGTCATGGTCCTTTCGTCAGATCAAGATGCCGGGCTTGCTGGGTCCATGCTAAATCGTGGCGTGGACGGCTTCGCATTTAAAGGGAATACAGCTGTTCTACTTGAGCACACCAAGGATTTGATTGGATGAAGGCGAATATCCGGCGAGAAAGGAGTTCGACGTCACTTCATTGCTGATAGGTGGCGTGAGCCTGTAGTTAGCGCACCATGGTCGATTGCCCACGAGCAATAAAACGAGACTGAAGCCCAGGTCGGGGAAGAAGGCTGCATAGGCTTTCCAGGCCATGCCGAGTCGATTCCAGAAGCGCGCAGGGGAAGACGGCCAACCCATTATCAGAACGCGGGGCTTCATTCGAAGGGGCCTCAGACCTAGGAATGTACCCGAATTCGATCATTTCCTCCCAACCCTAAGCCAGAAAGGGGTCTCGGCCGGGACCCCTTTCTGGCGCAGCAGGAAACGCTTAGCGGTGCTGGTGCTCTTCCTCGTGGCGTCCCCCCTTGGGGGCGCTGCGGCTGTGCTCGGCCTGGGCCGCGTAGTTTCCGCGCACCACCGGCTCCTTGGGCTTGTAGCCGTAGTTCTGGGTGTGGATGGCGTGCTGGCGGTCCGGCGTCGGGTATTGCCCTCCCTGGAAGTTTCTCTGATAGGCGGGCAGCGGGGCGGACGGCGGCACCGGGCGACGGCCAACCTGGTCCCAGCCAGCGCGACGCCGGGCCCAGTCCCCGCCCCAATGATCTCCCCAGCGCGGCGGGCCGTTGGGCTGTCAGCCCCGGAAGAAGGCCGGGGGCTGGCGGTAATAGGAAACCGGGATCTGCAGGATGAAGAGCGGCACAGCCTCCGGATGCACCGCAGCCCAAGGTCCGTTGTACCAGGAGCTCGCGTACCAGTTGTCGTCCTTGAAGACCCAGTACATGCCGTCGTAGAAGAAGAAATTGGTGTCCATCCCCGGGGCATAGTAGGCCGGGGAACCCGACACGGGTGCCATCTCCGGCATGATCGGCACATTGATACCGATGTTCAGGTGAGGCAAGCCGATGCTGATCCTCACCTGGGCCGGAGCCGAGATGGCTGGCACCAGCAGCATCAAGGGTAGAAAAGAACGTGAGCGCATGTTCCGACCTCCTGTTCAACCCGGTTAGAGCGGATGATCCGCCGCAAGGTTGAAGAAAACCGCAAGTGCTCCCAAATTTAGGCATAGGCTTGGGCCTGGCAAGACGCTGCTGCTGTTCGCCACTGAACGCGCCACGGACCGAGACAACTACCAAGCCATCTTCGGGCGGCCGCCCGAAGATGTGGGAACCATCCTTTCCCTGTCCCGCTGAGCAGCCCAGCACACCATCCATGGTGACTCTGGTCTCTTCGGCCCCGCGGGGCCATCATTAACTCTGTGAAAGCCGCTCCGGCCCCCGCCTGGAAGAGCGCCCCCTGGAGGACTCGTGAACGCCCTGCTCGAATCGCTCGAACCAAAGACCCTCTGGTCCTACTTCCTGGAGCTCTCGAAGATCCCCCGGGGCTCCAAGAGCGAGGCCGCGGCCGCGGCCTGGGTGGCCGATCAGGCCAGGAACCTCGGCTGCGAAGTCGACCGCGATGAAGTCGGGAACGTGATCATCCGGAAGAAGGCCACACCGGGTCGGGAAGACCGCCCAACCACCTGCCTTCAGGCCCATGTCGACATGGTCTGCGAGAAGAATGAAGGCACTGACCACGACTTCACGGCGGATCCAATCCAAGTTTGGAAGGACGGGGACGTCCTCCGTGCCAAGGGCACCACCCTGGGCGCAGACAATGGCATCGGCGTGGCGGCGGCCATGGCTGTCCTGGCCGACAGGAACATCGCCCATGGCCCCATCGAGGCGCTGATCACCATCGACGAGGAAACCGGCCTCACCGGCGCCAACGGCCTGCAGGCGGGTCGCCTCAAGGCCAAGTTCCTCATCAACCTCGACAGCGAGGAAGAGGGCTTCCTGACCATCGGCTGCGCCGGTGGCGTGGATACCATCGCCACCCGCAAACTCACCCGCACCGCCCCTCCCGCGGGCAGCCGGGCCTACCGGCTGAAGGTGTTCGGCCTCAAGGGCGGGCATTCCGGCATCGACATCAACGCCGGGCGCGGCAATGCCCTGCGCCTTTTGGCCCAGGTGCTCTGTTTCCTGAAGCCCGAGTTCGGTCTCGCGCTCGCCTCCATCAATGGTGGCAACAAGCGCAACGCCATCCCCCGCGAAGCCTCGGCGATGATCTTCCTGGATCCAGCCAGAGAGCAGGCCCTCCGCCAGACATTGGCCGCTCATGAAGCCCACTGGCGCACCGCACTGGGGGCCTTCGATCCAGGCCTCCACCTGGCGCTGGAGACCGGCGAAGCCACCCAGGCCATGTCGAGCACCGATGCGGACGCCCTTCTCCAACTGCTCATGGCCCTGCCCCACGGCGTCGAGGCCATGAGCCCCGACATCAAGGACCTGGTCCAGACCTCTACCAACCTTGGCGTCATCGAGACCCGCGAGGACGCGGTGGAAGTGAATCTGCTCACCCGCAGTTCCATCGAAGCCTCCAAGGTGGCACTCACCGAGCGCATCGCCGCCATCTGCGCCCTGGCTGGCTTCGAGTCCCATACTTCCGGTGGCTATCCCGGCTGGAAACCCGAACCCGAAGCCTCTCTGGTCCGCATCCTCAACGACGTCAATCAGGCGGTCTTCGGGAAGCCGCTGGAGATCATGGCCATCCACGCCGGACTCGAATGCGGCATCATCGGCGAAAAGTACCCGGGCATGGAAATGGTGTCCATCGGACCGAATATGTGGGACGTGCACACCCCCGACGAGCACGTGAGCGTCTCCTCCGTCGGCAATTTCTGGAAGCTGCTGGTCGCCGTGCTCGAAGCGGTGTAGCCCTTCCGATCACGGCCCTTGGCCGAAGTCCTGGGCCGTGATAACCTTGCTGCTTCCGCCTTTGCGGAGCCACGGGAGAGTTGTCCGAGTGGCTGAAGGAGCACGACTGGAAATCGTGTAACGGTCAAAAGCCGTTCGGGGGTTCGAATCCCCCACTCTCCGCCAGAAAAACGCCCCCGCCAGGGGGCCTTTTTCTGGCGGAAATTTTGGAGGGGATTCGAAGTCACTGAAATGCTGGCAGGTAGGCGTAGGTGGAGGCAGTCCGGTGGACTGCCGGAACCGTGAAGCGCCGTGCCAGCATTCCGTGCGGCCGGAAGGGACGCCGCGCAGCGGTGGCCCTGGAGGGAATTCCCCTGATCGTTCAGCCTCGACCCTGCCGGAATGGCTACCCTCCCGAGGAAAATCTGGAAACGCAAAGTCGCGGGAGCGCCACCAGGCGTTCCATCACTCCAGCGGGATCCTGCCCCCGTCGGCCAGGCCTCGAAAAACCCGGCCACCTATGCGGACCCAGATTTCCCCTGGCTTGCCATCCTTCAGGCCGGCATCAATGCCGAAGACAGACCCGCCATGGAAGGCCGTGACATGTTCCAGCGTCGAATGGCCAATGACCATGCATTTGGCCTGGAAGGCGCCCAGGATGCTCGCGACCTGTGCGTCGGAAGCGTCAGGACCCTGTCCGGCTCCGGGGATGAGGCCCCGGTACCAGACGGGTCCTGAGGAACCTAGGAGTGGATCCTTGCCTGCTGCATCGAGAGCATGGCGGAAGTCGGCGTTGAGCCTTCCCAGGTTGACGGGCCCGTAGCTGAGCAGGGGTGAGGCCCCACCATGAATGAACAGGACATCCCCGATTTTCAGGAAAGCAGGCAGAGACCTGAGCCACCGCCCCAACTCAGTCGAGGGGCCGTACAGGGCGGGCAGATCCATGGGAAGGATGCCGAAACGCAGGGCGGCATATTTCGGGTTGAGATAGCGGAGGTCCCCGCGCAGGGCCATGGTCTCGTGGTTGCCCAGGACGACATGAACCGCCCCGCCCGCCAGCACCGCCTGCTGCCCGAGGCTCCGCACGAACCAGAGGAGCTCGGTGACCTGGGCCCCCCGGTCGAACAGGTCGCCCACGACCACCAGGTGCCCCTGGCCGAAGGACCAGCGCCGATCCTTGCCGATGATGCCCTGGGCTTGCAGCAGGGCGAGGAGCCCGGAATAGTTCCCGTGGATGTCGCTCACGGCGGCGATGCGGTCCGCGGCAGGGAAGCTGTCCTGGGCAGGCTTCGGTGGCGCCGGATCCAGTTGAAAGGCGGGCAGGCCATCCAGGGGCAGTTGCAGAGAAGGACCCAGGGCCGACACTTCGAGCTTGCCTTGATGGACCTTCAGGACCTTGGGCTTCCCGCCTTCCCAGAGGACGTAGGGCCCATCCTCCTGCGACGCGGTGACCGCGGGAGGCGCGGCCAAGGCCGCCTGTGAAAGCAGGGGCGGCGGACCCAGCAGGAAGGTGAGGAGAAGCGGGGTGAAGAAGCGCATGGTGACAAGCATCGATCTGGTCATCGGTTCAATCCTTCAGGCGGAAGCACCAGGCGCAGTAGGCATGGGCCGGGGCATGAGGCGGGCAGTGGCGGCACTCGACCTCGATGCGGGAATCCACAGCCTGCGCGAACGCCTTGAACTCCACATCGCCCACGGGGCGACAGGGGAAGTCCGGCAGACCCTTGCGGCGCCGGGTTTCCTGCACGCGGCAGCGGTCCATGACAAAGGTGAGTTCCTGACCATCGCTGGACCACTCGACATGCTGCTCATTGATGAGGGCGTACATGCGGTGCTCAAGGGCCTTGGCCAGGGCTTCCAGACCGCCCTCTTTCGGCAGGCCGAGGAACTCGACAACCCTCCGGCCCTCGGCCTCGGCGAAGCGCTGCCAGGAGCAGGCGTCCAGGTCCATGGCCGCCTCCATGCCCAGTTTCTCCTCGGCGGCCAGGAACCAGCAGCCATCATGGGCCAGCCAGTTCTTGGCGAACATCTCCAGGGCCTTCAGCAGCCCTTCCCGGTCCATGGTCTCGTAGGGATTCATCGGACTGCCTCCGCATTGGAATGGGTGCTGCCCTGGCGTCTCAGGCGGGAAAGGCTCCCGGCTCCCGCTTCCGCCAATAGCGGGCCAACCCATAGACGCTCATGAAGGCAGGGTCGGCGGTCTCGTAATCCTGGATGGCCGGTTCAGACAGCCCGTGTCCGGCAAGGAGGTCGTGCATGAACGCCTGGAAGCGGGGCACCACGCCCTCCTCGGTCCCACCTGCGACCAGCTGCTCCCGCACCCAGCCCGCGATCCGGTGGATGTTCTCCTCCAGGGAGTCGAAGTGGGCCATGGCATCGCCCTTGATGCCGAAGTGGGTGGGGTAGATGGTGGTGGGCGCCGCAGCCCGCATGCGGACGATGGAATCCGCCCAAGCCTCGAGGTTGATGTCAGGCGCGGGACAGGGCGGGATCACCGTGCCCTGGCCAAGGCGGATGCCGCCCACGTCCCCAGTGAAGAGGCCATCCTCCAGGCGGTAAGTGATGTGGTGGATGGCGTGTCCCGGCGTATGGATGGCCTGCAGTGCGAGGCCTCCGAACCGCACCACCTGCCCATCCTCCAGGGGCGTGATCTGTTCCTGTGGGATGGGTTCCAGATGGCCCCAGAGCCGCTCCATGTTCTCCTGGTAGATGCGCCGGGCAGAGCCGAGCAGCTTGCCCGGATCTGCTAGGTGGGGCGCGCCGATAGGGTGGACGTAGATCCGCGCCCCGTGGCGGGCCAGCCGCCAGGCGGCCCCGCTGTGGTCCAGGTGGATGTGGGTGACGAACACATGGCGGATGTCTTCCAGCGCAAATCCCTGTGCGTTCACCGCCGTTTCAAGGGTTCCGAACAGCGACTCCGGGCCGGTCTCCACGAGCACCGGCCCCTCGGGGGTGCGGACCAGGAAGGCCGCGACGGTGCCGGCGGTCTGGAAATGCAGGTCCAGCACCGTGACGGGTCCCAGTGAAACAGGCTCGGACATATCCATCTCCCACGGCGCGCTTACGGCCCAACCAGATCCAAAGCCTGCTGAAGGTCGGAGAGAATGTCCGCCACGTCCTCGATGCCCACCGAGATCCGGACGAGTCCATCGGTGATGCCCGCGGCGAGGCGGTCGGCCCGGGCCATGCTCGCGTGGGTCATGGACGCAGGGTGGCTGATGAGGGTCTCGACACCGCCCAGGGACACGGCCAGGCCCGCGAGGTGGACGTTGTCCATGAGGATCCGGCCTGCTTCCAGGCCGCCCTTGAGTTCGAAGGCGATCATGGAGCCGAACCCCGTCATCTGTCGCTTCGCGAGTTCGTGCTGGGGGTGGCTGGGCAGCCCAATGTAGCGGACCCAGGCCACCTGGGGATGGGCTTCCAGCCAGGGCGCAACTTTCCGGGCGTTCTCCTCGGCGCGCTCCACACGAAGGGCGAGGGTCTTGAGGCCGCGACTCACCATGTAGGCCTGGTGGGGATCCATGTTGGCGCCGAGGTTGATGAGCATGGCGCGGAGCTTCTTGTGCAGGGCTTCCGTCTTGGCCACCACAATGCCGCCGACGACGTCGGCGTGACCGTTGATGAACTTGGTGACCGAGTGCAGGACCACGTCCGCGCCCAGGTTCAGGGGCTTCTGCAGGTGGGGGCTGGCGAAAGTGTTGTCCACGACTAGGAGGGCGCCGGCGGCGTGGGCGAGTTCGGCGGCACCGGCCAGGTCGGTGACGGCCATGGCGGGGTTGGAGGGTGACTCGATGTAGACGAGCTTGGTATTTCCACGGATGGCCCGCCGCAGATTGTCCAGATCCGAAGTATCCACATAGGAGGACTGGACCCCGAAGCGGCTCATGTGCTTCTCCATGAGGCCGCGGCTGGGACCGTACACCGAGTCCGTGCTCACGATGTGGTCACCCGAGCTGAGCAGGGCGAGATAGACCGTGCTGACGGCGCCCATTCCGCTGGCCATGGCCGTGGCGCCGAAGCCGTTCTCAAGCTGGGCGACATTTTCCTCCAGGGCATCGGTGGTCGGGTTGCCGATGCGCGTGTAGATGTAGCCCTTCTCGATGCCGGCGAAGCGGTCCGCACCCTGCTGGGCATCGCGGAAGGCGAACGTGGACGTCTGGTAGATGGGCGTCACCACGCTGCCGAGCGCATCCTCCTTGATCCCCGCGTGGACGAGCTTGGTGTTGAAGCCCTTGTTGCGCGTATCCATGGCTGCTCCTGGTCCAGAATCCATCAACCGAGGGTCTTGTGGGGAAGACTCTCGATCCTCCCGGCGGGAGACACCATGACGTAGTTGAGTTTCCGCTGGAGCTCGCGGATCGTGTTCGAGCCGGCGTAGGTCAGGCCGGAGCGCAGGCCGCCGACGATGTCCGCCAGGATCTCCTCCTCGTCTTCCCGGTAAGGAACCCGGGTGGCGACGCCTTCGGCCGTCTTCCACCCGGTTAAGCCGCCCAGGTGGTCATCGGCCACCTCCTTGCTCGCCATGCCCCGGTAGACCTTGTAGCCCGCACCGCTCTTCTCATCCAGGATCGGATCGCCGGGTGTGGGCCGGGTGCCCGCAAACATGCCGCCGACCATCACGAAGTCCGCACCAAAGGCCAGGGCTTTAACGATGTCGCCCGGCGTGCGGATCCCCCCGTCAGCCACGATGGATCGGTCGGCGCGGGCGCACTCCTGGATGGCGCTGAGCTGGGGCACGCCGAAACCGGTCTTGATGCGGGTGGTGCAGACACTGCCCGGCCCGATGCCGACCTTCACGATGTCCGCATGCACGGAGGCCAGGTAGTCGGCGCCGGCGTAGGTGGCCACGTTACCCGCCATGATGCACTCG
Organism: uncultured Holophagaceae bacterium; assembly: GCA_903873655.1. Lineage (GTDB taxonomy): Bacteria > Acidobacteriota > Holophagae > Holophagales > Holophagaceae > Geothrix. The sequence goes on along the minus strand of CAIQPH010000312.1, from coordinate 29,287 downwards.
TTGGGCAGCATCTGGCGCATGCGTTTGATCATCTTGCCCACGTACTTGGCATGGCCATGGGCCACGTCCACACAGAAGTACTGGGCGCCGGCATCCCGCAGGGCCTCGATGCGCTCCATTTCGGCTTCGGCCGTGCCCACCGACACGAAGGCCGGAAAGCGGCAGCGCTTGAACATCGCGACGTTGTCCTCGACGGAGACGAACCGGTGGAGGACGCCGATGCCGCCACGTTCGCCGACGAAGTTGGCCATGCCATCCTCGGTCACGGTATCCATGTTGGAGGTCATGATGGGCAGCCCGAGCGTCAGCTTGCCGGTCTTGTCGGTCATGCCGATGTCCACGACCCGGCGGGATTCGTGGTGGTTGTAGGCTGGGATCAGCAGGACATCGTCGAAGGTGATGGCAGTCTCAGACATGGCGTCTCTCTCTCAAGGGGAAGAAATTCGGTTCAGGCGGCGTAGGTCTTGTAGAAGTACCAGGCCGCCAGAATGAAACCGATGCCGATCACGCCGTAGCGGACGGGGGTACGGCCGACGCGATGGGCCATGTGGGACCCAAAAAGCCCGCCGAGGCCCGCAGCAACGGCCATGGGGAGCACCAGCATCCATTTCGCATTGCCGGGATGCCGCAGGAACTCCCATGCCATGAAGGCGAAGATGGCGATGCCGTTCATGCAGAGGGCCAGCAGGTTCTTCAGTCCGTTCATCTGGTGGATGTCCGTGAGCCCCAGCAGGCTCAGGGCCGCCAGCATGAGGATGCCGATGCCGGCGCCGAAGTAGCCACCGTAGATACCGACGATGAACTGGAAGGTAATGGCGGCGACCCACCAGCCCGGCGTCCGCTCATGGCCGTGGATCTTCTTCAGCAGCCTGCCGACGGGATCGTTGGCCGCCAGCAGCACCGTGGCCGCCAGGATCAGCCAAGGCACGAGCTGGTCGAAGACCTTCTGAGGGGTGACGAGCATGAGCCAGGCGCCCAGCGCACCGCCCAGGAGCGAGGGGGGCATCAACCGGATGGCGAAGGCCCGGATACCGGCCAGATCCTCCCGGTGGCCCCAGAAACCGGCCATGGATCCCGGCCAGAGGGCGAGGGTGCTGGTGACGTTCGCCTGCTGGCCCGTGAGTCCGATCCCCAGCAACGCAGGGAAGGACACGAGCGTGCCGCCCCCCGCGATGGAGTTGATCGCCCCAGCCATGAAGGCCGCCGCCATGACGGTGAGGAGGTGGACGATGTTCATGCCCTCCACGATGACATGTCCGCGGGTGGTGCAGAAGCCCGCTGCGATCAGCGCCTCAACGGCCTACGAACCTGCGGGCGGCGTCGCGGCTCAGGATCTTCCAAGGCCGGGGCAGCAGGCCCGGGACCCGCGTCATGTAGTCCCGGTAGGCGTCCCCAAACCGGATGAGGAGCTTTCGCTCTTCCAGCCGCGATCCGAGGATGAAATAGGCCGTGATCCAAAGGGCCGAGACGAGCCTCGCGGCGTTCATGTCCCGGGTCCAGAGGATCACCAACGACAGGGCGTACCAGGGATGGCGCACGTAACGATGAAGCGGGGCGATCCGGAAGGGTTCCTGATCCTCGAGTGCGATCCGGCGCTCACGGAGTTGCCGGAACCCCAGAAACTCTGAGAGGTCATAGAGCCCTGGTCCCGCCACCAGAACACCGGCCGCGACCAGGGCGAGACCGTTCAGCACCCAGGCAGGACCTCCATGCCAGTGCCAGAGCCAGGGGTCAGGATCGCACCACAGCAGCCACAGGATCGGGAGGAGCGCCAGTCCGGCGAAGAGGTTATACATGAGCCGGTAGGCGGGCATCAGACGAGGCAGGTGCGCGGCCACCCAGCCTTTGGTGCCATGAGCGGCCAGGACAGAGTGCAGCGCCCCGTAGGCAATCCACGCAAAGGAAAGTGCGATCAGGCTGGCAGCGTGGGAACCCATCTCCTGATTGTGCGCGAACCCCGGCTCTCGGAGGGCCGGTTATCCTGATGAGATGTCCGTGTCCTGGCCCCAGCCATCGCGCCTCGCGCTTGTGTTCGCCCTGCTCTGGGTGGCCTATGTGCTGCTCTGGACGCCAGGCCCCTTCTCATTGCGGGTCCTCGGGCTCTACCCGAAAAAACTGGGCTCCCGCGTGGTGGGCTGGGCCGCCAGCTGCTCCCTGCCGGTGTCCTGGCGCGGCCCCCTGCTCGGCCGCTTCGCGGGCCACTACGGCATCAACCTGGCTGAGGCGGAATGGCCCCTCGTGGACTACCCCAGCCTGCAGGCCCTCTTCACCCGCCGCCTGAAGCCAGGGCTCCGCCCCCAGGAGACAGTGGTGCCCGGCTTCGTGAACAGCCCGGTGGATGGCCGCATCATCGCCTGCGGCCGCATCGAGTCCGGGGTCGCCATCCAGGCCAAGGGCCTGTCCTACCGCATCGCGGAACTGCTCAAGCACGACCCCGGCGCCGCGCGATTCGAGGGCGGGCACTTCCTCACCCTCTACCTTTCGCCCAAGGACTACCACCGCATCCACGTGCCGCTGCCGGGCCAGGTCAGCGCCATAAGCCGCGTCGAGGGCGAGCTTTGGCCCGTGAACGATGCCAGTACCGGTCATGTCCCGCGCCTCTACGAGCGCAACCGCCGGGCCAGCTGGACCGCCCTGGGCGACGGCCCCTGTGCAGGGCTGGAAGTGGCCGCAGTGCTGGTGGGCGCGACCCATGTGGGTGGCGTGGTCATCGACGCCCGCTGGCTGGGAGGGCGGACGCTACCCAGGGACGGGGGCTTCGCTGTGGACCATCTGCCCTGTGCCGCGGGCGACGACCTTGGCACCTTCGAGTTCGGTTCGACGGTGGTGCTGCTGATTGGCGGACCGAAGGCAGGCGACTGGTCGCCAAGCCGAACGGGAGGCGACGTGCAGGTGGGACAGCGGCTGGGGGCCTTCCGGTGAACGACAGCAACCTCTTCCACCAGGAGCCGCTCTGGGACGAGGGCGGCGACCTGCCAGGCGCCCTGGAGGCGCTCTTCACGGCCGCCGGCGAGGTGCTCGATCTGCCCAGGCTCCGGGAATTGACGGGGCTGGGTGACGGCGCCCTCCAGCAGGGCATCGAGAAGCTGCAGGAGCGGCTGCAGGGAGCCTCCGGCCTGTGCCTGCTGGAAGTGGGCGGTGGCTGGCGCATGGCCACCAGTCCCGTCTACCGGGAGATGGTCTCCCGCCTGGTGACCACCACCCGCAGCGGCCGGCTGACCCCAGTGCAGCTCGAGGCGCTGGCCATCATTGCCTATCGCCAGCCCGTCACCATCACCGAGCTGAATGCCATCCGCGGCGTCACCAGCAGCGCCAACCAGGTGAAGAGCCTCCTGGAGCGCGAGCTCATCATCCCCGCTGGCCGCAAGCCGGTCGTGGGCCGGCCCATGACCTACGCCACCACTCAGGCGTTCCTGCTGCACTTCGGTCTGAAGAGCCTGCAGGATCTCCCCCGCCTCGAGGATTTCGGCGAGGGCCGCCTGGAGGCCGAAGCCCTGGCCGCCCTGGAGCCGCCCCTTCCCGAGGATGGTCTCTTCGGGGTCCACGCCCTGATCTCTGCGCCAGAGCCGCCCGTCTCCGAGGAAGATCCTGCCGAATGAGCCAGTCCACGCTCAGTCTTGAAGCACAGCCCGCCCAACCCAAGGCCGACAGCCCCACGGGCCTTTTCCTCCAGCCGTGGCAGAAGGGTGGCCTGCTGGTCCTGCTCCTCGGGATCCTCTACCTCCGCAGCTGGCGGCGGAAGCAGGCCCGGACTCAGATCTGCAGCCACTGCGGGAAGAAGAACCCCCCCCACCAGAGCAACTGCCAGCAGTGCGCCGCGCCGCTGATGAGCAGGCTGTAGGCCCCAGGCTTCAGGCTTCAGGAAAGGCAGAAATGGCGCCGGGGGCGCCGTTTCCCAGAAGCCTGGAGCCTGAAGCCAGAAGCCAGTCTAGAACTCGATCTCGATGGCTTCATCGGCGAGGTCGTTCGGCTCGCCCAGAACCTCGCAGGCAGCGCCGTACATCTGCAGTACGGCGGTCTTGCGGTTGCTCAGGCTGGTGAGCAGATGCTTCACCCGCTGGACTTCGGAAGCGATGTTGTTGTTGATTTCCGAAACCTCTGAACGGCATCGCACCCGAGTCGCCTCGTAGAAATTTCTCTGGTCCAGGGTCAAATCCATGGGTGCTCCGGGTAGGGAATATCAGGAAGGCAGGTCGAGTCTAACCCGCTTCATGACCCGCCAGCCATGATCAGAATGATCGCCAGGATCAGGGCCAGGGCGAGGATCACGGGAAGGAGCCAGCGGGGCCGGACAGGCTCGGCTTCCGCCAGGACCTGGCCTGCGGGTGCCTCCAGGGGCGAGGGGTTTACCGCCGGCGCGGCGGTTTGGGTCCCGATGGCTTCCCCGACGGCTTGGTAGGACCCACTGGCGAGGCTGACCGGGAGTGGGAAGCGGGCTGCGACCAGGGCCTCCAGGCTCTCTTTGGGGCCTCTGAGCAGGGTATTCACATACTCGGCCACATCATGCTCGGTGATGGGTGATCCCTGGCTCTGGAGATGCTCCCGAAGATCCCGCTCCATGAACCGCGCCGAAGGGTAGCGGTGATCCACGCTCTTCTGCAGGGCCCGGCTTACGATGGCGACCATCTCGCGGGACACATTCGGGTTCAGGGTCGCCAGATCCGCGATGCGCCCCAGCCGGACCTTCTCCAGCACGCCCAGTTCCGAATCGGACTGGAAGCAGCGCTCGCCCGTGAGCAGCTCGAACAGGACTAGGCCGAGTGAATAGAGGTCAGAGCGGTTGTCGAGGGGCAGCCCCATGGCCTGCTCGGGACTCATGTAGAGCAGCTTGCCCTTCAAGGCCCCGGCCATCGTATGGCTGGCCTTGCTGGCAGCCTTGGCGATGCCGAAGTCCACCAGCTTCACGGCGCCTTCGGTGGAGAGGATCACGTTCTGAGGGCTGATGTCCCGGTGAACCAGCTTGAGTTCCCGGTCATCGAAGCCGCGCTTGCGGTGGGCATAGTCGAGGGCCGCGGCCACCTTCATCACCACGAAGGCCGCGACCTGTTCCGGGAAGGGCCGACCGTACTCTCGCACCTTTTTCAGCAGGGTGCGGAGATCGCGTCCATTCACGTACTCCATGGCGATGTAGTAGGAGTTGCCGGACTTCCCGAGATCAAAAATTTGCACGATGTTCGGGTGGGTGAGCTGGGCGGCCAGCTTGGCCTCGTCGATGAACATCGTGACGAAGTCCTCGTTCTCGCTGAAGTGCGCCAGGATGCGCTTGATGGCCACGATCTTCTGGAAGCCCTGCACGCCCCGCTGCTGGGCCTTGAAGAGCTCGGCCATGCCGCCCACGGCGATCTTCTCCAGCAGGAAGTAGTTCCCGTATTCCTCGATGGGACCGGCTTGGGCAGGGGTATCGGGCAGTGGCGTGGCAGGCACGACAGCCACTTCGGCGCCGGCGGCCGTCCAGTCGAGGGGCTCACCCGCACTCGGGACGATGCTGGGGACGCTGGGGGCGGGCGGTAAGGCCGGAGCCGTCGGGAGCCGCTCGAGTTCCTCCAGCAGATCGCCGAAAAGATCCTCGGTCGTGAGCTTGGGGCCTCCCGGATGGAAACGGCGGAGCCACTCGGCCAGGGTTTCTGCATCCTGGCTGCGGTCCAGGTGAACCTGGATGTCCACCGCGGACCCAGTCACATCCGGATGGGGGAAGGGCCCATCCGATAACGCCAGCACCGGCAGCTTGGGCTTCCGCTCCCGCAGGGCCCGGGCCACCACATACCCCGCCCCGCCGGCCACCGACGGGTCGAGCAGCAGCAGGTCAGGAAGGGGCCCCGCGCCCAAGGAGGCCTGGGCATCCCCGGAACTGATCCACTGGACCGCCCAGTCGTCGGCCTCCAGGGCGGAGTCCAGCGTTGGAGTCCGGATGGACTCGCCGTCCACGATCAGCAGCAGGGGGCGGGACATTGGGCTCCGGGAACTGGGAACCCCAGAGTAGCGGCTGGGATTCGACATGGCCATAACCCGGAAGTTGGGATACACTGCTCGTTCGGTCCGGTGCCCTGGCGGCCCGGCTGAAATTCACGGGAAAGGAGGTGCATCCCCATGCCTTTGGTCAAGGTCAAAGAAGACGAAACCTTCGAGTTCGCCCTTCGCCGCTTCAAGCGGAAGTGCGAAAAGTCCGGCATCCTCAGTGAGCTGAAGAAACGCCAGCACTACGAGAAGCCCAGTGCCAAGCGCAAGCGGAAAATGCTCGCCGCCCGTAAGAAGACCCTGAAGCGCCTCGCACAAGAGCGCCGCATGATCGGTTGAGACTGGTGCGGCGCCTCGCGCCGCGTGAAAAGGCCCGCGAGAGCGGGCCTTTTTTGTTTTACTGAAGCCAGAAGCCTGGAGCCGGAAGCCCTCCCATGAACCCTGAACTTGACGCCCTGGAATTCCCGGAAGCGGTCCGGCTGATCCAGTCGGGCGGGCGCACGCGCCTCGCTCGGGAAGCCCTGGGCGGCATGCATCCAGGAGATGGGCTGGCGGGCCTGCGCCGCCTCCACCAGCTGGAGCTCCGGGACTTCTGGGCCGCCTCGCCGGACCTGCTGCCCGTGCTGCCCATGGATGAAGCCTTGGATGAGCTGCTGAATCCGGCGGGCTGGCTGCTGCCCGAGCACTGGCGGCAGCTGAGGGATGGGCTGAAGGCCCTGTCACGGCTGCTGTCGAGCCTCTCCTCCCTGGCCTGGCCGGAAGCACGGCCCGCACCCCAGGGCACGCACCTGGGCATCGACCGCCTGCAGGTGACGGCGGCCCTGCTGCCAGAGCCCACCCCGCTGGTGGAGCGCCTCTCGAAGTGCTTCAATGCCGACGGGCAGTTGGATCCCCTGCGCATTCCCGCCCTGGCGAGCCTCCACCGGGATCGCCAGGAGGCCTTCCACGCGGTGCAGGCCAAGCTCCAGCGACTCCTGCGCGCAGCGCCCGATGCCTTCAGCGAGGCCGTGGTCGTCGAGCGGAACGGCCGCTCCTGCCTGCCTGTGCGGACCGAGCGCCGGAGCCTGGTACCGGGCCTCGTGCTGGACCGCAGCGGCAGCGGCGCCACGGTGTTCATCGAGCCCATGGAGGCCGTGCCGCTCAACAACGCCCATGTCGAAGCCGACCGCGACTACGCCCAGGCCGTCCAGGCCTTCCTGCGGGATCTGCTGGCGGAACTGCGGAACCGCCGGGAGGACTTCGTTCGGTGGCGGGCTCTCCAGGCCAGGGCCGATCAGGGCCTTGCACTCCTGCGCTGGGCCTCCCTTTGCAATGCTCATCTCCCGGAGTTGGCGACCGATCCAAAGCAGGGCCGCCTCTGCCTGCTGGAAGCCCGGCATCCGCTCCTGCTGCCGGCGGTCCGTGAGGCGCTGGGTCTGGACCCCCTGTCGCACGATGTGGTGCCCCTGAACCTGGTGCTGGAGGCGGCAAGGCCCGGCCTGATCATCTCTGGCTCCAACACCGGGGGGAAGACGGTGGTCCTCAAGACGGTGGGATTGCTGTCGGCCCTGGCTTCCTGCGGCTGCGCCGTGCCTGCCAGGGAGGGCTCCAGCTTCCCCGCCCTGCCCAGCCTTCATGCGGACATCGGCGATCACCAGACCATCACCGGAAGCCTCTCAACTTTCAGCAGCCATATTCTGCATTTGAAAGGGATATTGGAAACAGTTCAGGATGGCGGCTTGGTGCTCCTGGACGAGCTTGGCACGGGCACGGACCCCAAGGAGGGCGCGGCCCTCGGCATCGCCCTGCTCCAGACCCTGTCGCGCCGCCACTGCTGGATCCTCTGCTCCACCCACCTGGGCGACATCAGCCAATGGGCCTTGCGCCATAGCCGCTTCCAGAACGCCTCGGTCCAGTTCGACGAGGACCGCCTCGCCCCCACCTACCGCCTGCTGGTGGGCCAGCCTGGCCAAAGCCGGGCCCTCACCATCGCGGCGCGGCTGGGCCTGCCGCGACCCGTGTTGGATCACGCCGACCGGGTGCTGGGCAAGCGGGAACAGGACTGGCGGGACTTCCTCCGGGAGCTGGAGGCGGAACGGGCACGCCAGCTGGAAGGTGCCGAAGGCCTGCGCCAACAGCTGACCGCCGCCGAGAAGGACCGTGAGATCCTGCGCCAGCGCGAGGAACGCCTGCGCCTGGAACGCGAGGCCTTCCAGTCAGAATCAAAAGCAAAAGTGGCCCGGGTGCTGGACTTCCTCGAGCACGAGGGCAAGCGACTGGTCCGCGAACTCAAGGACCGTCAGAAGGCTGCCGGGGGGAATGCGGACCGCCTGGGCACCGAGGCCCATGAACGGGTCAAGCAGCTGACCCGTCTGGCCGAGGCCGAACTGGCCCCGGCCCGAGGCAGCACCAAGGACTCTGTCCCCCGGGAAGTGTCTGAGGGCGGGTTTGCCCGCCACCGGGGCCTGGGGGTCGAAGGCAGGGTCGTCGCGGTGAAAGGCGGCCGGGTAACCCTGGAGACACCGCAGGGTCGCCGCCTGGAGTGCCGTCTGGATGAATTGGAAGCCACCGGGGCCAGGGAGAGCCTGCCGAAGGCCTCCGGCAAGGTCCGAGTACGAGCCGAAGTCCAGGATGTCGAAGCCGAGATCAACCTCATCGGCCGAGCTAGCGACGATGTGGACAGCGAAGTCTACCGCTTTGTGGAGGAAGCCCTGGCGGCGGGTCGCCGGTTCATCCGCATCATCCACGGCCATGGGACTGGCCGGCTGAAGGCGGCGGTCCGCGAGGCCCTGCGCGGCCACCCCGGCATCGCCCGGGTCGAGGACGCCCCTCAGGCCCAGGGTGGAGCCGGCGCCACAGTCGTCACCCTCCGGTAGCAAAATTCAACTCCGGCTTCCAGGCACCCGATGCGACGGCACACCTCTTCAGGGGCGGGCCATGGACTTCTGGAACAACCTCAACATCCGCAAGAAGCTGATGTATTCGATCCTGGCCCTGGCGGTCATGCTCGGGCTCACGGCCAATGCCTTCTCCCTATGGCGCCTCAACTCGGCGCTCAACGACGGGCTCAAGCTCAAAACCGAAAGCCTGGCCGGGCTGGTCGCCGATGGCATCCAGTCCGGAGTCCAGTTCGAGGACCTGGGCCTGGTGGAGCGGGGGCTCGATGGGCTGAAGGATGATAACGACATCACCCAGGCCGCCCTCGTCTCGCAGGACCCGGCCACCAAGGCACCCAGGGTCGTGACCAAATCGAAGGCCAAGACCTCGCAAGTGGACCTGGCCCCCTTCGCCGAGGCCCTGCTGAAGGCAACGGCCAAGGAGCCCGCCAATCGCACGCCCTATTTCGATATGGATGGCTATCTGGTGATGGGCGTGCTGGTGAAGGTCGAAGGCGCGCCACTCAAGTCCTACGTCATGCTGCTGGTCAATCGCGACCGACTCCAGCGGAGTCAGCTCAGCGCCATCCTGGGCCTGGCCCTGCTCGGCATCGTGATGCTGGGAGCCGGCACCGGCGCCGCGTTCTTCCTGGGCAACACCATCGTTACGCCCCTGGAGAACATTCAGAAGCGCATGCGGGACATTTCTGAAGGCGAGGGCGATCTCACCGCCCGCCTGGACGTGACCGGCAATGACGAAATCGCGGCCCTGGCCGGCCACTTCAACCGGTTCGTGGACAACATCCACCAGATTGTCCAGCAAGTGATGGCCATCTCCACCAACATCGCCTCGGGTTCGCTGCAGATGTCGGCGGGCATGTCCGAGATGCACAGCACGGCCCAGAGCATCGCCCATGCGGCCGAAAGCCAGAAGGCCAGCGTCTCCACCACCACCGACAGCGTGCAGGGCATCGCCGGCTCTTCCCAGGTGGTCAACTCCAACGTCGCGGATGCCCTCGGCGTGTTCGAGCAGGCCCAGGCGGCCGCGGGCAAGGGCGGCACCGCCGTGGGCAGCGCCATTGCGGGCATGCAGGCCATCAACCAGAACTCGAAGCAGATCGGCAACATCCTTACGGTGATCACCGAGATCGCCAACCAGACCAACCTGCTCTCGCTCAATGCCGCCATCGAGGCGGCCAAGGCCGGCGAGCACGGCAAGGGCTTCGCCGTGGTGGCCGAAGAGGTCCGCAAGCTGGCGGAGCGCAGCGCCACTGCAGCCAAAGAGATCACCGCCTTGATCCAGACTTCCAACCGCGCCATCACCGACGGCACCAAGATGGTGAACACCGCAGGCGAGGCCCTCAACAGCATCCAAAGCGCCATTACGGACTCCGCCGAGCGCATGAAGACCATCGGCGGCCAGAGCGAGACCCAGAGCCGCGACAGCCAGTCCGTCGTCGCCGCCATGGACAACCTCACCGCCATCGCCGAGCAGAACGCCGCGGCCATGGAAGAGATGGCCGCCACCATCAAGGAATCCACCCACACCGTGGACGAGCTCAGCCATCTGGCCGAGCAGCTCAATGCCCTGGTGGCCCGGTTCCGGATCTGAACCATTCACCAACGCGAGAAGGGCCCCGCAAACGCGGGGCCCTTCTCGCGTTGGCTGGAATCCCTAGAACTTCAGGCGCAGGCTGAACTGAACTTCCCGCGGGTTCCGATCGAGGGTATCCCTCCAGCCAAAGCTCGCAATGGGAGCGTTGGGGACAGGATTGGTCGCTGACGTAGTGGCAGAAGTGATGGCGGTCGTCTGGCTGGTGGTCTGGTTTGCCCAGTTGAAGACGTTGAATACCTGCACGCCGCCTTCAATCTGGAAGGTTTTGGTGATCTTCCAGGCCCGCTTGAGGGCCAGGTCGAAGTACTTCTGGGAGGGCTGCCGGAAGGCGTTGCGCCCTCCATAGCCGGGCGCATAGTCATTGGTGAGGTTGTCGCCGTTGACATTCGAGGTAGCAAACGGGGAGTAGGGCAGGCCGGACTGGAACTGGAGGGTGACCGCCCCCTGGACCCCGAAGAGCACCGGGAAATACCCGGTGAATACGCCGCGGAACTTGACGTCGCTGTCACCGGGGGCCAGGTTGGCGCTCGGATCGGCGGGGTTGTTGGTCACGCTGATGCCGCCATTCGTGATGCGCTCGTTGCTGTTCATGTCCCTCTCCTGCGAGAAGGTCACGCTGCTCTGGAATCCGAACCCGGTCTCCGACGTGCGGGCGGCGGTGAACGTGAGGGCCTTGTAGGATCCGGTGCCATTGTTCTCGGAGAGGTAGACATCGCCGAATCCAGTAAAGTCGACATTGCGGCCCCGGATGGTGGCATGCCCAGGCCTGCTGGCGGCGGCAGTGGTGAAGAGGTTCACGGTGGTGGGGTAGCCATCGTTGTAGTAGGCCCCGGTGGCGGTGGTCCCATCCGCATTGCGCTGTCCCAGGTTCACGTTGACGAAGTATTGCTGATGCTGGAAGACGGTGTACTCGCCGCGCAGGCCCAGCACCAGCCCGTTGTCGTACCGGTGTTCGGCGCCCAGGGTGCTGCTGATCTTCCGGGGCATCTTGTTGGCCGGATCCCAGATCTGGCCGGTGCGGGCCCCGACGCCGCCCAAAGTTGTCAGCGTCGTGGTATCCAGGGGAACCAAAGTCGTGTCGCTCAGAGTACGGTTCGCATAGGAGAGCGCGCCGCTGTTCCAGGCGGCCAGGGTGGCAGCACTGGTCGAAGGGCTGATGCTGTAGACAGAGATGGTGTTGCCGTTGGCTGTCATGGTGTTCGACACGGTCAGGCTTGGGTTGGGACTGGAGAAGGCGCCCCAGCCGCCCTTGACCACGGTCTTCCCGTCCCCGAACAGGTCAAGGCTGAAGCCGAACCGGGGATCGATGGAAGTATTGGTGTCCGCCTGATCCGTGCCGGCCAGCTGGGCTCTCGGCATGGGATTGTTCGGCTCGCCCTCCCGGGTGACGCGCAGGCCACCGGTCAGGTTCAGGCGATGGTCCAGGAACCCTTTGTACTGGGCCTGCAGAAACCCGGCCAACAGCGAGGAGTTGTAGTTGATCCAGCCGTTGGTGGGGCTCACAGCGCCCCGGTAGGACACGCTGCTGTTGGCGGCCGTAAGGGAACCCGCGGCCCAGAGGTTGGCGGTGGCGTAATCGGGGAAGCTGAAGAAGCCGCCCATGTACTGGGGGAACTGGTTCTGGAAGGAATACCACTGCAGATCCACGCCGCCCTTGACCAGCCAATCGCCCTGAGACCAGGTCAGAGTGTCCAGCAGCTGGTTGTTGAACTCGTTGAGCTGGCTGGGGGCGTACCAGATCTGCCCGGCGGTGAAGCCGCCCGACACGGTGAATTCAGGCACGGATGAATTGGCCGCCCTCGGATGGCGTTCGTCAGCAACCTGGAGGCGGGCTTCGTTGGTCATGTTGACGCCGATGCTGCTCACCAGTTCAGCCACCCAGGAGACGCTGCTCACCCCGTCCACGCCATTGTCACTGAGACCCGTGGTGAGGCCGAGGTTCGTCCCGTTCGTGTTGGTGAAGTTCTGAGTATTCAGCCGGAGCGAGGCCCGGTGGTTCTCGTTGATGATCCAGTCCAGGCGGGCGAACACGGTGGTGTTCTTCTGGTCGTTGGTAATGGCCCGGCCTGATTCGGAGGCGAGGGTGTGGCCGTCGCTCCCCACGGCGATGCCGCCGAAGTTCGTGATGAAAGTGTTGAGATTGGTGATGGAATTGTTGCCACTGGAGGCAACCGCGAAAGCAGGGGTGAGGTTGGTGGAGTAGTGGACCGTCTCGGCGCCCACAAAGTAGAAGAGCTTGTCCTTGATGATGGCACCGCCCACATTCGCGCTGAGCTGCTGCTGGCTGAAGGCGAGGGTCCTAGAGGCGGTCGTGTTGGTGGTGCCCCGGGGGTCGTAAGGCACCGGACGAAGCTTGGCCACCAGATTCTGGCTGCGGAACTGGTCCAGGACATCGCCCGAGAATTCATTCCCGCCCTGCTTGGAAACGGCATTGATGACCGCACCGGCGCCCGCGTACTGGGGATCATAGGCATCGGTGATGATCTGCATTTCCTTGACCGTATCCAGCCCGAAGCTGAAGGGGATGGCCGTGCCGCCCCGGGGATCGCCGTAGAAGCTGGAGTTGAAGCTCGCCCCATCGATGGTCAGGTTGTTCATGATGCCGCGGGAGCCTTCCACCACCTGGCGCCCGGTGGCCCCTGTGACGGCGCCGGGAGTGAGCTTCATGAGGTCAGTGAAGTTGCGGCCCTTAAGGGGGACGTTCTCCACGAGCTTCTCGTCGATGGCGACCATCGCGTTCACCTGCGTCGTGTCCAGGGATCCTGACACGGCGGCAACCTCCACCGTCGCGGCGGCCTCTGCCTTGTCGACGCTGAAGTTGGCCACAGAGCTCTGGCCCAGCAGGACCTGGATGTTTGCATCCTTGACGGTCCTCATGGCCGAGGCACTGACGGTGAGTTCGTAGCTGCCAACGGGCAGCAGGCCGATACGGTACTCACCCTGGGCATCCGAGGTCGTCGTCCGGGTGTAGCCGGTTTCGCGATTGCGCAGAACCACGCTGGCGCCGGACATGATCTTGCCCGCCTTGTCCTTGATGACGCCCCGGACAGCACCAGATGTGGAGGAGGTCTGGGCTGAGGCGACCATGGCGCAAGCCAAGGCCGTCAGAGTAAGTGTGGCGAACTTTCGATTCATGCATCTCTCCTGGGCCAGAGGCTGGCCTTGGTTGGGCTGCAGGAAGTCCAAGGGGGGAGGGTCTTGGACATCCAAACAGTGGAATAGCCGAGCATCCCCCAGAGCAGCGAGGCGGCGCAAGTGTCTTTTCTGGGCGAAAAGTTTTCAGAAATTTTCGAAAAAAATCATACCGAGTTCTGGTTAGCGGGCAGCCTCAGCCAGAATCCCACCCGTCAATCCACGGGAGCCTGCCCGAGTTTCATCGCCAGGTCTGCAATCCGGTAGGGCTTGGCCAGCATGCCCGTGGCACCCAGGGTCAGCAGTTCCTGCACTTCCTCGTTCTCCCCGTAGCCAGTGCAGATGATGACCGGCACGCCTGGATTGATCCGCCGGAATTCCATGAAGGCTTCGCGGCCGCCCATGTTGGGCATCTTCAGGTCGAGGAGGACGGCCCGAAGGCGTTGGTTTTGCCTTCGGAAGACGGTGAGGGCGTCAACCCCATCAACGGCCGTGACGACTTTGAACCCGAGCGTCTCGAGGATGGACGTCCCCAGTTCCCTGAGCAGAGGCTCATCCTCGACCAGCAGGATCACGCCCTGCCCCGGCACCGACTCGACCCTGGACGCCGGCAGCGCTGGAGCAAGGGTCCCCACGGGCAGGAACACGCGGAAGGTGCTCCCCCTGCCCCGGACAGAACTCACTGTGATGCAGCCCCGGTGAGCGTGGATGATACCGTAGGCCGTGGAGAGGCCCAGGCCGGTTCCGGTCGCCTGGGAACTGTCCTTCGTCGTGAAGAAGGGTTCGAAGATGCGTTGCCTGGTCTCCTCGGTCATGCCGATGCCGGTATCGGAAACCGCAAGCTCCGCGTAGGATCCCGGAATCAACGAAAGTCCCGGCAGCGTTTCCTCGGACCATTCCCGCAAGCGGGCGCTGATCGTCAGGATCCCTCGCTCGGGCATGGCTTCGATCGCGTTGAGGCAGAGGTTCATCAGCACCTGGCGGAGCTGCGAGGGGTCGCCGTCCACCGTGGGGCAGCCGGCTACCTGAACAACCACCTGGAGGTCAGGCGGCATGGAGGGCCGCAGGATGGCCAGGCACTCCTCCACCAGGATCGGCAAATCCAGGGATTCAACACGGTTCTTGCCCCGGCGACCGAAAGCCAGGAGTTTTTGGGTCAGTTCAGAGGATCGGGAGGCCGCACTCAGGATGGAACGCAGGTATTTCTGGCGGGCTGGGTCCGACTCCCTGGACAGGAGCAGGTCGGCGTACCCCATGATGCCGCCCAGCATGTTGTTGAAATCGTGGGCCACGCCGCCCGCGAGGCTGCCCAGGCTGTCCATCTTCTGAGTCTGATGCTTCTCCAATTCCAGGAGCCGCGTGGTTTCTTCGGCCTGTTTGCGCTCCGTGATGTCCCGGAACACCGCGATGACCTGGAAGGCTTGCCCGGGGTCACCAGGCCCCGGATTGGCAGTGACCAGTAGGGTCCGCACATCGCCATCGGGTCTCCGGATATCCAGCTCATAAGTGCTCGAGTGCCCGACTTTCCGTTCCCGGGTCTCCCCCTGCACCTGCTGCTGCTGTGGCCCCTCAAGAAATTCCATGAGGTTCCGCCCCACCAGGCCGCCGGGCGGGACCCCGAAGATCATCTCGGCCACCGGATTGGCAAATGTGAAGCGTTCTTCACCATCCACCATCCCGAAGCCTTCCCCTTGGCGCTCCAGCAATTCGCGATAGAACCGCTCAGACTCGGCAAGCCTCCTTCGCTCCCAGTTGAGCCTGCTCAAGATTACCCACAGCATCAGGGCACAGATGAGCAGGCTGAATAGATAGCCCGTCGACAGATCCATCAAGCGATCCGTACTGTTCTGGAATGGATGCACCAAGTGAGGCCAAATTCCCTCCACCAGGTGCAGCCCGATGATGTCCGCCACAAGCAGGACAAAGACCACCGCGCGGGAGAGCCCTTGGTAGAACACCACGAGGAAGAGAGCTGCGGTGAAGAAATAGAGACCGATGCTGCCCTGAGAACCGCCGTTGGGGAACCAGACCAGATCCAGGCAGATCACCGCGGAAATCAGCGCCGTCGATCTGAGGTACATTCCGCGCCGGGCGGCCCAGGCCAGTCCCAGAAGTTCCAGGCCAAACACAAAAAGCACGCCGTTTTCCCAGTGGGGAAGGTTCTGGAATGCGTTCACGGGAAGGACCAGGAAGATGCACAGCAGGCCGGCCAGGTGGCAAAGCCCTTGGAAGAACTGCTTCTCCAGCGGCAGGTCCGGGTCGGGAACCAGCCTGGACTGCACTTGCTTCAGGAGGCGCTTCAGCATCATGTCCTTTGAGATATCGATCACGACCCACCCCTTCACCGGCCTGGTCATTCCGGTCCGGGGAGGGCCACGATGTCTCAACCATCGGTAGATCCTTCGGTCTACTCAAATAGTGAAGACGACATTCGGGTATCTCCGCTCTCATCGAGTTTCGTCCATTCAAGTGCGGGCTAAGCGGGAAAAGCGCCCGCTGGAAGTAGACCCCCCTCATCAGGCTGGGTATTCTGGGCGGGTTGGCCCTCTGGCGAAATGGCAGACGCGGCAGACTCAAAATCTGCTTTCAGCGATGAAGTCCCGGTTCGAGTCCGGGGAGGGCTACCATCCTGAAATATGGCGCCGATGCCGGGATCGCCCTGGGGGTGTGGGCGCAGCGCGGAACCCCCGGAGGGTATCAGAGCGCTGTGAGGGGGATCCGGCGGCCGGCGCCGAAGGCCTTGGGGCTGACCTTGAAGGCGAAGGGCAGCTGCCGCCGCTTGAACTCGGTGCGCCGCAGGAGGCCCAGGATGCGCGGCAGGGCGGACCGGGCCTGAGCCAGGGCCTCGCCCTCCAGCAGCAGGGCCAGATCGTCCGCCAGGCCTTCTTCGGGGCGCTGGGCTTCAAGAGCTGTGCCCAGGATGGCATCCAGTTGGGCGTAGGGCAGCAGGCTCGCCTCGTCGGTCTGCCCGGGCCTCAGCTCGGCGGTGGGTGGACGCTCGAGCACGCTGCGGGGCACGGCCTCCCCCAGGTCCCGGGCGATGGCGTAGACGCGGGCCTTGAGACAATCCCCCAGAGGCGAGAAGGCGCCGATGCCGTCGCCGTAGAGCGTGAAGTAGCCTGTGGCGGCCTCGCTCTTGTTGCCCGTGTTCAGCACCGCCACCCGGTCGGTTCCCAAGCGGCGCTGGACTTCCGGCTCCGAGGTGAGCGCCATGACCAGGCTGCCGCGACAACGGCTCTGGAGGTTCTCATCGGTCAATCCGAAGGTGCGGCCGGGCAAGGCCTTCTCCAGCGCGGCAGCAAAGCCCGCGAAAGGGGCGTCCGCGTCCAGGCCGAGGAAGCCCATGCCCAGATGCCGGGCCTGCCGCTCGGCGTAATCGGAACTTTCCGCGCTGCTGTAGCGCGTGGGCATCGCCACTCCCAGAACGCGATCCGGTCCTAGCGCTTCCACCGCCAGGGCGGCGGCCACTGCGCTGTCGATGCCACCGGACAGGCCCAGAACGACCGCCTCCAGACCCTGCTTGGCGAGATTGTCCCGGATGCCTGTCACCAGGGCCCGGCGCAGCCAGGGACCCTCCTCCACGGAACTCCAAGACCGGCCGGGAGCCGCCGGATCCACCAGGAGCTGTCCCTCCTGGAAGGAATCGCCTCCCTGCCAGCGGCCATCAGGCAGGGCCAGGCCGGACCCGCCATCGAAGAGCAGCCAGCTTTCCGCGCCCACGCGGCTGGCGTAGGCGACCGGAATCCGATGCTTCTGGGCCAGCCCAGGCAGGAGGCGGCGACGCTGGGCCTCTTTCGAAGGAATGGCCCAGGGGGCGCTCCGGCCCTCCGGCAGCCAGCTGCCCAGGGAACTGGGACTGGCACTGGCGTTGAGGATGAGCGTTGCCCCGGCGGCGACCAGATCGGCAATGGGATCCATCCCGTAACCCACCGGCGTATTTCCCAGCTGCGGGTCGGCCCAGAGATCCTCGCAGATGGACAGCCCGATGCGATGACCGAGGAAGGGCACCAGCGGCTGCGGCGCTGCGTCGGGTTCGAAGTAGCGGTGCTCGTCAAAGACATCGTAGCTGGGCAGCACGCGCTTCCGGGAGCAGTGCCCGAGGCGACCGCCCTCACACCACCAGAGCTCGTTCCAGAGCCGCCCCGAGGGCGCGGGCCGGGCGGTGCCGAACACCAGGGGCACGGACCCGGACAGGGCCGCCAGCCGCATAGATTCCCCTTCGATGCGCCGTCGCATGCCGGCTTCCCAGAGACGGTCCTCCAGCAGGTAGCCTGGAATGGCCAACTCAGGGGCCAGGACCAGCTGGGCCCCGGCACGGACGGCCTCGCCGTAGGCCACTTCCAGCCTGTGGCCGTTGCCTTCGGGATCCCCGAGACGGGCGTTGAGTTGGAGCAGCGCGATCTTCACGCGGCACCTCCTGTGCCGCGCCCTCCGGGCTTCGGCTTGGCCAAAGTGGCATTCCGCTTCTGCTGCATGCTCACGCGGCACCTCCTGTGCCGCGCCCTCCGGGCTTCGGCTTGGCCAAAGTGGCATTCCGCTTCTGCTGCATGCTCACGCGGCACCTCCACCTAACGCACGCTGCGCGTGCTCCTGCGCGCTTGGCTGGCCGAGGTGGAGCCTCCCTGTGCCGCGCCCTCCGGGCTTCGGCTTGACTCGCGCAGGTAGCGCTCGCCCATCCGGGGCCGTCTGCTGCGCAGCCGGTCCTATTCGCCTTCGGCGAATGGTCGCCAAAGTGGCATTCCGCTTCTGCTGCATGCTCATTCCACCAATCTACCAGTCACCAGATGATCTCCGCACGGGTGCCCCCCTCGGGCCTGCGTGACAAGCGCAGGTCCGCGCCCTGCGCATTGAGCCATTTCAGGGCCAGTGGCAGACCCAGGCCCGTGCCATCGGGACGGCCGCTTTCGAAAGGACGCAGCATGCGTCGGGCCATGTCCTCGGAAAGGCCGGGACCTTCGTCCAGAATGTCCAGGTGCCGCTCGGAGATCCGCACCAGCACACGCCCGCCCACGGGCGTGGCCTGGCAGGCATTCTCCACCAGGTTCACCAGGGCCTGGTGCAGCAGAAGGGGATCACCGATGGCAGCACCATTCCCCTCACTCAGGAGGCTGCGGCCCTGGCTCACGGGGCGCCGCTTCAGTTCAGTCAGTGCCTGGGCGGCCACGTCCTCGAGCCGCAGCGGTTCGGATAGCGGCTCGAGCGGTTTCGCCCACTGGAGGAACCGCTGGACGAGCCGCTCCAAGTCCTCGGTCTCCTCGAGCAGCACCGCGGCGGCCGCACCGTGGCCGGCCCGATCCAGCAATTGTCCCTGCCCTTTCAGGACAGCCAGGCCATTCTTCAGCTGATGGGCGATGCCCGCCGTCATTTCCCCCAGCTCGGCGAACCGCTCACGCAACTGACGGCGGCGACCTTCCAGTTCCCCCTCGGTGATGTCCTCGAACAGGACCAGGGCCCCGATGCGATCGGGCGCTTCCATGCGCTGGATCCGCCATCGCCGGTCCAGCGCCCCAAGCCGATGGGCTGGGCCGGGTTCGGCCTCCAGCGCCTCGCGCAACCATGGATAGGGTTCCAGCACGAAGGCCGCCTCCAGGCCGACGACGCCCGGCGTCACGCCCAGGAGTTCTTGTCCCCTGCGATTCAGGGCCGCCACGCGACGCCGCTGGTCCACCCACAGCAGACCCGTGGGAAGGGCATCCAGGAGCCGCTCGTGGACCGTGCGCAGTTCGCCGAGGGAAGCGGCCAGTTCGCCCCGCTCCCTCAGGCTGCCCGAGACCGCCGAGAGGAGCAGGGATTCAGGATCCCCAGGCACGCGTCGCCGCAGGCGGATCCAGCGGAGGGTGAGGACCAGGAGCGCGCCCAGCACCGCTCCGATGGGCAGGGCCATGACTAGCCAAGCTAGGACGCGTGGGTGCATCCTCCCAGGTTATGCTGAATTGCATGGACAAACAGCAGATCTACGTAGTCTCCGGCGGCTCTGGGGAGACGGCCCTTCGAATGGTACAGGCGGCACTCACCCAGTTTTCCAAGGGCGAAAGCGCGACGCTGATCCGCCGCTTCCAGAACGTCCGCTCCCGGGACGACCTGGACCGGGTCCTCCAGATGGCCACGGACAAGCAGGCGGTCATCGTCCACACCACCGTGTCCCGCGAAATGCGGGACTACCTTGACGAGCGTTGTTCGGCCCTGCTCCTCACTCAGGTGGACCTGTTCGCCAGTCTTCTCGACACCCTGGCAACCTACCTCAATGAACGCCCCGAAGAGCGCCCTGGGGCCTTCCATGTGGTGGGCGACAAATACTTCCGCCGCATGGAAGCCATCGAGTTCGCGCTGAAATTCGATGATGGCATCGACATGGGCGGCATTCCGGATGCGGACATCGTGCTGGTCGGCATCAGCCGCACCAGCAAGACCCCCCTGTCCGTCTACCTCGCCATGGAAGGCTACAAAGTCATGAACGTGCCCCTTGTGCCGGGGGTGCCCCTGCCGCCGGAACTCCAGACCATTCCCCAGGGCCGCATCGTGGGCCTCACCATTCAGGCCGACCGCCTTCAGGAAATCCGCGCCTACCGCCTGAAGCGTCTGGGCGCCACGGGCAGCGCGGACAGCTACAGCGACATGGGCCGGATTCTCGACGAGCTGGCTTACGCCGACGATGTCTTCCGGCACCATCGCCGCTGGCCCGTGCTGGATGTTACCGGGCGCAGCATCGAAGAAACCGCCGGGCTGGTGCTCGACCGCGTGTTCGGCAAAGAGCGGGCGGTCTGAGGGCAGGCTCCAGGCTACAGGCTTCAGGAAAGAAGGGCCGCGAAGTTGTGGGCGGCCGTTCCGGACTTCACGGCTCCAATGGAAAAGACGGGGCGGCCCGCAGGCCGCCGCCAGTTCCTTCCTGAAGCCTGAGACCTGGAGCCTGAAGCCTGAAGCCTGTTAGAGTTCCTCCTCCAGCCGCTGAACGAGGGTCTTCAGGATCTTGACCCGCCCGTAGTACTTGTTTTCACTTTCGACGAGAGTCCAGGGTGCAATCTCCGTGCTGGTCCGATCCAGCATGTCGCAGATCGCGGCCTCGTATTCGGGCCACTTCTCCCGGTTGCGCCAGTCCTCCTCAGTGATCTTGAACCGCTTGAAGGGCGTCACCTGACGTTCTTCGAAGCGCCGCAGCTGTTCCTCCTGACTGATGGACAGCCAAAACTTCAACACGATGATCTTGCTGCGCACGAGTTGATCTTCGAAATCATTGATCTCACTGTAGGCCCGCTGCCAGTCAGCCTCAGAGCAGAAACCTTCAACGCGCTCCACCAACACCCGGCCGTACCAGCTGCGGTCGTAGATGGCCACCTTGCCCCTGCGTGGAAGCGTCCGCCAGAAGCGCCAAAGGTAGGGCTGGGCCCGTTCCTCCTCGGTCGGGGCCGCGATGGGATGGATGTTGTACCTGCGAGCGTCCAGACATTGGGTGATGCGGCGAATGCTCCCGCCCTTACCCGCCGCATCCACACCTTCGAAGGCCAGAACGATGGAATGTTCCCGGAGGCTGCGATGGCGGGCGAGCAGGTTCATTCGTCCCTGAAGGGTCAGCAGGGCCTCCTCGTAGTCCTTCTTGTCCAACCGCTTGGTGAGGTCCAATGCCCTGAGGACATTCCTGCTGTCGATGGAGGTTCGCGGGAGGGCCCGAACCGACGACAGGACCGGTGCCGGGTGGTCCAGCTGAGCGCGTAGTCTCTCCAGCAGGATCTTGCCTACGGTCAGCTTCTGGTACCGAGGATCGGTGGCCTCCACCACGATCCAGGGGGCCTCTCCGGTACTGGTGGCGCGCAGGGACCGCTCGGCTACCTGTTTGAAGGTGTCATACATCTCGAAGTGTTTCCAGTCCCTGGGCGTGACCCGCCAGCTGGTCTTCGGATCCTTTTCCAGCCCCTTCAACCGCTTCTTCTGCGCCCCTTTGCCCAGGTGCATCCAGAACTTCAACACCAGGGCGCCCTCCTGGATGAGCATCTGCTCGAACCGTGCGATCCTGCCCATGTCCTGGTCCAGTTCGGAGGTCTTGATGCGACCGTAGGCCCGCTCAAGGATGGGCCAGGTGTACCAGGAGCCATCGAAGATCCCGATCTTCCCCTTAGGTGGAAGCATGCGCCAGTACCGCCACATGTGGGGCCGCTCGCGCTCCTCATCCGAGGGCTCATCGAGCCCATGGGTCTGAATGTGCCGGGGATCCATCCACTCGTTGAGCGTGTTCACCGTCTCGCTCTTGCCCGAACCGTCCACTCCGGCCACCAGGATGATCACCGGGAATTTCGCGGCGGCCAGGTCGTACTGCGCGTCCAGCAGCGCCTCGCGCAGCGCGGGGAGCTCCCGGTCCCAAACTTCCTTAGTGATCTTGTGGCCGAGTTCCGCGGATTCGAACATGGTTCCTCCGGGCCGATGCCTTCCCTTCGGATGGCAACCTACGATAGCTGATTTCCGACACCTCAGAGTGTGATTTACTCAGTACTCGTTGGCCAGGTCTCCGGCCCGCACCTGCTTCTCGAAGGGCAAGAAGACAGTGGCTCCGGCGGCCTGGGCGATCCACTCGGCCACGCGGATGCCATCCACGGCGGCGGAAGTGATGCCCCCGGCGAAGCCCGCGCCTTCGCCGCAGGGATAGAGACCCCGATGGGACACGGACTGTCCATCCTCGCCGCGAAGCAGCTGGATGGGGCTGCTGGTGCGGCTTTCGATGGCCAGGAGGATCGCCTCCCGACTGGCGAAGCCATGGATCTTTTTGTCGAAGCTGGGCACCGCTCCCGCCAGCTGTTCCCGAATGAAATCCGGCAGGCAGGTCTTCAGGTCCGCCGCCACCGCGAAGGGCTTGAAGCTGGTGCGCGGCAGGTGGCCCGAGGGCCTGCCCTTCATGAAATCCTGTACGGACATGGCCGGGGCTCCGTAGGTCTCGCCTGCCGCCCGGAAGGCGGCCTGCTCCCAGGTCCGCTGGAAGTACATGCCCCCCAGCAGGTGGTCGCTGCCGAAATCAGCCGTGTTCACCTTGGCCACCAGGCCCGAGTTGGCGAAGCCCGAATCGCGCTTCTCATGGCTCATGCCGTTCACCACCACGCCGCCAGGCTCGCTGGCGCACTGGATCACCTCGCCGCCGGGACACATGCAGAAGCTGTAGGCGGCTCGATTCAGCCCGAAGTTGCAGACCAGCTTGTAGTCCGCCGCGGGCAGGGAGGGATGCCCGGCGCTGGGCCCGTACTGGGAACGGTCGATGAGGTCCTGGGGATGCTCCACCCGCACGCCCATCGCGAAGGGCTTCTGCCGCATGGCGACACCATGCCCATGCAGCATCTCGAAGGTGTCCCGGGCGCTGTGACCGGGCGCCAGCACCAGGGCCTCGCAGGGCAGTTCCTCACCGCTGGCAAGAACGGCGGCGCGCACCCGGCCCTGAGTGTCGAAGCGCACGTCCGCCAACTGCGCCTTGAACCGGTACTGCGCACCCCGGGCCTCCGCCGACTTGCGGATGAGCACGGCGCAACGGCGGATGACATCGGTGCCCACGTGGGGCTTGGCCAGGTAGAGGATCCGGGGGTTTGCGCCGAATCGCACGAAGGTTTCCAGCACGTAGCGGGTGGCCGGATGCCCGATGCGCGTGGTGAGCTTGCCGTCACTGAAGGTACCCGCACCGCCCTCGCCGAACTGGGCATTGGCCTCGGGGTCCAGCACCGCCTCCTTCCACAGCCCGGCGATGGCCTGCACACGCTCGCCCATGGCCGGGCCGCGCTCCAGCACGATGGGCTCAATGCCGTAGTCCAGCAGTCGCAGCGCGCAGAAGGTGCCAGCGGGACCGCTGCCTACGATCACCACGCGGGGTTTACGCGGCGGCTGCGCCACCGCGTAAGGCGCCGTGACCGGCGCAGGCTCCAGTTTGAGTCCACCTGGCAGCGGTCCCAACTCGAAGGGGCGATCGGACTCGAAGCTGAGTGCCGCCAGGAAACGGATGGCTCCCTTGTGGCGGGCATCCAGGCTGCGGCGCTCCAGGGTCATAGCGCGGTAATCCGTCCGCGGGCCTCCCAGGGTGTGGGCCAGCAGTTCCGCCAGGTCCAGCGCCTCTTCGCCCAGGTTCAGGGGCAGGTTGGAGAGCAGGTAGCGCATGATCGCCTCGGCGGAAGGAGTCCACGGGACTCAAAGCCAACTCTCAAGTTAAACCCTGGACCAAAGAAAGGCGGAACCTTTATCCCCGGAACCTCGGATAGGACCCGAGCACTCGCAGCATCGTGGCGTATTCCCGCAGGTGATCCAGGGACCGCCTGACGGTATCCTCCTGGGTCGCGCCGACGAAATCGATGTAGAACAGATACTCCCAGGGACTCCCCTGGAGGGGTCGGGACTCGATCTTGGTCAGATCGATGTCCCGGAGGGCGAACACGCTCATGGCCTTGAACAAGGCCCCGGGCAGGTTCTTGAGGGTGAACACGATGGACGTCTTGGCTTCGCCCCGGAAGGCTTGCGGTTCCCGCTGGATGGCGAGGAAGCGCGTGAAGTTTTCGGGGTTGTCCTCGATGCCCTCTGCCAGGATCTGCATCCCGTTCAGCTCCGCCGCGCGCCGCGAGGCGATGGCTGCGGTGTCGCGAGCACCTGATTCCTTGAGCAGTTTCACGCTGCCAGCCGTGTCGTAGGCCTGCTCGGCCTGGATGCCATGGCTGCGCAGGTAGCCCGCGCACTGTCCCAGGGCCTGCGGGTGGCTGATGGCTTTCAGGATGTCCCGCATATCCACACCAGGGATGGCAATCAGGCAGTGCCGCACGCGGAGGAAATGCTCACCGACGATCTGCAGCTCGTTTCGCAGCAGGAGGTCGTAGTTTTGGTGGATGCTGCCCGCGAGGGAATTCTCGATGGGGATCATGGCCGACTCGCATGCCCCAGCATTCACCGTCTCGAACACGGCCTCGAAGGACTCGCAAGGCAGGGTGTCCACTTGCCCGAAATGACCGAGCAGTGCCTGCTCTGAATAGGCCCCGGCTTCACCTTGAAAGGCGACTCTCATCTCTGCTCCGCTTCAGCCCACTGGATGATGTTCCTAAATCCAGCCTCTACATCTTCGTCGGCGGCCGCGATGGTCATCCGCAGGAAGCCCTCGCCCTGTTCGCCGAAAGCGGACCCCGGAACCAGTCCCACCTTGGCTTCTTCCAGAATCCGTTCGCAGATCTCCACCGAGGATTGGTGCAACGGGCGGACATCCAGGAAGAAGTAGAAGGCTCCCTGGGGCGGCGTGACCAGGACCTTGGAACTGTCCAGTTCCCGCGCGATCCGCAGAACCAAATCTCGGCGCCTGGCATAGGCGGAACGCATCTGGGCGGTGGCCTCCTGGATGGCCGGATCGGTGAGGGCGAAGGCGGCGGCCTTTTGGACGAAGGGGGCGACGCAGGTGATGGAATTCTGTCCCGCCTTCAGGGCGTTCCCAATGACGCGGGCGGGGGCCGCCAGAAAGCCCACGCGCCAGCCCGTCATCGCGTAGGTCTTCGACAGGCTGTTGACGAGCAGGGTGCGTTCCCTGGCGCCTTCCACCGCCGCCACGCTGGTGGGGCGGTCGCCGTAATACAAGCTGCCGTAGACTTCGTCGCTGATGACCCACAGATCATGGGCCTTGGCGAAAGCTTGCAGCTTCTCCAGGTATTCGCGGGTGGGGTAGGCGCCAGTCGGGTTCGAGGGATAGTTCAGCACGATCGCCCGGGTCTTCGGCGTGAGCGCCCGCTCCCAGGAGTCCAGGTACGGGATGAAGCCGTTCTCGGCGGGCGCGGGAACGCGCACCACGTTGCCGCGCAGCATGACCACCATGTTGGCGTGGGTGGCCCAGGTGGGATCCGGAACCAGGACCTCCTCGCCGGGATTCAGGATGGCCTGCAGGGCGGTGTAGTAGGCGTGGATGCCGCCATGGGTGACCAGGATCTGGGTACCGGGGTCATAGGCCAGTCCTTCGTCCCGCATCAGCTTGGCCGCGATGGCTTGCCGGAGTTCGGGATAGCCAGTGGAGGGACCGTAGTGGGTGAACCCGCTCTGCATGGCCTTGGATGCGGCGTCCAGCACCGCGGGCGGGGTCCCGAAATCGGGGTCGCCGACCTGCAGCCCGATGATGGGCTGCCCGCTGGCCTTCAGCGCCAGGATCCGGTCGGCCATGGCCACCGTGGCGGACTGGCGGATGCGCTCGAATTGCTGGTTCAGTGAGGGCATGGGTTCCCCGGAACCTCCATGTTCGCATTCCAGCCACCGAAATGCCTCGGGTACTGCTCCACCGACACGAAATTCAACAAACCCATTGAACCCGGTGCCATTCCCCCTGCCTCATCAGTAGTCTAGGCAGGGAGCGCGCATGGAAACGGCGGGTCTGAAGCGGGTGGTGGTGGCTGGGGGCACGGGGTTGGTGGGACGGGCCCTGGTGCAGACCCTGGTGGAACAGGGCGTCCAGGTGATCGTGCTCACCCGAAGTCCCGGTCGTCTGCGCCTGCCCCCGGGAGCCACCGCGCACGGCTGGGAAGATCTGCCAGTTCTGCTGCAGGACGGGGACGCGGTCATCAACCTCGCTGGCGAAGGCATCGCCGACAAGCGCTGGACCGCCGCGCGCAAGGCCGTCATCCTCGACAGCCGCATCGGTGCCACGGCACGGCTGGTGGGGGCGATGCGGGCCTGCGCCCAGCCGCCGGCGGCGCTGGTGAATGCCTCGGCCATCGGGTTCTACGTCCCCCGGGGGAGCGATCCGGTGGATGAGGGCAGTGGACCGGGGGCAGGGTTCCTGACAGACGTCTGCCAAGCCTGGGAGGCCGAGGCGCAGATGACTTCGACTCTCGGCGTGCGGGTGACCGTCGTGCGCATCGGCGTGGTGCTGGCCCGGGAGGGTGGCGCCCTGCCGAAGATGGCGACTCCAGTGCGGTGGTTCATGGGAAGCAAGCTCGGCTCCGGACGGCAGGGGATCAGCTGGATTCATATCGACGACCTGGTGGCCATGCTCATCGAGGCGGCCCGAAACCCCGCCTGGCAGGGCGTCTTCAACGGCACCGCCCCCGCACCGCTGAGCAACGGGGCCTTCACCCGGCTCATCGCGAAGCGGTTGCGACGGCCACTGCTGCCCGTGCCCGGGTTCCTGACCGCCGCTGCCTTGAAACTCGCGCTCGGCGAGCTGGGGCGGGAACTGCTGCTGCAGGGCGCCTTCGTGGTTCCTGCCAGAGCCTTGGCTCAGGGCTTCCAATTCCGTTATCCCTCGGCTGAGGCAGCCCTGGAGGATCTGCTTTGAGAGAGGAGGTATTCATCGCGGTGCAGGAACTTTCCGCGCCGCGCGGCGAGGTGTTCGCCTTCTTCGCGGATCCCGCCAACCTTGAAGCCTTGACACCGCCCTGGCTGCGCTTCGAAGTGCTCACGCCGAGGCCCCTGCCTCGAGGGGACGGTGCGCGCTTCGACTACCGCATCAGAGTGCGTGGCCTGCCCATCCGGTGGCACACCCTCATCGAGACCTTTGTGGCTGGCGAGCAGTTCGTGGACCGCCAGATCGCCGGTCCCTTTGCCCTCTGGCACCATACGCATCATTTCGAGGACCTACCCAGCGGCGGAACACGAATGACTGACACCGTCCGATACCGGGTGGGCTACGGGCTCCTGGGATGGGTTGCCACCTTGCTGTGGGTCCGGCGGGAAATCGCGCGGATTTTCGAGTACCGGAAGCACGTGCTGGCCGACCTGTTCAGGCAGGCTCCAGTCCCCCGAAGCGCGCCATGATGCGCTTGTCGCCGCTCTGGTCGAAGCGCACGGTATAAGTGAGCCCCTCACCGCGCCCAGTTGCCGCCAGCACAGTGCCCGCGCCGAACCGCGCGCTTTTCACCCGGGTTCCAGCCGCGAACGCATTCGGATCTTTCATCTCGGCAGGTTCGGAGAACCTGCCGCCATCCGGACTGCTCAAAGGAACCGGCACCTCCCTGACCCGATCGAAGAAGCTGCGGATGCGCTGCAGTTCCGTGGCAACGGAAGCGCCACCCGCCCCGCGGTTGAAGGAACTGCCGGGGCGCACGCCCTCGCCCGCCTGGTAGAGCTCGGTGCCCCAGCGGATGGGCGCACTGAGGGTCGAGGCGGGGAGTTCCCGCAGGAAGCGGCTAGGCATGGCCAGCATCTCGGTGCCCATGATCCGGCGGCGGCGGGCGGCGCTCAGCGTCAGGCGCAGCTGGGCGCGGGTGATGGCCACGTAGAAGAGGCGCCGTTCCTCCTCCAAGCCCTCCGGCGTCTCCCGGGCATTGCGGTTGGGGAAGACATCCTCCTCCATGCCGACCACGAAGACATACGGGAACTCCAGACCCTTGGCGCAGTGGATGGTCATGAGGCTGAGCTGTGAGGCCTCTTCCAGGTTGTCGGTATCCGAAGCCAGCGTGATGCGGTCCAGGAACTCCGACAGGCGCAGACCCAGCGATTCGGACTCGGCGGCGGCGCTGAGGAATTCCTCCAGGTTGCGGATGCGACCCTCGGCCTCCAGCGTGGCCTCGTCTTCCAGACTCTGCAGGTAGCCGCTCTCCTGGAGCACCCATCTCACCAGGCCAGCCAGACCCTGGGCCTCGCGCTCGGGACCGGCGCGGTGGAACAGCTCCAGGAACTTCCCCAGCTCCCGTTGGGCCCGGCCCTTCAGCTCACCCGACCGCAGCAGCAGGGCCAAGCCTTCCAGCGGCGTTCCGCCTTCGGGGATGGCGCCCTCGATCTTGCCAAGCGTCGTCGGCCCCACGCCACGGCTGGGGGCATTCACGCAGCGGCGGAAGCTCACCAAGTCGAAGGGATTGGAGATCAGCCGCAGGTAGGAGATGAGGTCCTTCACTTCCTGCCGTTCATAGAACTTCACCCCACCCACCAGCCGGTAGGGCAGGTTCTGGGCCCGCAGCGCTTCTTCCAGCAGCCGGGACTGCCAGTTGGCGCGGTAGAGCACGGCGACCTTGGACTCGGGTTCCTGGTACCGCAACTCCTGGATCCTCTGCACCACCCACTCCGCCTCCAACCGCCCCTCGTCGGACAACTTGAAGACCAGGGATTCGCCGTCGCCCAGATCCGTGATGAGTGCGCCCTTCCCTTCCACCCGTTGGGCATTGTTGGCGATCACCTCCGAGGCCGCGTCCAGGATCTTCTTCGTGGACCGGTAGTTCTGCAGCAGCTCGATGCGCACCGCCTCGGGGAAGTCCCGCTGAAAGTCCAGGATGTTGCGGATGTCGGCACCTCTCCACCCATAGATCGACTGATCCTCATCACCTACGACGCAGAGATTGTGGTGCCGCCGGGCCAGGTGCTGCACCAGCAGGTACTGGGCGCGGTTGGTGTCCTGGTACTCGTCCACCAGGATGAACTTGAACCGCTCGCCGTAGATCGACTGCATCACGGGGTCGCGGAACAGGCGCTCGGTCCAGAGCAGCAGGTCGTCGAAGTCGCAGGCCCGGTGGTTCTTCAGGCCCTTCTGGTAGAGATCGTAGGCCTCCAGCGCCTTCCGTGTCCATGGATCCAGGGCCTCCTCCCGGGCCTCGTCCGGCAGCAGGCACCGGTTCTTGAAATCGCCGATGAGCTCCAGCAGCTTCTTCGGGTGGAACTGCTTCTCCGGCAGCTTCAGCTCCGCCAGCACCTGCTTGATGAGGCTTTTCTGGTCGGCCGGGTCGAAGATGACGAAGTCCCGGCCCACGGGCGTGCGCTCGCCCTCGCGGCGCAGGATGCGGGTGCAGAAGCTGTGGAAGGTGCTTACCCACATCTGCGCCGC